>JBKPOZ010000070.1:0-17519 GCA_046733355.1 Pseudomonadota bacterium | reverse complement strand
GCTTATTGTTGACCTCCTCGCGCACATCCTCGCAAACGAGGAAGGAAGAACCATCAGATTGTGGCAATGCCTTTTTCATAACTGATTCCAATATCTGTCCTGGATGAAGCTCTGCAGTGCCTGTCGGGCCTATCTCGCCGTCCTTGGGCTATCGATCATCTGCTTCATGAAATCAATAGCAGCTTCCGCCGTTGGGTGCGCGGAGGGCGTGGCAATGTACTCCGCATCGGTGTCCTCGTGATCGGGAGAACCCGGCCTGAGCCTAAGCGGCTGCTTGCATTCGGCCAACCATAGGCCCGACCAGTCCTCATACGCGCGGATGCGGAACCCTTTATAGAGTACAATTTGCTCCATTTCTGTTTCCCGTTCAGCCCCCTCTCAAGCCGAAGCCGTGCCTCGTCCGAGCGGTCGATGTCAAGCTGAAATCCGTGGAGCGGATTGGTGTGAATGATATGTCCTGCTGTATCGACTCTCGGAACGATCGTCACGGACCGTGGCCGGTAGCCAACACGTAAGCGATAACTGCGTGCCCGGCCTCGTGGTGCGGCAAGCGATCCCGGACCCACGCAGAATGTTCCGAAACGCGACAACAGAACGCCACGCATCTACGAACCGAGGGTGCCTCGCTTCTGCTCTCCTGTTGACCCCAGCGCGCGCTTGTAGAGTGGCTCGGCATCGGCGTGGCGACCCTGGGCGCTGTACAGGTCGGCCAGATTCTTCAGCGATTGCGCCACATCGGGGTGATCGGGGCCGAGCGCTTTCTCCCGGATTGCCAGCGCCCGCTCGTAGAGTGGCTCGGCATCGGTGTGGCGACCCTGCGCGCTGTACAGATCGGCCAGATTGTTCAGCGCCGACGCGACAGAGGGGTAATCGGGGCCGAGCGCTGTCTCGAAGATCGCCAGCGCCCGCTTATAGAGCGGCTCGGCATCGGCGTAGCGATCCTGGACTCTGTACAGACCGGCTAGATTGTTCAGCGACTGCGCGACATCGGGGTGATCGGGGCCAAGCGCTTTTTTCCAGGTTCCAAGCGCCCGCTTGTACAGTGGCTCGGCATCGGCGTAGCGACCCGCTTCTTTGTAGAGCTCGGCCAGGTCAGTCAGTGCCAGCGCCACATCGGCGTGATCGGGGCCGTGCACTTTCTCATGGATCGCCAGCACCCGCTTGTAGAGCGGCTCGGCATCGGCATAGCGACCCTCTTCTTTGTAACGTTCGGCCTGATTGTTCAGCGTCGCGGCGAGAATGACATCAGACAAAGCCATGAGTGGTGAACTCCTGACGCAAGGGAGCTTAGCAAAAAAGTTCGGGATGGACATGGCAGCGGAGACCGCTCTGCCTGGCTGAGGACGCAGTCGTAATCGAACCCGTCTCAGGCCAATAATTCCCTGCTATCAGGGAAATTTACAGGGAAATTTGCGAAAGTATGGGCTTCCGCGGAGGATTTCGCCCCGAACACGCCGCCCAATTCAATGCTTTGCGGCCAAATTCCCTGTGTGTTGGAATAAGGAAATTTTCTGAAGAGAACAGGCTATTCTTCTAGAGTCAACAGGGAAGCAGTCCCACGGCTAAAGGGCGTGACGCCTTCCGAGAGGCGGCCACGGCCTCCAGAAAACCATTGCGAGAGTCCGGTCTTCGAGCATCAGCAGATGTTGAGCCGCGGTTCTGCTCACAGCAGGTTTTGACCCGACCAGACTTAGGCTGGCTCGGGATTGTGCGGCGCACATTGCAGCGCCGCCCACCAATTTCGCTCGAGAGTCCCGGGATGCGTGGTAACGCGCTCTCCTGCCAAAACTACTTCGCAGGGGCGAAGTTCTGGTTGCTGAAATTGGACTGAGACGGACGCCGGATTGCATACGGATGACCTGCGGCAGCATGACACGAATTACATGAATGTCGGTCAGCTTGTCGACAAAGGCCGAGAACTTCGTAAAATCGGGCTCCTCAATGGCGCGCTGCAGATCGTTGATGGCGCCCATCGTGATTGCCTCGATCATGTCGCCAATGGGGAGCTTTTTGTAACTCGGCACGAAATCCTGCACATCCGAAAGCAATTCTTTCATTTCGTCCAAGTGGTACTCGGCCAGCTTCCAATTGCGCGCCTCCGCTGCGAGCCAGAGTTTGGCATGATCGACCTGGATTCTCCCCATGAATTCACCGAGTCCGGGAGCATAAATGCGTGGCGCATGATCTGATGGCGTTGATTCTTGCGCGTGGCCGGCAACATTCAGAAGAATGAGGAGTGCTGCAACAATCGTGCCCGGCAACGACACACGAAAGAGTATTGCACCGAGTGGGCAGCAGGTGTGACTGTGGCGTACGTCATATCTATCTCCTGCGACTGCGCAAAGAAAAGATAAGTCATGACAAGGAGCTGAACAATTGCGGTTGTGATTTCCGCAGTACGGTTTCATGCGGAGTTCTAATTTGCACGCACTCACGAAGTAATCGAGCAACCAGTTAATCACCGCTCACATTGATTGGGGCTAAGCGGATATGCTCCATCCCCTGCGGTAAAGCGAGCTGATGGACCCAAAGCGGTCCTGTGCAGCTCCAAATTGATGCAGGTAACTGATGCTGGGCGCGGGCAATGCGACCATATTCGCTAGGCGGGCGCCCAATTGATCGCACTCGCGCTCGACGCAATTCTGACGCCGTGAAACCACGCCGATACTGCGGGCAAGTCGCAGCTGGTCGTAGGCGACCCCGCATATGGAAGTCGATAAAGTCTATCCCTCCATCGAGGCCCTACAAACGCGAGTGCTCTATCGCCGTTCGGCAGGTACTAAAAATTGCGCTTTAACCCACCCCGTCAAGGGACCATTCTGCACCTGTACCCAATCCGCCTGCCGGCTCGTGACCTTGAGCCGTGTGCCTTTCAGCGCGATTGCCAGAACACTAGCGTTTACCGAGGGTGTAGACCGGATGTTTACCCTAGGGGGTTGCACACAAAGTATATCTTCGCTGCGTGCCAGGCCGGTTCTGAGCCATCCAGTAGGCAGAGCCGCCGAGGCAACCTTTTGAGCATCGACCGGCTCCGCAGGTGGCGCTGGAGTCCTGGAAGATAAGGATTCCGACCGACCAATCTCAGCAAAAAACTCGGACGAGTTGGGAGTTGTCTGAATCCCACTCGCAGGTACTGTTTGAACAGCGGCAGAGAGTCCTGCGCTTTGAGAGACTGTTTTATTTGGTGAAGCTAACAGGAAATATGCACACGCGCACAGGCCTAATGCTGCGAACATTGCAGTGCCAGCAATGAGCCTTCGGCGCAATCGGAAGCTGGTCCTGCTTTCCAATATATCGTTTTGCTCAGGATGGCCGAGCGGACCATCCTCACCGCTGTCGAGACCAATTCCATTATTCCTATATGCCGGCGTTCCGATTGGCGAGAAAGGCGGAGCGAATTGGTTGTGCCGGCTCGGCGTAAGCTCATCCGAGCCTTGCTTGAAGTCTTCGGAGCCCTGCAACCTAATAATCAGTTGCGCGCTGCTCCTTATCAGCAGGCAGGCGATTTCAACAAGACGGGCCTGAGTGCGCCAACAAAAACGATTGACCGAATAGCACAGGTTCTGTGCTACAAGTACGAGTTTGTTCCACACTTTCGGGGTAGATAGTACTGCGCGATTTACAAAGCAATTCACGCAAAATGTAATGTATTGAAAGCACGCACTTACAGTGATCACACTGACTTGTCCCTTAAACATGATTAGCTGGCTTAATATGTAACTAGCTACATAGATGGCGGCCGCGGGTATCAATCCAAATAACAACAAAATTGATATTCGCTCCTGAAGTGGTGGTGCGTCGAATCCAGCGGTAACCGGGCCAAAAAACGACCAAATCACAGCAAGGAAGACGCCCGCCCTCTGAATAGCGGAACGTCGATGATAATCAGCTATGTGGGAAAGTATTTGAGTGACGATCCGGTATTTAGGTTCTTGCTTCATTTACTTGGTCCCCCAGCCACACTTGCTACATGTCGAAACTGACGGAGATTTGCTCACGCACGGCTTTGAGCCCAGCGCATAATCCCATTTCCCCGTTAACCTTAACAGAGTCAGAACACACCCTTAGCACGAGGCGTTGGCCTGGACCAAAATGGCCGGACTCGCGTCCGGCCACGCCATCGTTCCGAACAACGGGCGCCCTGCCCGTCGATTTTCTGATGAGTCTCTTCCCATCGTTCAAGGGAGCGGGTCTCATCCCAGAGCGACTTCTGAAAGCGGGCGGCAGCGAGGCAACGAGGAGATGCCTCGCAGTGATAACACTCAGTTAGATGCGATCGAGCAGATCGTAATACATCGTAATACATAAAGTCGCGGCTTATCGGCGCTTCGGCTTCTGCGCACACTCCGAGGCCTGCACGCCAGCAAGCACCCCCCGCAATTGGTATCGTGGGCTTCGGTCTCTCCGCAGAGGTTGGCGGCACGGTTGTCGACACGTAGGTATCATTTCGGAAGCCACGCTACGACGACCGGCATTGCGGCGATGCAAGCCGCAACCATCGCGATTACGATAACCACATAGAGTACGCCCGCGCGGATTTTAGCTGCTCGGTCCTTCCTTCGTAACCATTCGAGAGCAGCGGTCCGTTCTGCTGACCCGTAGCTGATGTGAAAGAGCGTCGGCGGCAAGGACTCTCGATTGACGACTGCAGAGAACAGCAGTGTCCGCACGGTTTCCGGACCGGCTCGCTCGAACACGGCCCTCCACTCCCGTTCGCGGCGGCGGTTTGCGGCTCGGCTTGCGTTTGTCATCATGCGTTTGATGCGGCGGCCTGCGACTCTCATCTGCCGCCGGAGCTGGCGGCTACTCATTCCTTCGTGACCCGCATCTGTCATTTGCCTCAATACCTGCGTCTCATACGCGCAGCCATCGCAGGGCCAGACCCCCGCGCCGTTTCGTTATCAATCTGAGTGGTCAGATGAGCATTGGGCGGTTCAGCCAACTCCCTTGTTCCAATTGCAACTAACACGCCCTTTACGCAAGGCATGTGCCGCAACACCAATTCAGGCTGAAGAAGCTGGCCGTCCTTGAAGTTGTGACGCTCGGTGCTCCGCATGTAGGCGAGCGTTGCGAGAAAGACCTAATATCCTCCTTCGTAGGGCGTATACTCGGACCACTACCGGGTAAAATTCTATGCTCGATGGCTTTGTAGCGCAGACTCGGCCCCTTTCTGAGTCTCGGACAACCGAAAGGGTTGGTTTGTGCCGATTCGGCCGAGATGCACCGCGACACAGTGAATCATTCCCGGGACAGCCCTGCGCGGGTCACGCGGGAGAAGCGTAGCCGCCGTGTTGTAATCACCACACTGCTAACCATCTCAGTGCATGCCACGGGCGTCCTGCGTTAACGAGCCATCAACTATTCCGCGGCAAACGTAACCGCGTACCAGCATGGGCAACGGAGCGTAACGGCATGGGTTACACGTTAGGCCAGGCCGCACGGGCCGCCGGTATATCGAAGACGTCAATATCGAGAAGCATCAAGGCGGACCAAATCAGCGGCACCAAGGATGAATTCGGGCAGTGGTGCATCGAGCCATGCGAGCTGCACCGGGTTTACCCAGCCCTCCCAGACGTAACGGACGGCAACCGTCCGGAGCAACGAGCCAGTGACATCAGAGTGCTAGCGGAAGCCACTGTACGCGCAGCTTTGGCCGAAGAGCGGGTATCCGATCTCAAAGCTATGCTTGAGGAAATGCGAGGTGGCGTCGAAGACCTGAAGCGAGACCGGGGCGAGTGGCGCACACAAGCACAGGCATTACGCCTAGCCCTGCCCAAGCCAGAGGCGAAGGCCGCCCGCCTGTCATGGTGGCAATGGCTACGCTCGGCGGGGTGAGCCATGAGGGACTTAACCGCGAGCGTTATCGCCAGCGCGTCGCTGGGTGGTGGGTCCTGCTCACGAACTATGGGGTACTGGTGCGGAGCGGGGGCGATGCAGTGCAGTCGCTGATGCGCTCGAGCCGGGGGATAAGGCCAATCCTGCAGCCCACTCGCCATAATCATCATCGGCGGTCGATGGATATTCACACAGGCGAGAACCTGGGACCGGCCGCACGGGATACAGCGGATAAAGCTTTGCGGGCCTGAAATGGACCGGTCGTGGAGCGTGTGAAGGCATGTGACCCGGCCGCAGCGTGCAATGCGACGCGGCTCAGCCGCCTTCCATTGATTGCCAAGTTTACGGCTTACTTGGTGGCTGCCCCGCGATCACTTTGATTTGTGCAGTAGTAGCCTGCGCTCGCTCATACCGGAGCGGCCTCTTCGTTCCGGGGTCGGTGATGACCCCGATTGGGCAGGATTCCTCTCCGGCCTCGATAGCTGCCCGTAATCTGTTACAAAACGCTTCGTCCTGTGCTCGCAATCTCACAATGTACAAATAGCCGTCCTCGTCCAAAGGGGCTGGTTTCCATTTGAACATCATGCTCTCCCTAAGGGCCGCGTTCACCGTACTCAGAGCGTGCTCTTACAATTCAAAAATAAAATAATCCCTGCTCCACGTTCGGCAGGTCAGTTGCTGGTTATTGGGCGATTAAAGTTAGAGCGGCCGCACTCAAGCCGCACAATGCGATCGCCCTCGATCTGGGCGACCTGGCGCACCGCAGAGATTTCGGCGTCGAGCTTCGCAATCTAACTCGCAGCATCGCCAGCAATGAGCCGCGCTTCGCGCTGGGACAGCAGATCGGCAATGCGGACATTGGCCTCGCCCCTCCAGAATTCCGCCAGCAGCTCGTCGAGCTCTATTATGCGGGGCGCTCGACGACTGAACTGGCGCAGGATTCGGACCACACCCGCAATCGATCAGAAACTGGGTTGCCTGGGCAGAGCGCGATTCCGATGCAGCCAAGAAGAACGGCAAAGGGAGTTTGACACCGGCGGAGCGTGAAGAACTCAATCGGCTGCGACGTGAGAACCGGCAGCTTCGGGTTGAGCGGGAAATCCTTTCAAAAGCCGCGGCCTGGTTCGCCCGGGAGACAAACAGGATCCCATCGCAGGATTCCGATTCGTGAGCGCCAACCAGGCCACCTATCCGATCGCCACCATCTACCGGCTCTTGGGTGTCTCCCTCAGCGGCTATTATGCGTGGACAAAGCGCGCGCCATCGCGGCGTGCGCAAGCGGACGCTGCCCTGCTCTCGCACATCCGGGCAGCGCATGCGTCTCGTAGGGAACGTATGGCGCACCGCGCATTCGTGCCGAGCTCAGAGAGAACGGCATTCGCGTGGGTCGCAAGCGTGTTGCCCGACTGATGGCGGCGGCAGGCCTCTGCGGCGTGAGCCGCCGCAGGTTCGTGACCACGACAGTGAGGGGGAGCAGGCCGTCATGCGCCAGATCTGGTCGACCGTTCATAGCCGATAAGCCTGATCTGCTGTGCGTAGCGGACATCACTTACATCGCGACGGGCACAGGCTTTCTGTACCTGGCCATCGTTCTCGATGCTTGCAGCCGCCGTATTGTTGGCTGGGCAATGAGCACCAGGCTGCTCACCCAGCTGGTCCTGGACGCGCTCGACATGGCGCTCGCTGCGGGGCATCCGAGGGCGTGATCCATCACTCCGACCAGGGCGCGCAGTACACTTCCATTGAATTCGGCCAGCGCTGCCGCCAAGCGGGCGTGCGTCCTTCGATGGGCTCGGTTGGAGACGCTTACGATAACGCCATGTGCGAGAGCTTCTTCGCCACGCTCGAGTGCAACTGCTCGATCGGCAGCGGTTCAAAACGCAGGCCGAAGCACGCATGGCGGTGTTTGCTTTCATCGAAGCGTTTTGTAATCCCCGACGCCGCCATTCCGCGATCGGGTATCTCTCGCCGATCGATTACGAGCAACGGCTTGCGGCTGATCCCGGTCCCGCACAGTCTGCCGGCGTGCTCGCGGCCATCAAGGACAAGCCCTGCGGGCGACCAGAGGTCGTCCTTGACAGCCGCTCCGCGCGCCGGCTGCGCACGCCTGCGGGGCGGGACGGAAGAATGGCTCCGCGGGGGGCCGAACAAAAGAATGGCGCGCAAAAGGAGGAGCAAGTGACCTCGCCCTACGCACCCTGAAGCCAAAGCGTCAAGTCTCCACGAAACCGGGGCAAGCGCACGGGCGCGGATCATCGTCCCTCACACGTGGCCGCCTCAACGCACTATGCGGGGGTTTTGCGAGAGTCCTCAACCCGGCTTTTTTTGCGGTATCTCTACCCAAAAGCGAAATTATGTGATGCCCATCACAGCGCTCACGGCGCACCCCATGTATTGTGCAATCTCTAAGAAACCGGCGTTGAACAGGGGTTGTGGACACATGCGTACTCAGCATTGGCTGGAATACGATCTCGTAGCTCTCGGAGTGCTGGTGATCGGTATTACGATTCTGCTGGTGGCATTCAGCGGTTGAAAACAGGTCCGTTGGGGCGAACGCCCCAGGACAGGTCGTCGGGCCTCACTGTCGTTGTTTTGGACAACGGTTTGCCACGTTTCTGCCTCATTAAAGGATTGGCCTAAGCGGTGGCTGGGACAATTCAGGGGATCGGGGCAATGACCAAACTGGTCATCGACTTTATTCTGTTTGTATCTGGATTGCCGTGCGTCACGGTGCTCGTGATCGCCGGTGCAAACGCGCTGCGCTAAGGTAGAAAGCAGAAGCGGCGCCCGTGAGCGCCGCCTTGTCTATCTTAGAAGCGGATTACTATGCATTTGTTCGCCACTTGTCCCGCGCACTCCAGGTCGAGGCGCGAACGCCTGACGGGACTCCCATATCCCAAACCAAACAGCGTGCACCGAACAAAGCGGTAACGGTTACACCTTCCCGCCATGAATAAAGCGGAACACAACGAGTCCGCCGGCAATGAGCTCCTTAGTCCGGGCATCGGGTCAAGAGCGCCGGGCGTACATTTCGCTCTAGTTCCACCCGTTTTTAGAGAGCACATTATTCCACATCGCCATTATGCAATCGGCGGCTTTTCAAACCCGACTTGATCTGCCGCGGATGTCTGAGAAACAATCATGGTTCGATATTGAGTTTGAAAGGCGCTAGATTGAAACGCACTCGCTTGGAAGGCGGGAGATGTGGTCGAAATTTTTGTATTCGCCAAACCGACCATTTGCGTTTTCTCGTTTTCCGCGTGTTTAATCGCATTTGCGAGATCGCGGATGTAACCGAAATACTGACATTGGCTCTTGAGATATCTCTGGTAGTCGCCCTGGTTCTTATGCGTCCAGTTCGCATCCCCGCTGTGCTCCAAAATGTCCAATCTCGCAAATGGAAAGACCAAGAGCTATCGAGATTGCCATTTCAACCCCCCTATGCTGCGACTCGATCGGACGAATGCGCCGCTAGCCAATCAGCGAGGACATTGCGGATCAGATTGGACACCGGCCGGCGCTCCTGCTCCGCGGCCGCCTCGATCGCAGCACGGAGCTCAGGCCCCATGCGCACCACAACATGCTCTGTCTTCTGATGTGTGCTCATGCGCGGCAGAGTTGCGCATTACGGTACTTTGCTTCAACGCACCAAACTCAGCACGGCAGACTATTAAAAAAGCCCCGGCCGCGGGACTGTGAACCGCGGCCGGGGTGGGAGCCTTGTCATGTGCAGACAGGCTTATGACCTGCCGCGTGTTTGATGACCCAAAAAGGTTGACGACGAGTTAGCGATGAAACCGGGCGGGTTAACCACGCCAGCCATTTGCCTGACGATTTCAGAATCCGTTTAGGCTCGCAGCGCAAGCTCCGCCGCGTTGGGGGGCGCTCTCACCGTGGGCGCTCGTCAGGGGGACGGCGCTCCGGGTTGGCTCTTGTGGCCCTCTCCTGTACCCGGGGCGTCCGTCTTCCTCGTGGATTGACGCCGCAAAGGACGCGGCTCAAGCTTCCACAGGCATAAAACCCGACACATGGAACGAATCGAATTGGCCCGGTATAATGCCCGTTCCGGCATGTGATTTGTGGGGACAAAGCGTATGCACCGAGAAGACGAATACCGGAGTAGAGCCGCTCAGACAGTAGACCTAGCCCAACGCGCAAGCTCAAGCGCGGACAAAGGCAAGCTCTTAGACATGGCCCAGGCATGGCTCGATCTCGCGGATCGCGCCCACAAAGTCGCGAAAAGCCAACTACGCAAATTCACCGAGCACCCCCTCATTCGAGCGCGGTTCGGCAGCGATCAGGCGGAAGCGGATTAAACGGCCGTCTCAACGAGACGATCATACTCCGCAGCGATCCGAAGCATTGCTTCCTTGGATCGGCGGTTCACGCTATTCGCAAGCGTGCGCATCTCGTTTGCGCGCTGCCGCCAATGCTCAGGGTCATTGATGAAGGAGGTCGGCATTGTTCAACAAAGCAGCCCCGGAAAGGAGACCGGAGCTGCTTCGCGGAGTAGTGTCCATGAGGCCGGACGCTTTGCCGTCCGACCCGCACAATCTACCACTCCCAGTCCAACCGTCTAGCCTGTCGCACAGTGGCATGCCCCGGTTGTCGTTCCCGAAAATCATATCCGCGCATAACGATGATGCAATCCAGATAGGACGGGCGTTGAGATGATGGTCACTCCGCCGTCGGGTGCCGCGTTACCGCAAACCACAGCAATTGTCGCCGGCCATGACCCACCACGAGAAATGCAAATAGCCGTTCGAAATTAACCGTCGGCACCACGCAGAGGTCGATCGCCGCAATGGCATTCGCATGGTTGCGCAGGAAGGTCTGCCATGTCTGCGACGGCGGCTGTGGTTCCCGAAAACTCGATCCGGCCAGATTCGCACGATGAAGCAGAATCGAATCAGGGCATCATCTTATGCGATGCTTGCTATCCTGCACCTGCTCGGGACGTTTGTCGTCAGCTATTCAAGTCCCGGCGCAGGCTTGAAGTAGAGAACCTCTTCCTTAGACATCAGCTCAATATTGCCCTGAGACGGGCACCACAGCGTCTATGCTTGCGTGGCAGTGATCGGGCGTTTCTGGCGTGGATGACGTGGCTCTGGCCAAGCCTGCTCAATTTGGCCTGCGTCGTTCAGCCGGACACTATCCTGCGTTGGCATCGAGCAGGGTTTCGGGCCTATTGGCGCTGGAAATCTCGCGCTCGTCCTGGCAGGCCTCAAGTCTGCCGTGAGTTGCGTCATCTTATCCTTCAGATGAGCAAGCAGAACCCGTTGTGGGGAGCTCCGCGCATTCACGGTGAACTATTGAAGCTTGGCTACGAGCTCGCCGAACGAGCTGCTGACGGACGCGGTGGCCAGTTTCTCGATTGACCTGCCGGAATGACACTCGTTCAGCAGCTGAGATTGCTGGATAGAGCGCAATGGGGCACGAGACGAGGGAAAGCTTGATATACCCTTTCCAATGTGGCCTTGAACGCACTGGATACTCCACACATCGCAACCAACACCCCTTAAATGGTTACTCCGGCGAAAGTTTTTAGTCGGACGCACGGCCGTGGACGGACGTAGGTCTGCTCTTTGGGGGTAAACCGGAAGCAGACGCCAACGTCCAAAGGGAGGTCATGACCCAATTGGACCTAATGGGCTTTATTATGCTGTTATGCACAACCGCTCCCATTCAACTATATCGCTCGGTGCACTCAGGAGTACGGATGAAGCCCATGTAGCGCGATTGAGCACCGAAACGCATCCCGATTAGTCGGGGCACTCCGCCCCGGTTTTCACCCAAGCCTCGACGAGCGCGCCCGCTTGCTTTTGGGTGCCGGGTGCCGGGTGCCGGCCGTATCCGGGCGCCCAAGCCCAACCGACCAGGTGATCTTCGCCAATATGTTCAACGAGTGCGTCGAGTGAACGGTTTCCGTTACGCGTTGGATCCTTGATCTGAACGCAGATCTCGCTGAGAGTCTTGCGTTCCCATCCCATTTCACGGGGCGCGAGATGCCAGATCGGGTTGCCCGGCACGCCGGCGGGGTCGAAGTTGGCCTGTAGGTGGCAGATTGGACAGCGCATCGCCGGGAGTCCAAATCCGTCAGCGCCGCGCTCGACGGGTGGCTGGTGGAGCCGAGGCGTATCTCCTTGGCGCGGGCGGTCGCCGGCGGGATGGCAGTTCAGACAACGCGGATGCGTTAGGACCTTGCCTAGTTCCGTGAATATCGCCCCCGAGCGGGCCGCCGCATCTGTAATCGACGAAAAGCTTTCGACGCTCGCCAAGTCATCCGGCGGGCTGTGGGAAACGGCCTGCGCAGTCAGCATGCTGGCCGACAAAACCATGACCGAAACGAAGAGCGGAACCCGCGCCTTGAGCTGCATGCTTGGCTGCGTTCTTAAGGGCTTTATCGGCACGGGCGTCGGTAAATGCTACGTATGACGCCTGAACCAACAAGAACTAAGATAGATAGCGGCCGGGCTCTGCAAGTATCACTGCGCGTACGGCCTCATGATATTTGATGTATCCAGTGCAGCGGCACAGATGACCATTGAGCGCTTCGGCAATCGTTTTCTCAAGATCCGCACGCGCCACCGGCTTCTTCGTCAAGCGCTCGAGCAGAACCTGGCTCTCATTCAGGAAGCCAGGTGTACAGTAGCCGCATTGAAAGGCGAAGTGCTCGATGAAGGCCTTCTGCAAGGCGGTAAGCTCGCCGTCCTTGGCATGGCCCTCCACCGTGCGGATCGACTTACCGCTAAAATGTGCGGCCGGAACGATACAGGTCGGGCTGGTGTAACTGGTGCCGTCAGGATTATCGACGATCACCGCGCAGCTTAAACACTGCGCCGCGCCGCAGCCGAATTTGGTGCCGGTGAGCCCGAGATATTCGCGCAAATAATCGTTCATGGTGAGCTCGTCGCGAACTTCCGACGGGCCGTATGTGCGACCATTGATCGTTACGCTCAACGTCGTCACGTCAGCACTCCCTTGATCATCTCTTGGGTCACCGGCAAGGAACCGAAGCGATGGCCGGTGGCATCGAAGATCGCATTCACCAGCGCGGCGATGACGGGGTTCATCACCGATTCCGCCATGCCTTTCGGCCTTTCGTTCGCATCAATGGGCGGCAGCACCTCGATCTCGAGATCGCGCAGCGGCAGGTCCGAGGCGCGCGCGACCAGATATTGTCCTAGATTCCATTTGCCGTTGCCGGGCCCGTCCTCGTAGAGCGGCAGCGTTTCCAAGAAGGCGCCGCCAACGGCCATCGCAAAAGCGCCTTGCGCCTGGCCGATTACCACCTGGGGCACCAGTGGGGTGCCGCAGTCGAAAACGCTGTACGCCTTGGCAATGCGCAGCGCTCCAGTTGAGCGATCGATCTCGACGCGGACCAGCGTGCCGCACTGCGCCGTGTAGGTCGTTCCAATCCGGGTGAAATCGGTCGGCGGAAACTTGACGCTGGTGCGATCCAGGCGGACGAACTTGCCAGCGCCGCGGCGGATCGCCAGCGCGTCGATATCGGCCGTCCAGTTTTGTCCGTCGATCCTGAAATCGGCCTGCGACCAGGCCCAGCGATTAAAACCATGAGCCATAGAGCCGGTGATGCCGTTCTTTGCATGGGTGTGTGCCGCGACGTCGGCGAGCGCGAGCGGCGACAGCCCCGCCACGAGTAGGTGCCCATCGCTCCAGCGCGCAGTCTGCCATTGCGCTGCGCGCGGATCTTTCGGGCCGATGCGCCACAAATCAAGCGCAGCCGGCCATAGACCAAACCGGAAAATCACCCGCGCTGCTTCGGCGGCGGCGTGTGTGCCGACGTGGGCGCCGGTCGAGGCGGCCGTGGCCGAGGAGATCTCCGGGACCCAGCTCGGATTGCGCGCCGCGGCGTCCTGCGTCTTCTGATCAATCGTATATGGATCGCCGGACTTCACCAGCGCGAGCGGACCGAACGCATCGATTTGCGCGAGCGCAACCTCATCCGCGATGCCGCCCAGATAGGCCGCCACCCGGTTGGCGACCGCCGTGCCCACACCGGTGCCCATCTCGGTAGCATCGATGCGGATGGAAATGCGTCCTTGCGGATCGATTTCCACCGCTCCCAAGGAACAATCGGCTCCGGTCCCGTAATTTTTGTGCGCGCAAGCGACGCCGGTGCCGATGAGAATTCCCGCCTCTTTGCCGCGGGCCTTCTCCGCCGCGCGGTCGCGCCAGATCGCGTGCTGCTCGAGCTTATCCAAAATCTCTGGCGTGCGCACCGAGACGCTGTAGGTATTTCCCGCCACTGTCCGCTCGCCTTGCTTAAGGGCGTTGCGCCCCCGGAATTCGATGGGGTTTAACGGCAGGGCGGCGCACATTTCGTCGACCAGCACCTCCAACGCGGTCATTGCTTGCAGCGTGCCATATCCCCGCATCGAGCCCGCCGTCACCGCGCGCGAGGGGAGCGAAACCGTGGTGATGTCGCTCTTCGGCGCATAGTAGACACCCAGTGCCGCGTTGGCTCCGACCTCCGCTACGTGGTGCGAAAAGTTCATCAACCCGCCGGCATGCAACACATGGTCGGCGGCAAAAGCGAAGATCTTGCCGGTGGCCCGATCGACGCCCATCCTGGTCCTGATCGAGAAGCCATGCCGCTTGATCCCCGATTGGAATTGTTCGAAGCGATTGTTCGCGAGCCGGACCGGCCGGCCGGGAAAGAACATCGCGGCCAGCGCGACATACAGCGGAAACGGTGTATGATCGCGTCCGCCGAAACCACCACCCATATAAGCGAACTGCGTGTTGATGCGCGCCGGCTTGTACGCCGCGTCGACTTCGCCGAGGAGGAAGGCGACAGATTCCGCAGCGTCGAAGGGCGACTGAACGCCGACGACGAGTTCAAGATTCTTGCGGCTTGGATCGTACCAGGCAAGACCGCTTTCCGGCTCGAGAAACATCGGATCCGCCGATTGCGTCTCGAACTGCCGCTCCAGGACCAGCCGCGCTGGATTGTCTGCCGCAAGCTCGGCGCGAATGGCTTCGCCGTGCGCGGCGGCCTCCGCATAGCCCTCCCCGCTCGGAATTGGCAAGCGTTCCCAGACCGGGTGTCCTGTGTCTCTGAATACCCCTGGACTGACCCAGCCGTTCTTGAATGGCGAATAGACGTCTGGCGCGTCGGGGGTCGGGCCGGCCACCCTGGTGAAACGAAAAGCCGCGTAGGGCCGCCGCGTGATGGGACCAGTCTCTTCTCCGTATTTCACGACAGTCGCGTCGCGCAATGCGAGCCGGGCCTGGTCGAAGGCATCGAACTCCTTAAAGATCAAAAGTGCGATCGGCTGACCGAGATAGAGCGGCGTCTTGCGCAAGGGGCAGAACAAGTCGCCAGCGTAAAATTCGGGGACTCGCGTGCCGATGCGCGCCAGATCCTCGGCCGTGACGACCACGGAAGGTTTCAAGGCGCCGGTCAGGCGCGAGAGGTCTAGGGCGTCATAGACATGGGTCGCGTCAGTGGCGCGAATGAGCATGGCGTGTGAAGTTTTTGCCGGCCACCCGGGCAGATCGGCGGCGCGAAAATCTGAGGCGTAGAGCTTGGCTCCAGTGACCTTAGGCACGGCATCGATGCGGCCGTGGGCGCCCGCTGCCGGCTTCCAGCGTTGGCGTCCGGGCAGCGTCTCGCGCTCGGCGAAGCTGGGTTCCTCGGCGATTGCCAGCCGCGACATACTGAGAACTATGCCGCTAGCGGTAACCGACGTGACAAACTCGCGTCGCGAAATTTTCATTGTGCCGCGCCTCTCATCGACCTGAACCGAAGCTCGTGCAGTAATGACCCGGCATGAGCGCCCATGCACACGAAAACCGCAGTTCCAAATGGCCAATTCCACTGATACCTCGCATTGAGCCTCAGGGAAGATCGGCCAACGTCTTTGCGCCCTCCCCCGACGTGATCAATGTCGGCCACTGGTGCGAACCGAACGGTACCTCGGGGGGCAGCGTCGGGGTGATCTTGCGCTTGGCGTCCTCATCGATGATGGCCTGACGCGCGTCTCCGCCCATCAACTCGAAGTCCATCAGATAGTAGTTGCCAAAGAATGCAGCGCCCACTGACCGATCGGCGATGATGCGAGTTAGCGAATCCAACATCTCGTCGGGGGTCGTGGTGAATGAGATCGTCTCGATCAGCATCAGCCGGTCGTTGATGGCTTCGGGCCCGAAGAACTGCGCAAGCACGCTAAACAGGATGTTGTTCTGACGGGCTACGTAGATCGTGTTGCTGGCGGCGTAGGTCTTCTCCCAATCGGCGCCGAGCATCTGCTTCCAGCCGGCGATCACGCTCATCCAATGCGCGACCTGGGTTTGCGCGGCCCATGCAATGTTTTTCTTAAGTAGTGGGCCCTGTTTCTTGCCAAACTCTTCGACGCCTTCCGGTGTAATCGCATCGTTTTTGAGACATTCGTCCATGAAGGTGATGTTGTTCTGCAGAATCGCGCGACTGTTCGGCTTCCAATCGTCCTGCAAAGCCGTCGCATCGAGTCCGTCCAGGGCCGCCTGCATGCGGATGCGATACGTCATCATCGAAGGGCGCCAGCTCTTGTCGTTGGGGCTGTTGATATACGGAACCACAATTTCGCCTAGTGCCATAGTGCTGTGGCCAACCGATTTCATCAGCTGATAGGCAATTGGTACTTGTGGAGCATCAAGCGGCGGCTGGCCGGGGCGGTACAGGATGAAGCGTCCACCCGCACCCGAGAACAGGCCGAGGATCACCGGGTGTTGCGCCAGGATATTCTTCTGAAAGATTCGCGCTGCATCGGCATAGAGCTCAAACATGGTGGTGTTGAGCTGCAGCACATTCTTCGTTCCGATCTCGGTGGCGCTCGACGTCTCGGTGCCCACGATCGGCTTGAAGTATGACGGCACTTCGGCAGCGTGCGCTGACGAGCCGTTCTGGCTTGGCGCCAGAGATGGGAGCATCAGACCGATGCTGCACACGATTATTGAAGCATGCTTCACGACCTTCTCCCAGGCGAAAAATGGTGCCCTCATCGCGCGATGCGAGCTGCCGTTTGCTAGGCGCGAAGTGACGGATAACCGGGCGTTTGCCCCGGCAAACGTCGATTTATCTTTCAGACTGCGATATGGATAGAGATCTTATTGAGCGTCCAATCGTGCAGCCGATATTGTAGCGTGGTCCTTCGAAAACATCTACCCTGGCGCCAAACGGGTTGTATCTCTCCTTCACGCGCCAACACACATTGCTTCACCATTCCGATGGCGCTGCGTGACGGGAGCCAGCCCGGATACGGTTCAAGAGCACGCTTGCCGGTTCGTCCCCCGGGCCCTGGGGCACGAGTTCACCTTGAAACGTTTTGCGAACCGTGTCTCTGCGGAGATCGAACCGAGTCTCTGGATTCGCGATTTGGAAATTGAAATTTTGCGAACAGAGACTCGCGCCCACTATGCCGCGCCTATGTCTAGATTCACTGAATTCCAGGTGGCAGAGACTCGCTTCAACAACGCTAAGTCACGGAAAACTCGCGCTAATTTACTTGGTCTAAACGGGGCCAGCAGAGACCGCAATGGGTGGCTGGGGCGGGAGGATTCGAACCTCCGCATGGCGGAATCAAAATCGCGTCCGACCCTTTGATTAAACTACGCTTTTCTCCCAACCGAGGAGAAAAGCGACCATGAACTATCAATACGTTACCAAGAAATTCCCAACT
>JBKPOZ010000069.1:0-9490 GCA_046733355.1 Pseudomonadota bacterium | reverse complement strand
TAGTTGACCGTTAAAAAGCCGATTTGACGGCTGGGCGGCTCGCGAAGCTCTGAAGCAGCGCGAGAAGGATGGCGCACAAAATAATCCTCAGCCAGGCGAGGACTAGGCGCAGGTTGTAGCCGACGGCGCTGAGGATGGCGTTGGCGGCGTCGCCGTCGCGGCCTTTGAGATAGCAACGGCCGAGATGACCGTCTGTTTTCATGTGGCCGA
This sequence comes from Pseudomonadota bacterium, assembly GCA_046733355.1. Taxonomy (GTDB): domain Bacteria; phylum Pseudomonadota; class Alphaproteobacteria; order Rhizobiales; family Xanthobacteraceae; genus VAZQ01. The sequence goes on along the minus strand of JBKPOZ010000069.1, from coordinate 9,280 downwards.
TGACGGCCTCGATCGCGGAGCGGCGCCTGAGCTCGCGTTTGATGCGGCCGAACACCCCGCGCCTTTGTCCTGAGATGAAGACGCGGCGCGGGTTCTCCACATCGTGGCCGCGGTACCCCTTGTCGACATACGCGCGCTCGATCTCGCGCCCGGTAAGCTTCTGCGTGTCTTCGATGATGCCGCGGAGCGTGTGGCCGTCGTAAGGATTGCCGGGCAGCGCTCTGGCGTGCAGCACGAATTGACCGCCAGGCGCGCGGCCGTTGGTGGTAACGACCGAAGCCTTCACACCGAACTCGTAAGGGGCGCTGGCCTTTCCCTTGCCGACGCATTCCACCTCCGGGGCATGGAACGAATACAGTTTCCAGCCGCGCTGGCGCTGCTGCTGGGAGCGGATCTGATCGGCGCGCGATAACCGCCAAGAGAATGCTGCTTCCAGCTGCTCGTCGCCTGCGATCTTGCGCCTGATGTCGCGGATGATCCGCCCCAGCCGGATGCGCAAAATCCGCAGCTCTCGACGGTGCCGGTTGAATTGCTTGGCATGGGCATAGCGTCCCGCCATCATCGCCGCGCGCTTGGCCACGCGCACATACGACTGCCGCAGGCGCACCCCGTGCTTGCTGGCCAGCCGGGTCAGACCCTTAATCGCCGCGTGCAGCAGCTTGGCGTCCGTCGGGAAGGTGATGTTCTTCGGCTGCACCGTGGTGTCGACAGTGACCCGCGCCAAGTCCTTCGTCCGTAGAGCGCCGCTCTCGTGCGCCACCCGCAAACTCTCGGCCAGCAAGAGTTCGAGCTTGTCGCCGAGCCGCTTGCGCCAATGGCTCAGGTCCGAGCGCTCGTGCGGAAATTCGTGCTGGAAAAATTCCTCCCCGGTGAAGTGCTGGAAATACGGGTCATACACCCAGCGATCGCACACGCCTTCGTCGGATAGCCCATAAATGTGCTTGAGCAACAAAAGCCCGATCACGAACCGAGCCTCGATCCCGGGCCGGCCCTTGTCGCTGTAGAGCGGTGCGATCTCGCCGTCGAGAAAGTCCCAGTCGATCTTATCTGCGAGCTGCACCAGCTCATGTTTCATGTTGATGATCTGATCCAGCCGTGCGCGGAACAGATCACCGGATCCCGTCGTCTCCTGCTTCTTCGGCCGCATGCTTCCCTCCGCTGCGGCGACGGAATCACGGCTACCGATTCGAGGGAATCCAAGAAATGAAATTGCAAGCTTTCAAGGCTTCGACCCTCAAAAGCTTGCAATCTCAAAGCGCCAGATCGGCCGAAAGTAGAGTCCGGCTCAGTGGGTTAGAGGTTGTTCACGGCCGACTACGCAGTCTGCCCGAGCTTGACTGCGCCCGCGGGCATGATGCCGAGATCAGGCGCGGATGCGGACGGGACGCAACAAAAATGCCGGGAGATGGCCACCGGCAGGCGCTGACGTGGTTGCGCTCCGCTTCTCCTGCCCGCTGACGCGCGCAGGCTTGGCGCTCTGCTTGACTTCCCGGGTCTCATCTCGACGTGGCGGCGGACCGGAAGCGCGCCTGTCTCTTGTGCGGCGCCGCCCGCGGCTGCTGCCCTTTGGCTGATTGGCGCTGCTGCGTTCAGTCGACGCAACCGGGGGAGCGCTTGCCATCGCCGGGATGGGCTGCCCAATGAGCTTCTCGATCGCCACGACGCTCTTGCTGTCTGCCGGCGCCGCGACCGTAATGGCGGTGCCGCTCCGGCCCGCGCGCCCCGTTCGGCCGATGCGATGCACATAATCTTCCGCATGGTGCGGCACGTCGAAGTTGAAGACATGGCTCACCGCCGGAATATCCAGCCCGCGTGCGGCAACGTCGGAAGCGACCAGCAGGGTAACCTCGTTATTGCGGAATTGCTCGAGCGCTGCAGTGCGGGAAGACTGGTCCATGTCCCCATGCAGCGCGATGGCGGAAAACCCGTGACGGACCAATGAGCGATGCAGCGCCGCCACTTCGCGCTTGCGATTGCAGAAGATGATGGCGTTGGTCAGCCCCTCGGCAGATCGTATGAGGTTGCGCAACGTGTCCCGTTTCTCGTGCGGCTCGCGGCCGGTGCGCACCAGAACCTGTTTGGTCGTAGCGAGGGTGGTTGCCGGCCGGGCGACTTCCACCTTTACGGGATTATGCAGGAACTGCTCGGTGATGCGCCGGATCTCCGGCGGCATGGTCGCGGTGAAGAACAGCGTCTGCCGCGTGAACGGAACGAGCTTGCAGATGCGCTCGATGTCGGGAATGAAGCCCATGTCGAGCATGCGGTCGGCCTCGTCGATGACCAATAGCTCCACGCCCGTGAGCAGCAGGCGGCCGCGCTCGAAATGATCAAGCAGCCGACCTGGCGTGGCAATGAGAACGTCGACGCCGCGCGTGAGCTTTGCATCCTGATCATCGAAGGACACGCCGCCGATGAGGAGGGCGACGGTGAGCTTCTGGCCGGCGCCGTATTTCTCGAAGTGCTCCTGCACCTGGGCGGCAAGCTCGCGCGTCGGCTCGAGGATGAGCGTGCGCGGCATGCGCGCGCGGGCGCGGCCGTGCTCGAGCATGGTGATCATCGGCAGCGTGAACGCCGCCGTTTTGCCGGTGCCGGTCTGCGCGATGCCTAACACATCGCGCCGCGCAAGGACGTGCGGGATGGCCTGTTCTTGAATGGGAGTGGGGGAGGGGTAGCCGGCCGCTTTTACCGCGGCGAGAACTTTGGCCGAAAGGGCGAGCTTGGAAAAGGGCATGTCACCTCGAATCAGGGCCGCTGCAGCCTCGACGCGCTACAGGAACACGAAGAAAATGGCTGAAAAGCGCGGAGCGGGACTGACCTGCAGTCCGCGTATGGGCCCAAGATAGGGCTGAAAAAGCGAAAGTCAATCCTGCTGCAGTGCAATAAGTACCCTGAATTTAACCGGTTTTTCGTCTCATTGTGATCACCCGCGGGTAGCGCCCATGGCAAGAGTTGTAGGGGCGGGTTTCAAACCCGCCCTGTTCCGCCAACGGCGCCACCCGAAATTTATGGGGATAGCCAGCCCAGCGCGCAAATTCCTCGAATGTTGAGAGAGGGCGGGTTTGAAACCCGCCCCTACAAGGGTTCGAAACGGCGAGCGCTCGCTCAGCGGTAGTGAATCGTGATCGTCTCGACCTGGTTGCCGCAATGGCGGTCGATGAAGCCGAGAAAGGCCTTGAGCAGGCTGCCTTCGTCGTCCGGTCTGCTCGAGCGGATTTTGGCGCTGACCTGCTCGGCGTCCTGGCGTTGCAGATTGACCGTGCCCCTGAAACGCTTGTGTCTCCAGGTCGCGGAGCCCGCGCGCGTGCGGCCCTGACGCGCGAACGTGCCGCGGCCCTTGCTGCGAATATCCGCCTCACGCCTGACCAGGGCACCATAGAGCGGCGCCTTGCGGCGCGGAGTGATCTCGACGAGCTTCATGGGCGTTCCCCCACGGGATGATTGAGTTCAAAACGCCTTGAACGTGATGATCGTGCGCGTGTCCTGAATGCCAGGAACGCTCTGCACCTTCTCGTTTACAAAATGACCGATGTCGGTCTTCTCATCCACATAGAACTTCACCAGAAGATCGAAATCGCCGGCAGTCGAATAGATCTCCGATGCAATCTCGGCATCGGCAAGCTTGTTGGCGACCTCATAGGAGCGCCCCAGCTGACACTTGATTTGCACGAAAAACGGAATCATCGGAGCCCTGAGTCGCGTTGAGGCAAACTCCAGCAAAATCGCCGCAGGTTGACAAGCTCGGGTCGCAGCCGCTCAGCTGTTGAGCACAACGGGAATTCCATGCAATCCAGGGCGTCCAGGACGGTCGATCTGAGACTATACGCGATCCTCGATCCCGAGCAGTCGGATGATTGCGCGGCCCTGGCGCGGCGCGTTGCGCTCGGCGGCGCCACATTGGTGCAGTTGCGCGACAAACACAGCAGCACGCGCGAGATGATCGCTCGGGCGCGAGAGATCAAGGCCGCCCTGGCATCGGCGCGCGTTCCGGTTCTGGTGAATGATCGCGTGGATATCGCGCTGGCTGCCGGCGCCGAGGGCGTCCACCTCGGCCAGGACGACATGCCGATCGCAGATGCGCGCCGGTTGCTGGGCTCCCCGGCGATCATCGGGCTGTCCGTCAAAACGATGGAGGAGGCGGTAGCGGCGCCCGTCGAATTGCTGGACTACGTCGCGATCGGGGGCGTGTTTGCCACCGCGTCGAAGGCCAATCCGGGTCCGCCCATCGGCACCGAGGGGCTTGCATCAATTGTGAACGCATTACGGAGACGCGCGCCTGATGTCCCGATCTGCGCCATTGCGGGAATCAACGCCGGCAACGCAGCGCAGGTGATCGCGGCAGGCTCGGACGGCGTGGCCGTGATATCGGCCTTGGCAAAAGCGCCCGATCCGGAGGCCGCCGCGCGGGAGCTGCGGCGCATCGTCGACGCGGGTCTTGCGGCTCGGTGCCGCAGGTGATGCCCGTTGCCCTCACCATCGCCGGCTCCGATCCGACCGGCAGAGCCGGCATCGCGGCCGATCTGCGCACGTTTGCAGCGCTGGGCGTGCACGGCGCCTTCGTCGTGACTGCACTAACTGTGCAAACGGATCGCGCTGTGCATACGATCCGGCGAATTGGGCCACGCTTTATAGAAGCCCAGTTTAATGCGGTGTTCTCGCAATTCCGCGTCGACGCCGTGAAGATTGGCATGGTGTGGAGACGCGACGTGATCGAGGAGGTCGACGCCGCCCTCGCGCATGAAGCCCAGGACAAGGTGGTCCTCGATCCGTTGTGGGCCGCAAGTTCGGGGCGGGCTCTGATCGATGACGACGCGGTCGCGCCCCTCAAGCAGCGGCTGTTTCCGCGTGCGCTCCTGTTGACGCCGAACCTGATGGAAGCCGCTGTTTTCAGCGGGAGCAAATGGAGCGCGCAGTCCGAGGAAGAGATGCGGGCCCAGGGAGAGCTCTTACTCGCAATGGGCCCGAAAGCGGTGCTGGTGAAAGGCGGGCACGCTGACGGTGATGAGTCGGTGGATTTGCTGGTCGAGCCCGGCCGCGTGACCCGCTTTGCGGCCAGGCGCATCCCGGGGCATGGCATGCGCGGCAGCGGTTGCGTCCTCTCCTCCGCCATTGCGGCCGGGCTGGCCAAGGGCCTGGGCCTGCATGACGCGATAAGCGCCGCCAAGACCCATATCACCGCCGCCATCGCTGCGGCAGCAAGCTAAGTTCCCTCTCCCAGCCTAAGTCGGATAAATCCGACTTAGGCCAGCTATTAAGTGCCGAACTCGGTTACCCGAGTTCGGTGGGAGAGGGTTAGGGTGAGGGGTTACATCGTTTGAAAGTGACCCCCTCACCCCAACCCTCTCCCCGCACCGAACCCGGTTTACCCGGGTTCGGTACTTTAAATCGGCCGAAGGCGGATAAATCCGACTTCGGCTGGAGAGGGAGCGCGCCGGAGGTTGCTGCCAGGTCAGCCGGTGAATTTCACCACTTTCTGGCGCTGCTCGCCCACGCCATCAATGCCGAGCGTGACCACGTCGCCTGCCTTGAGGAATTTCGGCTCGGGTTTCATGCCCAGAGCAACGCCCGGCGGCGTGCCGGTAATGATCACGTCCCCCGGCTCCATGATGAAATATTGCGCACAGCACCAGACGATGTGCTTGCAGTCGAAGATCATGGTGCGCGTGTTGCCGCGCTGGCGTTTTTCGCCGTTCACGTCGAGCCACATGGCCAGATTCTGCGGATCCTTGATCTCGTCCCTGGTCACCAGCCAGGGCCCGAGGGGGCCAAAGGTTTCGCAGCCCTTTCCCTTCGTCCATTGCCCGGCGCGTTCGAGCTGAAACACGCGTTCAGACACGTCATTGGCGAGACAGTATCCGGCGACGAAGTCGAGCGCCTTGTCTTTCGAAACGTAGCGCGCGCGCTGGCCGATGACGATTCCGAGCTCAACCTCCCAGTCGAGCTTGCTCGATCCCTTAGGCATGATTGTATCGTCGTTGGGTCCGCAGATGCAGGACGGCGCCTTGTTGAAGATGATCGGCTCGACAGGGATCGGCATGCCGGCTTCGGCGGCGTGATCGGAATAGTTGAGGCCGATGGCGATGAAATTGCGCACGCCTGCAACGCATGGCCCGAGCCGCGGCTTGCCGCGCACCAGCGGGAGTTTGTCGACCGGCTGCTTGCGAATGCGCGCAAGTCCCTTGGGAGAAAGCGCCTCCCCGGCGATATCGGGTACCACATTCGAGAGATCGCGAATGCGACCTTCGTTGTCGAGGATACCGGGCTTTTCGCGCCCAGGCGCGCCGTAACGCACAAGCTTCATGGAGACTCTCTTTCTGGGGTCTGCGGGTGCAATGGGGGTGTCGAAACGAAAAGGGAAGGAGCCCTTCATACGCTATTTTGCCGCATGGCATCACGAATTTTGCAGGGCCAGCACTGCTGTGGCCTGAGTTTGAGGGCGAGATGCCGATGTGTTGCGCCCACGCAACTCGCCCAAAGATAGCGCATAGGCGCTCACCCGAATCGAGCGTTTCGGTTTGCCATCCGACGCAATTGGCGGCACCATCGAGTCCATGCACCTGGCACGCGCGCCGAGCTGCAAGCGACGCGGGGTTCAGGAGGCGACACCGACGAGGCCGGCGCAAGCCGGCCTTGTTCATTCAAGAGCATGATCCCGAAAAGTGGGAACCGGTTTTCGGAAAAGATCATGCTCCACCAAATAATTAGCGCGGGATGACGATTCAAAGAAAAGTCATCCCGCCCTAAAGCGTGCCGGGATAAACCCCGCCGTCCATCAGCAGATTCTGCCCGGTGATGTAGCCCGCGTGGGCGGAGCACAGGAAGGCGCAGGCGGCGCCGAATTCCTCAGGCGTCCCCAGGCGTTTCGCCGGAACGGCAGCGATACGCTCGTCTCTTGCCTGCTCGAAGCTGATCCCGCGCTTCTTTGCGTTCGCGGCGAGATTGCTTTGCAGGCGTTCGGTGTCGAACGGGCCTGGCAGCAGAAAATTGATTGTAACGTTGGACGCGGCGACCGAGCGCGCCACACCGGCAAGAAAGGCGGTCAGGCCGGCGCGTGCGCCCGACGACAGATCGAGACCGGCAAGGGGCATTTTTACCGAGCCCGAAGTGATGTTGACGATGCGGCCGAACTTGCGGCTCATCATCGGGCCGATCACCTTCTGAATGAGCTCGATCGCGACCACCATGTTGGCGGTAACGCCGTCGAGAATCTGCTCGCGCGTGAGCTCGCGGAAATCCCGAAACGGCGGACCGGCGTTGTTGTTCACGAGAATATCCGGCTCGGAGCACGCCGCGAGAAGTGTCTTCTGTCCGTCCGGAGTCGCGACATCTGCCTGCACCGCGGTGATCTTCGCGGCCGTGAGCTTGCGAAATTCGCTCGCGGTCGCTTCCAGCACCTTCGCGTCGCGCCCGTTGACCACGACCTCGCAGCCTGCCTGTGCGAGCGCCAGAGCGCAGCCGCGGCCGAGCCCTCGGCTCGAGGCACACACGATTGCTTTGCGGCCGGCAATTCCCAGGTCCATCAGTCGTCTCCGTGCTCTTGATGTGCGCGCGTTCGCAATGTCGATTATACAGGCAGTCGCGGCGGGGGGTTGCCGCTCGAAAAGACCGCAGCTAGAGCGTATTTCGGCGAGATCGAGTCACCGCTACTGCGATAGACGCGGGCCGGCTCCCTCTCCCATAGGGAGAGGGATGGGGTGGGGGGTTTTGGTTTGTCGGAGAAGAGCAGGCAGCGGTAACCCCCTCACCCCAACCCTCTCCCCCAAACGAAACGGGGAGAGGGAGTCCGACCGCGCCTGTTGCCTGTCATGCGTGTATGTCATCGGAATCTGCGCTAACGTTCCAGCCATGCCGGACATCGGGCGTGCCGTTCTTCCCACTGCTGCCGACGTCGAGGCTGCGGCAGGAAGATTGGCAGGGGTTGCCCTGCACACGCCTCTCTTGACCTCGCCGGTACTCGATGAGCTCGTTCGCGGCCGCGTTTTTCTCAAGGCCGAGATACTTCAGCGCACCGGCTCGTTTAAATTCCGCGGGGCCTACAACAAGCTCTCGTCCATTCCGCCGGCGGAGCGTTCGCACGGCGTTGTTGCATTCTCCTCGGGCAACCATGCCCAGGGCGTGGCCGCAGCAGCGCACCTGCTCGGCATGCCCGCCGTAATCGTGATGCCGAGCGATGCACCGCGACCCAAGCGCGAGCGCACGGCAGCGTGGGGCGCGGAGGTCGTACTGTACGATCGCGCCCGGGAGGACCGGGCAGCGATTGCGCAGGAGCTTGCAGCGAAACGCGGCGCCACCCTGGTGCCGCCATACGACGATCCCTTGATCATCGCCGGCCAGGGCACGGCCGGACGCGAGATTGTGCGCGACCTGCTTGCTCAGGGGTTAACTCCGGACGTTGTGGCGGTCACCGCCTCGGGTGGAGGACTGACGGCGGGGATCGCGCTTGCTGTGAAGGCGCGTTTCCCTCAGACGAGGCTGCTTACGGCAGAGCCCGAAGGCTTCGACGATCATGCGCGATCCTTCCGCAGCGGCGCGCGCGAGAAAAATACGGCGCTCAGCGGCACCATTTGCGATGCGCTCATGGCGCAGACACCCGGCGAGCTCACGTTCGCGATCAACCGCGAGCTGGTAGGCGAGGGGACCGCGGTGAGCGATGCAGAAGTCGCGGCAGCGGTGGCGTTCGCCTTCCGGGAGCTCAAGCTCGTTGTCGAGCCTGGCGGTGCTGCCGCTTTGGCGGCGCTGCTCTCGGGAAAGGTCGACGTGAGCGGAAGGACGGCAGTCGTCGTCCTCTCCGGCGGCAACGTTGATCCGGATTTGTTCGCGCGCCTCGTGGCCTGAACGGTAGTGCAACAGGCGCGGCGCGACTCCCTCTCCCCTTGGGGAGAGGGTTGGGGTGAGGGGGTCACTTTCAAACGATGTAACCCCTCACCCTAGCCCTCTCCCTACGGGAGAGGGAACCCGTGGAGGCGATGTGGTCACGCTCGGCATTGATGGAGTGGGCGAGCAGCGCCAGAAAGTGGTGAAATTCACCGGCTGACTTGACCGAAACTCATTGCGTGCGACAAGCGCGGCGCGACTCCCTCTCCCCCTTGTTTGTTGGGGAGAGGGTTGGGGTGAGGGGGTCACTTTCAAACGATGTAACCCCTCGCCCTAACCCTCTCCCTACGGGAGAGGGAACCCGTGGAGGCGATGTGGTCACGCTCGGCATTGATGGAGGGCAGCGCCAGAAAGTGGTGAAATTCACCGGCTGACTTGACCGAAACTCATTGCGTGCGACAGGCGCGGC
>JBKPOZ010000068.1:0-16139 GCA_046733355.1 Pseudomonadota bacterium | reverse complement strand
TCCACGGGCTCCTCGGAAGCCGTTTGCATGGCGGGCTTCGCCGCGGGTGTCGGCACCCGCGACGCAGTTTCGCGTGCAGACGCGCGGACCTTTGCGCTTTCAGCCGCCACATACCAGCACTGCCGTTTGCTCACGCGATCGACGCGATAATACCAGTGACTGCCCTGCGGAGCCGGCGCGTTGGGCTTGACGATGCATTCATCGGCGGCGCTGCTCGTGCGCGCTGTGAAGAGGACGCCCGCGACCAGCAACACCACGATTGTTGGAACGTAGAAAGCGAGCCGCAGCAGTGGTTTGCTCGCCCGCTCGAGAATGCGAATACTCATGATTGATGCCCCCGTTGTTGTGATTTCGCGACAGGGGAGCACAAAACGCGTCAGGCACTGTGGCCGAAATCGAAAAAAGCCGGACCGTTGCAAAAATCCCACAAAGTTCCAGGCACCATGTAGATGGGGTAACGGGCCGGCGTAAAGGCGGGCGAGCCGTTCGCTCGCTACGGCGCTATGGATGGCGCGCTCGCTCACGGCTTGCACGGACTGACAGAGCGGTCGTCCCTCAATCTGATGGTGTCTGTGATTCGGAGTCGGACAATTCCGCCCGCTCCAAGCATCATCGAGGGACGACCATGAACTACTATGCAGGAATCGACGTGTCATTGGAATGCTCCAGCATTTGCGTTGTGGACGGAAACGGCAAAGTCGTGCGGGAGGGGAAAACTGCGAGCGAGCCGGCGGCGCTGATCGCGTGGTTTGCCGCGCTGGGCTGTGAGCTCACGCGTGTCGGGCTGGAGGCTGGCCCGCTCTCGCAATGGCTGTACGCGCCCATGAAGGAGGCGGGACTTGCGGCCGAGCTGCTGGAGACGCGGCACGTCCGCAATGCTTTCCAAACGATGCCTGTGAAGACAGACCGCAATGATGCGCGCAGAATTGCCGAACTGATGCGGCTTGGCTGGTTCCGTTCCGTGCATTGCAAATCGATCAGCGCCCAGGAGACGCGGGCCATGCTCACGGCGCGCAAACTGGTGCAATGCAAGCTGCGCGATGTCGAGAACAGCGTGCGCGGCGTGTTGCGCGGCTTCGGACTGAAAGTCGGCAAGACAACCGAACGGAGCTTTGCCGCACGCATTCGCCACTTGGTGGCCGGGCACCCCAGACTGGAGAGGATTGCCGAAGGGCTGCTGGCTGTGCATGCGATCCTGCTGCGGGAGTTCAACGCGTTCGAGAAAGACATCCGCAAGATGGCCCGATCGGATACGCGCGCGCGGCTGCTGATGACGACGCCAGCTGTGGGACCGATTGTGTCATTGACCTACGCCGCCGCGATCGATGAGCCGGCGCGCTTCAAGTCCTCGAAGCGGGCGGGAGCGCATTTCGGGCTCACACCCACAAAGTACCAATCGGGGCAAACGGACTTCAGCGGCAGGATTAGCAAGATCGGGGACGCTTCGGTGCGCTCGGCACTCTATGAGGCCGCTCACATCATGCTCATCAAGCCACTCAAGGGGTGCTCGGAATTGAAAAGCTGGGCGATGAAGATCGCCCGTCGAGCTGGCATGCAGAAGGCGAAGGTGGCGCTGGCGCGCAAACTCGCCGTGATCATGCATCGCATGCTCGCTGACGGGAAGGCTTTCCACTCGCTTGCGGCAAGCAAACAAATGGCTGCGATCTAACCAGGAGGCACTGCTTTTCGGGCGGGCCCCGACACCAGGCCTTCCCCGAAGCGAAGTCCCTTCCCCCGGGACGATGGATCAGGTCAGGCCGCTATCCGGGATGTGCCTCTGAGCACGCGAATTGTAGATTGGCCGACCTGTCCTCCTCGAACCCCATCAGGTGACGGCCTGCGCGCCGATCCCGTACAGAAGCATGTTCCCGGGGTGGGATGGAGCAAAAAAGGGATTGACTGCTCGGTGCCCGTTACAGAAGCCCGGATGAGCGAAGCGATATCCGGGGTTGCTCTCCCGCATGTCGCTTCGCTCATGCGGGCTACACGCTCAACTTGGTCCGAACCCCGACATACTGCGCGCCGCGTCACTGGTCTCGCGCGCGCTGCGTGTCCTATCCTGACCGCCGCATGACATTCCCCAGCGGCTTCCTGCGAGTATCGGCTGCGCTGCTTGCTCTCACCCTGAGCGGCTGCGCAGGCGGCGTGCTGCAGCCGCGCGGACCGATTGCCGGCGGCAACGTTCAGATCATGTTGAACGCGCTCGCCATCATGCTCACCATCGTGGTGCCGACGATCGGTGCGACCCTGGCGTTTGCCTGGTGGTTTCGTGCCGGCAATTCCCGCGCAACCTATCTGCCCGACTGGGTCTATTCGGGGCGTCTCGAGCTTCTGGTCTGGGGGATTCCGCTCCTCGTCATCCTGTTCCTCGCCGGCGTGATCTGGATCGGCTCGCATCTGCTCGATCCGTTCCGCCCCATCGACTCGCAGAACAAGCCTATGGAAGTGCAGGTCGTCTCCCTCGACTGGAAATGGCTGTTCATCTACCCCGACGAGAACGTTGCCAGCGTTAACGAGCTCATCGTTCCTGCGGGCACGCCGGTGCATTTCTCGCTCACTTCCGCAAGCGTGATGAACGCGTTCTTCGTCCCGCAGCTCGGCAGCCTCATCGCCGTCATGAACGGCATGGTGACGCAGCTTCATCTGCAGGCTGATCATCCCGGGGAGTTCTACGGCCAGTCCGGCCAATTCAGCGGCGACGGGTTTTCCGATATGCATTTCACCGTGCGCGCGCTGGCGGCCGACCAGTTTGCCCAATGGGCGAATGGATTGCGCAACGCGGGCAACGCGCTCGACCGTGACGCTTATGTCACGCTCGCGCAGCAAAGCCGAAACGTGCAGCCGTTCACCTTCCGCGCCGTCGAGCCGGGACTGTTTGACGCCATTGCCAGCCGGCAAATCGCGCCGGCACCGGGGCCCTCAGCCGGCGCCGCCGGCGCGTCGGTGCGCCCCTCGGGAGGCAAGTGAATGCTCGGCAAGCTCAACTGGAACGCGATCCCCTGGGAGCAGCCGATTCCGCTCGCCGCCGGCGCTCTCGTGTTCTCCATCGCTATCGCCGTGGTTGTGTGGGTCGTGCTGGCAGGCCACCTGCCGTATCTCTGGCGTGAGTGGATCACCAGCGTCGACCACAAGCGCATCGGCGTGATGTACACGCTGCTTGCGCTCGTCATGCTGGTGCGCGGCTTCGTCGACGCGATCATGATGCGCTCGCAGCAGGCGCTTGCGTTCCACGCCGCGGGCTATCTTCCGCCCGAGCACTACAATCAGATTTTCTCGGCGCACGGCACGATCATGATCTTCTTCGCCGCCATGCCGCTGATGATCGGACTCATGAATTTCGTTGTGCCGCTGCAGCTCGGCGTGCGCGATGTCGCTTTTCCCACGCTCAACTCGACGAGCTTCTGGCTCACCGCCACGGGTGCGCTTTTGGTGAATCTCTCGCTTGTGATCGGCGAGTTCGCGCGCACGGGCTGGCTCCCATATCCGCCGTTGTCGGAGACCACCTATTCGCCCGGCGTCGGCGTCGATTATTACGTGTGGGCGCTGTTGATCTCGGGTGTCGGCACGCTGATGACCGGGATCAACTTCGTCACCACCATTCTCAAGATACGCGCGCCCGGCATGGGCTATCTGCGCATGTCCATGTTCTGCTGGACGGCGCTCGCCTCGAATCTCCTGATCGTCGCCGCCTTCCCGATTCTCACCGCCACGTTAGGCATGCTCACGCTGGACCGTTATCTCGGCTTTCATTTTTTCACCAATGAGGCCGACGGCAACATGATGATGTTCATCAATCTCATTTGGGCCTGGGGCCATCCGGAAGTGTACATTCTTGTGCTTCCGGCCTTCGGTATTTTCTCCGAGGTGATCTCGACCTTCTCGCGCCGTCCCCTGTTCAATTACCGGTCCATGGTGATGGCGACCATGGCGATCTGCCTCATCTCGTTTGTCGTCTGGCTGCATCACTTTTTCACCATGGGCGCCGGCGCCGACGTCAATGCCACGTTCGGCATCGCCACCTCGATCATTGCCGTCGCAACCGGGGTGAAAATCTTCAACTGGCTGTTCACGATGTACGGGGGCCGCATCCACTACGCCACGCCCATGCTGTGGTCGGTCGGCTTTCTGGTGACCTTCGTGATCGGCGGCATGACTGGCGTGCTGCTAGCCGTTCCGCCTGCCGATTTTCAGCTGCACAACAGCCTGTTCCTCGTTGCCCATTTCCACAACGTGATCATCGGCGGCGTGCTGTTCGCGGGCTTTGCCGGGCTCACCTACTGGTTTCCCAAGGCATTCGGCTTTCGCCTGCACGAGGGCTGGGGCAAGGCGGCGTTCTGGCTTTCCGTCCTCGGTTTCTACGTCGTGTTCCTTCCGCTTTACGGCACCGGGCTCCTCGGCATGACGCGGCGCTTGCAGCACTACGAGGTCGCGATCTGGTATCCGTGGCTGCTCGTCGCGTCCGCGGGCATTCTCATCATGGCGGCCGCCGCTGCCTGCCAGGCCGCCCAGATCGTTGTGAGCATCCGCCGGAGGGAATCTCTTCGCGACCTGACGGGCGATCCCTGGAATGGGCGCTCGCTCGAATGGGCGACGCTCTCGCCGCCGCCGCCATTCAACTTTGCCGTGCTCCCGAATGTGCGCGCGGAGGAGCCCTATTGGGATATGAAGCGCCGCGCGATTCAGTCGCAGCAATTGCCTGCCGAGCCGGGCTATGAAGCGATCGAGCTGCCGCGCAACAGTCCCACCGGATTCATCACCGCCTTCTTCGCCACGCTCACCGGGTTCGCGCTGATCTGGCACATCTGGTGGCTGGTCGGCGTGGGGCTGTTCTTCGCCTACGCCACCTTCGTCTGGTTCGCCTGGCGCGACGTTGAGGACTACGTCATCCCGGCGCAGGAGGTTGCGCGCATCGACCGCGAGCGCCGGCGCGTGCACCAGGAGCGCCTTGAGCGCTACCTCCACCGCGAGCAGCCCGCATGAGCGCGGTGGATACCTTTCCACCCACCGGCGCGGCCGCATTTGATCCCTATCGACTCGGCCGGGGCGATCGCTCGGCCGGGCACGGCGAAGGCGGTCCGGCGTCGAAGGACGTGATCGTCGGCTACGGCTTCTGGATTTTTCTGCTCAGCGACATCGTCATGTTCTCCGCGTTCTTTGCGGCGCACGCCGTGTTGAGCACGGCCACCGCGGGCGGGCCGCACGGGCGCGAGCTGTTCAATCCTGTGAGCATTGCGATCGAGACCGCGTGCCTGCTTCTATCGAGCTTCACCTGCGGGCTCGCGGCGGTCGCGACGAGAGAGCGCACCCAGCTCTTCACCCAGCTCGCGCTCCTCGTCACCGGCCTTCTCGGGCTCGCCTTCCTGCTGTTCGAGGCGCGCGATTTCGCCACCATGCTGGCGCAGGGCGCGGGACCCGGCCGCAGCGCGTTCCTGTCCTCGCTTTTTTCCGTCGTCGGCCTGCACGGCGCGCACGTCACCGCCGGCCTGCTCTGGCTCGGCACGATGATGGCGCAACTGTTCGTCAACGGATTCCGTCCGCCGATCATGCGCCGGCTTCTCTGCTTTTATCTGTTCTGGCACGTGCTCGATATCGTCTGGGTGGCGCTGTTCACCGTCGTCTATCTGATCGGAGAAGGGCTATGAGCCACGAAGCCGAGCGCAACATCGAGGATGTGGGGCCGGGATTCCTCGGCTCATCGGAAAGCGTGGGCCAGGGAATTCTCGGCTACGTTATCGGACTGGTGCTTGCGCTACTGCTCACGGCGGCCTCATTCGGGATTGTGTACACGGACCTGATCTGGCGGCCGGCCATTCCGGTCGCGCTGGTGACGCTTGCGGTGGCGCAGATAGGCGTGCATCTCGTGTTCTTTCTCCATCTCACCAGCGCACCCGACAACACGAACAACGCGCTCGCGCTTGCCTTCGGGGTGCTGATCGTGGCGCTGGTGATTGGCGGCTCGCTGTGGATCATGCAGCATCTCAACGCGAACATGATGCCCATGCCGCACATGGTGTGACCGACCACTAATCTCACGCCGTCATCCTGAGGCGCGAGCGAGCGTAAGCGAGCGAACTACAAGTACTGCTCGATCGGCGCATCTCCGACCGTCACGTACACCAGAGCGCCATCTTCGAGCCGGGTGATGAGCTGGTTGTTGTCGGCCGGGTCGAGCGTGATGCAGCCTTTGCTTCGCCCCAGCACGCCGTTGTTCTTCGCGCGAAACCCGGCGCTGGTGTACCAGTTCGGGTGGATGATCCATTTGAAGGGAGGGGTGTTGTTGATGTAGCTGTTGTAGGAGGCAGCCCCCTCGAGTGCGACGACGAGCATGTTTCGATAAACCGTCCCGTCGTACCGGTCTACAATGGTTTTGTAGTGATCCATCACTTCGGAATGGGCGGTCTTGAGCGGGCCCAGCGGCACCATGTCCAAATCTGTCTGGAAGCCTTTGAATTTGTTGGCGCGGTCATTGGGCCCATTGTCTTTTCCATGGGCCGCGTAGTGCGCCGTGACCTGACCTGATTTGAAATCCAGAACATAGAATCTCTTTTTCGCCGACGGCTGCGAAATGTCGAACACCGCCAGCACGTCTTTTTTGGCAAACTTCGGCTGCCGCGAGGCGACAATTGCTCGCTGAACCGCGGCCATCGGCGCGCCGAGCGCCTGCGCCTTCTGCAAGATGGGATCGAGCTCGCTTGCGCCTGCCGAAGCCGAGACCAGCGCAAGCACTATCGTGAGCAAACAACGCACAACATTCCCCCCGACCGGATTGCCCCAAAGAAACTTGAGGGCTCGCGAGCCCCGCGTGTTCTCATTCACCTCGAATTTCAGGAATAATTTGGGCGTATGTAGGGGCGGATCTTGCCCCGCACCCTTGCCGATCTTGTATTCTGGCGGATGCGGGACATCCGGAGGAGGAGCATCATGGAGCCTGGGCCGATCGCGCGGCTATGCGCGCTCGCGGTGGGCATTTGGGCAATGCCGATGACCGCAGCGGCGAAGGATGTTCACGTCATGATCTCCGCCGGGTTTTATGGCGTCTATGCGGAGCTGGGCCCGGTTTTCGAGCGTGCGACCGGTCACCGGCTGGTCACCACCCGGGGACCGTCCATGGGCGATTCGCCCGAAGCCATCCCGACGCGGCTCGGGCGAGGCGAGGCAGCGGATGTGGTGATCCTCGACGGGGGCGCTGCGGACAAGCTCGCTGAGCGGGGATTGGTGCGCGCCGAGAGCAAGATCAATCTGGCCCGCTCCCTGATCGGCATGGTGGTGCGCGCCGGGGCGGCAAAACCGGATATCGCCACCGTTGAGGCGCTGCGCAGCACGCTGCTTTCGGCAAAATCCATCGCCTACTCGGACAGCGGCAGCGGCACCTATCTGGTGACCACCTTGTTCCCCAAGCTCGGCATTGCCGATACGGTCGCGCACAAGGGCCGCAAGGTGCGTGGGCCACCATCCGGGGAGCCCGTGGCCGCGGTCGTCGCACGCGGCGAGGCCGAGATCGGCTTCCAGCAGGTCGCCGAGCTTATTCACGTGGCGGGAATTACGTTCGTGGGCACCATTCCGGCCGAGGTCCAGCCGTTGACCTTCTTCGCCGGCGCCCTCACCAGCACGGCGCGCGAGCCCGATGCGGGTAGCGCGCTCATTCGCTTCCTCGCATCGCCCGAGGCGGCGCCGTCGATCTCGAAGGCGGGGCTCACGCCCCTGGCGAGTCGGTAGCACATTGGCGCAGTTCTCAGCCTGGGAAAGGCAATGCGACGACGCGATTTCATCAAGGTAATTGCCGGATCAGCAGCGGTATGGCCGCTCGCGGCTCAGGCGCAGCAGGGCGAGCGGGTGCGGCGCGTCGGCATACTCATGGGGTATGCGCAGAACGACCCGGAAGGGCAGGCACGTCTCGCAGCCTTGCTCGGAGCTCTCAAGGCTTTGGGATGGGAAGACGGTCGCAACCTGCAGATCGAGCTGCGCTGGGGAAGCGCTGATGTCGCGCGGATCGGTCAACTTGCCAAGGAGCTCGTTGCCCTAAAGCCCGATCTCATCGTGTCGAACACAACCCCGGTCACCGCGGCGGTTCACCGCGAGACAACGGACATTCCAGTTGTCTTCATCATCGTATCCGATCCCGTGGGAGAAGGGTTTGTTACAAGCTTGTCGCATCCAGGCCGCAACATGACGGGATTCATCAACGTTGAGGACACGATCGGAGGCAAGTGGCTGGAGCTGCTCAAGGAGGTTGCACCTGCGACCACCCAAGCCGCGATGATGTTCAACCCGGATACCGCGCCCGGGGCCGGCAGCTACTTTCTAAGTGCGTTCGAGGCGGCTGGTCGCGCCCTCGGTATCAAAGCCGCCGCCGCTCCCGTGCACAGCGAGACCGAGATCGAGAATGTCATTGCCAGCCTGGCGCGGGAAAGGAATGGCGGCCTCGTCGTGATGACGGACAGCTACATGACCGTACACCGCCGCGAGATCATCCGGATGGCAGAGCGCGAGCGGCTGCCCGCTGTCTATCCAACCAGCATCTCGCCGCGCGACGGTGGATTCATGAGCTATGCGCCCGATTACTACGACGTATTCCGTCGCGGGGCCGGCTACGTTGACAAGGTCCTGCGCGGTGCAAGCGCGAGCGATCTGCCAGTCCAGGTGCCGACCAAGTTCGAGCTCATCGTCAATCTGAAAGCGGCCAAGGCGATCGGCATCGAAGTGCCTGCCCAGGTCATCGCCCGGGCCGACGAGGTCATCGAGTAGGGGCGCCTTTCCGCATTGCTGCACCGTGCCGCTGCACGAAGGCAGCGGCAAAGGCCGAGCGCTCACTCCTAGCGGATGCGCGCCCTCGCGGCGGCGCGCCGGTAAGCTTTTTGAGATTGGATTTCCTCGTGCGCCATGTACCCGAAAAACATCGTGGGCATCACCATCGCCATGGCCAGGATGCAGGTTAACATTTCGACTCTCCCCCCGTCTCGATGCGCAAATCTAATTCAGAGACATTGGCGGATTCTTGCTCGATGCAGCCGCATCGTCATTTCACATGATGGTTGTGGCCGTGGCGCATCACTTCCGGCAGCGCACCGCAGTTTTAGTGTCCCTGCAGCCACACGCGCCGTCAGCAGCATGCCGCTTTTCCACAGACGGCCGGGCGCGAAAGCAGGCAAATTCAGTCGAGGCGCAGCCCCAGCGATTTGACGACCGGAGCCCAGAGGGCGACATCGGCGGCGAGGGACTGCCGGAATTTTTCCGGACTAGAATCGGGCGTGGATTCCATGCCGGCCTCGACAAACGTTCGCTGATAGTCGGGATCAGCCAGCGCCCGGCGGGTTGCTTGCGCGATCTGCTTGATGATGGGCGCTGGCGTTCGTGCGGGCGCAAGGAGCCCGATTGAGCCCATCACGATGATGCCCGCAAACCCCGACTCGGCAGCAGTGGGAAGCTCGGGCGCCGCGGCGAGACGCCTGGGGCCGGTCACCGCGAGCACGCGCATTTTTCCCGATCTGTGCAGCTCCAGGACCTGGCCGGTGACCCCGACGATGCCCATGGGCACTTGTCCGCTGATCAGGTCGGCGATGGCCGGTCCCGTGCCCCGGTACGGCACCTGGACGATGTCGGGCGTTTGCGTAAGCGATTTGAACAATTCCCCCGTGAGATGCTGGATCGTGCCTACGCCTGCATGTCCATACGACAATTTGCCCGGATTGGCCTTCGCATATGCGACAAGCTCGTTCAGGTCGTGCACCGGCCCTGCCGGATGCACGGCAATGCCGAGAGAATAGGCGGCGATGCTGATGACAGGTTCCAGATCTTTGACCGGATCATAAAGCGGCCGGGATTTCAGCAATGCTTCGTTCACGTGCGTTTGCGTGCCGCCGAGCAGGAGCGTGTAGCCGTCAGGCTGCGCGTGCGTAGCCGCAGCGGCACCCAATGAAGAGCCGCCGCCACCGATATTCTCAATAACGACGGTGCCGAGCAGCGGCTTTATATTCTCCGCCCAGGGCCGCGCGACAGCATCGAACGCTCCGCCGGGAGGGAAGGGGACGACGAGCCGTATGGGTCGCGTCGGGTAGCTCTGCGCGCCGGCCCGCAATGAATGTGTCGATGCCGCCGCAGTACACGCAACGGCAACGAACAGCAGAAATTTGCGTCTTCGGTCCGCTCGTTCCAGCAATTTCCTCCACTTGTCTGCCATATCAAGGTCATACCAATGTCGCCCCTGCCACGCTAAGTCATTTAGCGAATGCGCGCAGCTCGCAGAAGTGCAGGAGCAGTTAGCGCTTGACCTTGCCGGGAGTTTCTTCAGGTCAGCCGATTGAGAACCTGCTGAACTTGTTGCAAGACCTTGGCCGTTTTTTCGGCGTAATAGGCGCTCACGACGGCGTTGATACGCTGGACCTGAGGATCACCCGGATCGAACCCGGCGGCCTTCAGGCGAGCGCGCAATTCCGTATCAATTTCTGCTTTCTCGAACATCCGTTACCTCGGCAAAATCTATCCAGGCTCTCGATGCCGACCTACAAAATCACAGTCAATGGCCAGCTTCGAAATTGATTATTGATAATTCGACGCCATCAAAGTGGTGCGTAGATTATGAGCGTCCCGCAATCACCAACGATTCCAGAAGATGCGTGGGTCGGGGAGGTGTTGAAGTTCTGGTTCGAGCAGACCGGGCGGGACCAATGGTTCGCGAAAAACCCGGCGTTTGACGCGAGCATTCGGGAGCGGTTTCTCGGCTTGCATGAGATTCTCGTGTCCCGCGGAAATAACGGTCTCCTCGTTGATGCGCAGACCGCGCTTGCTGCCGTGATCGTGCTTGATCAGATGTCGCGCAATATGTTCCGCGGCACGCCTCGCGCATTTGCCGCCGATCCATTGGCGCTCCGGGTGGCGGAGGCTGCCATCGTCCGGGGATTTGACGCCGGCCTGACAAAGGACGAGCGCATGTTTCTGTATCTGCCGTTCGAGCATGCAGAAGACCGCCAGTCGCAAGCCCGCTGCGTCGAACTGATGGCGAGCCTCGGTGATCCGGAATTGCAAAAATGGGCGGAAGCTCACAGGGCGATTGTCGACCGATTTGGTCGCTTTCCGCATCGCAACGCGGTACTTGGACGAATCTCGACCGCAGAAGAAACCGAGTTTCTCAAAAAGCCGGACAGCTCCTTCTGACCGCCAACTTCCAATAAGCAGACGCTCGTCTGCAAACGTCCATTCCAGGGTGTAGGGGCGGGTTTCAAACCCGCCCTGCTTCAGGCGACCGTGTGTGTTGCGGCAGGGCCGGTTCGAAACCGGCCCCTACATGAGCAACCTCAAGTATCAGCTAACGCATCGGGCGCCCGACGTGCAATCAGAATAAATTGCCGAAGAATTTGCTCGTCAATGAACCGTCGTTGTCAACCCAGGGGATGGGTGGCAGTTGCGGCAGGTAGGATGCATACGGCATTACTTTCGCAAGCATCACCCTGCCCGGAAACTGTGCGATAAAGACCTTGTTCATTCCGCCGTCGAGCCCGCTGTAGATTGGAGCAGGCGGCACGTCGGCTTTCAGCAACTCCGCGTATTGGACCCCATCGGCGTGTTGCTTCTGCAGCGCCTGCCGCGCAATTTTTGGATTCACGACAAAGTCGGGGCATTTGCCGGTGGGATTGAACGCAAGCGCGCTCGACGAATTCGCCGGAGCCTGCGCATTGAATACATAGCGGCGATCACACACGTCCACCTTGGGTTCGAGATGCGTCGCCTCGAAGTGATCGTTGCCGATCTTGAGCATGTTCCAGAAGGCGAGGTTCGGACTGGCTCGATGCCGCGCCAGGTTCGCCGGCGTCAGGCGGAACGGATAGGCCTGGACCTGGAATGACGGCCGACCGAGGAGCGAGTCGCGCGCCAGCGAATAGATCTCGCCGATCTGCTCGTCGGTCATGGCATAGCAACCGCTGGACCAGCAGTCGCCGTGGATCATGAGCGCGCTGCCATCGCCCTCATTCGCCTTGTCGAAGCTGTTGGGAAAGCCGATGTTGATCGAAAGATAGAAGCTGGAATTGGGATTCATCGAGTCGGGCGTTATTGTATAAAACCCCTCCGGAGCCTGACGGTCGCCCTCATGCAGCTTCGGCCCGAGATCGCCCGACCACCGACAGATCGGAAAAGTCTTGAGCAGCTGGAAATGGCCGGTGGTGTCCTGTTTCCAGACTTCGAGCTCCGCTTCTTCCTTGAAAATGCGTACAAGGATGGGCGAGTGTTTCGGCATCCTCTTTTCCCGCAGAAGCGAGAGCAGCTCGGGCGGCAACTCCTTTGTTGCCTTGGGCGGCAACTGGTTTTTTTCTTCGCCAAGGCACGCGACCGGCGTCAATGCCGCAGCCAAAGCCGTCGCCAGCACAAACGTCCTGACTGCCGTGGCGCCGATCATTGCCATACCCCCGGGGCGGAAGCCTCGTATCTGAATGCTTCCAGTCGGTGGCTTTCGTAGGGCAAACCGCCGTTCCGACCAGCATGATAGCGCGTGTCGGATATCGCCGTTGATGATGGTCGGTAGCCCGGATTGAGCGCAGCGAAATCCGGGGCGGTTGTACGCAGATATCGCTTCGGGCTGCGGGTGATTCAAATCACTCGGCCGCTTCCGTGTGTGGCTGCTTCGCGAGCTTGCGCGCGAGCACCGGGCGGAGGAACTGCCCCGTGTAGCTGCGCTTGACGCGCGTGACCTCGTCCGGCGTGCCGCTAGCGACGATCTCGCCGCCGGCGTCCCCGCCTTCCGGCCCGAGATCGATGATCCAGTCCGCGGTCTTGATCACTTCGAGATTGTGCTCGATCACCACCACTGTGTTGCCCTGCTCGACCAGCTCATGCAGCACGTCGAGCAGCTTGGCGACGTCGTGAAAGTGCAGCCCGGTCGTGGGTTCATCTAAAATATAAAGCGTGCGGCCGGTCGCGCGCTTGGACAGCTCCTTGGCGAGCTTCACGCGCTGCGCCTCGCCGCCCGAGAGCGTGGTCGCCTGCTGCCCGACATGGATGTAGCCGAGGCCGACGCGCTGCAGCAGCTCGAGCACGTTGCGCACGCGCGGCACCGCGCGGAAGAACTGCGCCGCCTCGTCGACCGTCATGTCGAGCACGTCGGCAATCGACTTGCCCTTGAAGGTGACTTCCAGCGTCTCGCGGTTGTAGCGCTTGCCTTTGCATACGTCGCAGGTGACGTAGACGTCGGGCAAAAAATGCATCTCGATCTTGATGACACCGTCGCCCTCGCACGCCTCGCAGCGCCCGCCTTTCACGTTGAAGGAGAAGCGGCCGGGCTCGTATCCCCGCGCCTTGGCTTCGGGCAAACCGGCGAACCATTCGCGGATCGGGGTGAAGGCCCCCGTATAGGTCGCCGGATTTGAACGCGGCGTCCGCCCGATCGGCGACTGATCGATGTCGATCACCTTGTCGAGGTGCTCGAGGCCTTCGATGTGGTCGTGCCGGGCAGGGGCCTCGCTCGCGCCGTTGAGCCGGCGCGCCACCGCCTTGTACAGCGTATCGACGAGCAGCGTCGATTTCCCGCCGCCCGACACGCCGGTGACGCAGGTGAACAGGCCCAGCGGAATCTCGGCGGTGACGTTTTTGAGATTGTTGCCGCGCGCGTTGATCAGGCGCAGCACGCGCGCCGGATTTTTGGGCCGCCGCTCCGGAATGGGCACCATCAGCTCGCCGGACAGATACTTGCCCGTATACGAGGCCGGCTCGGCGATGAGATCGTCCACGCTGCCCTGGGCGACGATGTGGCCGCCGTGAATGCCCGCGCCCGGGCCGATGTCCAGCACATGGTCGGCGGTGCGGATAGCGTCCTCGTCGTGCTCCACCACGATCACCGTGTTGCCGAGGTCGCGCAGGCGCTTGAGCGTCTCCAGCAGGCGCGCATTGTCGCGCTGGTGCAGTCCGATCGAGGGCTCGTCGAGCACGTAGAGCACGCCGGTGAGCCCCGACCCGATCTGCGAAGCGAGGCGAATGCGCTGGCTTTCGCCGCCCGACAAAGTGCCGCTCGAGCGCGCCAGCGTGAGGTAATCGAGGCCAACGTCGACCAGAAAGTTGAGCCGCTCGCGGATCTCCTTGAGCACGCGCACCGCAATCTCGTTCTGCTTCGGGGTGAGCTCTTTCGGCAATTGCGTGAACCATTCGCCGGCGCGCTTGACCGACATTCCGGCGGCTTCGCCGATGTGCAGCGCGCCTACGCGCACGCACAGCGCCTCCGGCTTGAGCCGGTAGCCCTTGCAGGCGGCGCACGGCACGTCAGTGAAATATTTCGCCATCTCCTCGCGCGCCCAGTCGCTCTCGGTCTCGCGCCAGCGGCGCTCGAGATTGGTGATCACCCCCTCGAACGTCTTTTTAGTCTCGTAGGCGCGCATCCCGTCGTCGTAGATGAACCGAACGGTATCGTCTCCGGAGCCGTACAGGATGGCGTCCTGCGTCTTTTTCGGCAGGTCCTTCCACTTGGCGTCGAGCGTGAAACGGTAGTGCTTGCCGAGCGCCAGCAGCGTCTGCACGTAGTAGGGGCTCGATGACTTGGCCCAAGGCGCGATGGCACCGCGGCGCAACGTCCTTTCCTTGTCGGGGATGACGAGATCGGGATCGATGTGCTGCTCGACCCCAAGCCCGCCGCAGCCCGGGCAAGCGCCGAACGGATTGTTGAACGAGAACAGGCGGGGCTCGATCTCGGGCAGCGTGAAGCCGGAAACGGGGCAGGCGAATTTTTCCGAGAACAGCAGGCGTTCGGGCCCGCTGCGGTCGTGGATTTTTGCAACCTTCTTCGGCCCACGCTCTCCTTCTCCCTCCCCTGCAAGGGGAGGGTCGGATCGCGGAACGCGATCGGGGGTGGGGTCCGCGAATTCCACCATCGCCAGGCCCTCCGCGAGCTTCAGCGCCGTCTCGAGCGAGTCTGCGAGGCGCGTGGCGATATCCGCCCGCACCACGATGCGATCCACCACCACGTCGATGTCATGCTTGAACTTCTTGTCGAGCGCCGGCGCCTCGGCGATCTCGTACATTTTGCCGTCGATCTTCACGCGCTGAAAACCGCGCTTCATGTACTCGGCAAGCTCTTTGCGATACTCGCCCTTGCGCCCGCGCACGACGGGAGCGAGCAGATAAAGTCGCGTATTCTCGGGCAGCGCCATGACCCGGTCGACCATCTGCGAGACCGTCTGGCTCTCGATAGGAAGGCCGGTGGCGGGCGAATACGGCACGCCGATGCGCGCCCAGAGGAGCCGCATGTAATCGTAAATCTCGGTGACCGTGCCGACGGTCGAGCGCGGATTGTGCGAGGTGGTCTTCTGCTCGATGGAAATGGCAGGGGAGAGCCCGTCGATCTGATCGACGTCGGGCTTCTGCATCATCTCGAGAAACTGGCGCGCGTAGGCGGAAAGGGATTCCACGTAGCGGCGCTGGCCTTCGGCGTAGATGGTGTCGAAGGCGAGCGAGGACTTTCCGGAGCCGGACAACCCGGTGAACACCACGAGCCGGTCGCGTGGGATTTCCACGTCCAGGTTCTTGAGGTTGTGCTCGCGCGCCCCGCGGATGGAAATGACGCGAGCCTCGGGATCGCGCCGGGGGGTTTTTTCTGGCTTGTCCATGCTCGCCCGGAACGTAGTTAGAACGCGGAGCCTTCGCTAGGCTGTACAGGCACTTGGGGCCGTGCTGTGGACAAAGCCATTTGCGCCGGCGGCAATTGCATGTAGGGGCCGGTTTCAAACCGGTCCTGGCGCGACACACACGGTCCCTGAAACAGGGCGGGTTTGAAACCCATCCCTACGTTAAATCAGCGCTTGCACCGCATGCGCGGCTATGTTAGAACAAAAAGTGAACACATATATGCCCTGTGCGCGAGTGTGGGAAAGAACGAAACACCCTTGCCGCAGGGGGGCTTCCCGCTAGGGTGCCGGCGAACAGGAGAGACTCATGGCAGGTTCGGTGAATAAGGTCATTCTGGTCGGAAACCTCGGCCGGGATCCGGAAATCAGGCGCACCCAGGACGGCCGTCCCATTGCCCATCTCAACGTGGCCACGTCCGACACCTGGCGCGACAAAACGACTGGCGAGCGCCGCGAGCGCACGGAATGGCACCGGGTCGTCATTTTCAACGAGGGGCTCTGCCGCATCGCCGAGCAGTACTTGAAGAAAGGCTCGAAGAT
>JBKPOZ010000067.1:0-4375 GCA_046733355.1 Pseudomonadota bacterium | reverse complement strand
ATCAATGACTCGGCCCTGCCCAATCGTGCGGGAAATTGGCTTGAGCTGCGTGTCGGCGGGCCATCGCCCGATGAAATATGAGCTGTAGAAGCGTCGCACCTCGTCGCTGCCGCAGCCGCCTGTCAGTACCGGGACGTGAGTGACATATGGCGCGTCGGTCATTGTGGCCATCGTCGCGTCGATATCGCGCTCAATGAACTCCGCGCGCACATGAGCATCGAAGATCGAACCGAGGTTCTCAAACTGCTCCATTGTTCTTCACCTTGCGATGTAACGATTATGAGAAGCGCTTTTTTCGCTCCTCCCGGATCGGTCGCAGGCGCTCGCGCTTAATAGCGAGCGCTTGGCCTCGGTGCATCAGTTTCCCGCTCTGCGCGCAAGATATGCTTCGGAAACAGGACCTTCCAGCGCGTCCACTTTGAAGTCCACTATTGCGAGCCGCCCGTTAGCCCGCAGCTTAGCAAAGTATGCAACCCGGTTATCAACGTGATGATAGGTATCCACGAGTAGAACGACAGTTCCGCGTGACCATCCGCACGAGCAAAACCGATCAGGAGGGCCAAGGGCCGACGATCGGCATCATGCGAGGCTCGGCAGCCCGGTGCGCAGATCCGGGAGGTTTTCTTGGGTACGCGATCTCCGGCGAATGAAGCCTCCGACAACACTGCTCCGCAACAGCTAGTTCAGTAAGCTGTAGAGCAAGGACGATTGCTAGCGCCTGCTAGGCGCCATCATCATCTTCGAGCTGCTCCAGCAGACGACGCAGCTCGGGAGAGGCCTTTACGATGTCCTCCGCCACGTCTACGACTTGGCCGGTCTCAAAGTAGGGACTGACACCGTCGATCCGGCTGTTGCTGGAAAGAAGTAGCATCCGCGTGTTGCTAGACATTTGGCTGATTCTTCCGTCTCTGTGGATTCGGAATTTAGCAAAGATACACGATTCGTTTTTCTGAATTCGACGCAATTCCCCATTTAACGTGGCAAGAGGGCAGTTTCCCCCTCCCGTTCCTTAAGCTCATGCCTGAATGGAGGCTCTTTTGCGGCCGCGGGTTTTTAGTCTCACCCAAGGCGGACAAAGCCGGTCGAGATTAGAACATAGGACCGGAACTTCGAGCTGTGCGCTGATACGGCGTGCCGCGTTACCGCTTCACCATCCGTGACACCGATCACTTCGATGACGAAGACGGCATAATCCTGCCCCATGACCGGTAGCGCGCGCGAACACGCTATTCAGATCATGGATGAATTGCAGAAAGACAACCAAGCAGGTTGAATTGATTACACAATGGAGGTGAAGCGGGAGGGTCGCATTGTATGGCGAATCCCGTTCGACCGCCCTCACTGGCGCTAGCCCTCGCAAAATGATGCCGGTGGGAAGTGGCCGGGGCGAGACTGCAACCCCTCGCCTCGGGTGCGCTCACTGTGCGCCCAAAAGAGTGGACAAACAAAGAAATTTGGACCGCAGAAAAACAGCACCATATTGCGCCCTCTGTTGCCCCTCTGTGCCCCAACCTGGCGAATCAACGATTTCAAGCGTCATGTTTCATCGTTTTCCAACTTATCAGCGCTTTCGGGCAACTGTTTGCGCAACAGCAGGCCAGGCTTGGCGCGGCATTGCAGCGGCCTCGAGCGCGGCTTGAGCATCGGCACCGCCCAGCGTCGAGCAGACGCGCGCACATCGCGCCATCGCCATTCCGTCCGGCTGGCGCGCGGGTAGATCACGTCAATCATGTCGCGCGTCGTCACCGGCTCACCGTCTGCGGCTATCAAGAGCTTCGCGCAAGGGCGCGTTAGCTTCCCATTCTGTACGCAAGATATCCTTTGGAAACAGCAATGCGCGAGTAGTGCCGCGCTTTGTATGCACTTCCACTATCTCGTATTGCCCAGGCGCGAGTGTGCGTAGCCGGTACGAGAACGACGCCATGCCTTCCCATGCATACGCCAGATCATGCTCCTCAACGTACTCCAGCAGAGCATGTTGATCGCAGAAGGTCTCTGAATCCATCTCTGATGCGCAAAATGGAAATCGCGAGGCTCACCGGCTGCGATCCGTCTCGGCTTCGCTCTGCACTGCCGGCGCGCCCTCTCGATTCAGCCGTTCCATTGCGGCAGCCAGTTCCCCCCAATGCTGGGCTAGAGAGCGATAACATTCTTGGCCCGCAGGCGATTTCGCCTCAGCAGCCAAGCGTTCCCATTCTGCCGCCGAAACGTGTATTGTTCGACTTGAGCCATATAGGCCAAACGTCCAACGTCGGTGTTGGTTCTACGGTCAAACAGCAGAGGCTCGCACAGACTCTCGCAGGCCGCTCTCGCTGGGACACTCTGGACCGATCACCCATAGGAACGCGTACCCCGCTCCAATCGAGTCGAGTCGTATTCCCGACGAAGGAACGGCCGATCCTGATGGCTTGTTTTCTACCTGGAGCAGCTATGCCGCTTTACTACTTCGACACTTGGGATGGCGACAAGGTTGTCTCGGACAATGAGGGCGCCCAATGTGCAAATGATCAAGCTGCTTGTGCTGCGGCGGCTAAAGCTCTCCTTGAACTCGCCAGAGATGCTGTGAATGGAACAACGAGCTGCGAACTCTCCGTAGAAGTAAGCGACGCAGCAAAGAAGCCCGTCTGTCGAGCAACTCTGCAATTCGAGATTGAGCAGCTAAACCAACTTCAATAGCAGCACTGTTGCGACTAACCTGACACACTCACAACGGAAATAAATGTGTATATTCACCTCGCGATCCACTCAGGTATGGCATGGTCGCGCAAGTAGGAAGAATGCTGTCAGTGCTCTGTAATGCCAGAGTTCCACTGTCGCGCCGGGGAGAGGGACCTAGCGACAGTTGACACTGACACCGAAATCCTCTCGCCATTCCCGATATGACGCCTTACCAAACATCTCAAACCCTCGACGCTCTGCCTTCCTTTTGTTTTCGTCCTCAGCTTCCTCCTTTTCGTGTTCGGCCAATCTCTCAGCGAGCTGCTCAGTCGTTAACTTGCGTCCACCGAGCGAGCTGTATTCGGCATTGGAAACCGCATGTAACCGGGCCCTTGCGGGCCCCTGCACGATCTCCAGTGGAGTGGAAAACGGTATCCCGAGCGACAAAGCAACGTAGCCGAAATCACGGAGATCCCAAAGCTCAGCGTCAGTGAGCAACCCATCCGCGTGCAATTGACCAACATTGTCGAGAACAGTGAGCCCGCCATTGCGCAACGCGATATGTTCATTCTTCGCCCGTCGCTCCGGGGTCATTAACCCCTTAGCGCTCTCGACCACGAAGGGCACAGGCTCCCACGCTGGCAGTCCGTGTAGCTTTCTGAGCTTTTTGTTAGAATCGACGCGCTCCACGTGGCGGACTGAAGTGTCGAACTCCTCCGCGACCTCACGGTTGATCCGGGAAATCGAACCAGCGGGGAGTTTCTTGATATCGGCGCTGTGATAGCGCCCCCGTCATCGAGCTTTCGTAAAGCCCCGGCCACCCTCTCTGCCGCCGCACCCCGAGAGTGCAGCTTCTGTGCCTTGCGCCTTACACGGGCGTGCTCGGTGCCGAGCTGCTTCTCGGCAATGGATCGAGCAAGCGCATTCCGCTTCTCCTGGATGCGCTGAAAAATTCGAACGTCTCGTGTGGTTAGCCCCTTGCGAGGACGGCCACGAGGACGTGGATGGGGAATATCGAGCCCCAGCACATGCATGCGCAGCCCGACGGGCAGATGTTCAAGCTTCAAGAAAATGTCTCGCGTTGTGAAATGGAAACGCAACGCAACGACACACAGAGCTGAAAGCAAGCGGCGGGCCAAGTGAAATAGTATCTACGCGCTGAGGCCAACCATGGGCGCGGTTTTTTGAGTCAGCAACGGCGGATTCGGCGGTCAACCGCGACAGCTGTAGCGAAAGCGGCCGAGTAGTGAGCTGAGCGGCCTTGTCCTTACCGACCCAGATCGAATTGTAATGGTGGTGGCCTGCTAGGCCTTCAGATCAGCAGTGCGCAACGCCGCCGCTTTGCCCCCGCGCATCACCTGCGCGCCTCGAATCACTGCCGGTGCACGGTATCATCGGAACCCGAACGGGAAAGATTAAACTCATTCGGACGCGGCAACCACGTGAATGCCTGTGTACAACGGCCCCGTTGACTCCCTTCGAGCCGGTGATACCGTTTATGCGCCGAACGGATGCGCACCGTCCGGCCATGGACGCTACTCCGCGAAGCAGCTCCGGTCGGTTTACCTCGCTTCCGGGGCTGCTTTGTTTTCAGCCCATTGGAGTCCCTGCAAAGGAGCGATGCATGCAGGACGACGTATCTGATGGGGGTATGAACCGAGACATACTCCTATTCGTGGCGGGAATGGGTACAGGCGGTTTTGTCGTCGCGCTGCTT
>JBKPOZ010000066.1:0-6878 GCA_046733355.1 Pseudomonadota bacterium | reverse complement strand
GAAAGGTGGCGCTTTCGAACGCCGTCGCCCCGTTGACCCATCCGGTGCTCCAGAGCTGCGGGCTCATCTCGATGAAGAGGACACAACCGATACTCCTTGAAACGCGGGAAGCGCACGGTCACACCTCGATATTTCGACGCGCAAGACGCATATATGTGGTGGTAGCCCAGAAAAAACGACAGTTCCAATGATTGCAGCGATAGGAGTCACCAGATGTTTACGCCCAGGCAATACCGAGCACGCGCGGATGAATATTCAGAATTGATCAAAAGCACAGACAAGCCGGACGAAATTCGGGAATTATGGCGAATAATTCGAACAAGACGGTTCATAGGGAGGATGTGCCTACTCTGAGTGCGGAGGAAGGGCACATTCTTAGGTGCCTCGGTGCACCGCTTATCATGCGCTGGAACACGCTTCCTACGAAGCTGCAAAGGAGCTATCGCCAAATTTTGGTGACGCAAGGGATCAGGCGGCAGCGATCTCAGCTTGCGATCTGACAACCTCAATTCCGTCAGTGAACCTTACACCGAGTATGATTTTCGGCAACTGGCCGTGGCCGTCGAGCCGCCGCCAACCTTTCTCGGCAGCCTTCGCGAGTTTGAAGATCATCGCGAGCGCGGTCTTGTTCGAGAGACATCCCTTGGATCGCACGGTGCGGTGGCGCACCGTCGCGAATGCGCTTTCGATGACATTGGTCGTGCGCAGATGCTTCCAGTGTTCCGCCGGGAAGTCATAGAAGACGAGCAGCGCGTCTCGATCTTTGATCAAAGACTCGACCGCTCTCTCGTACTTGATGCCCCACGTTCCGATGAAGGCATCAAACGCCACGAGTGCATCTTTCTTGGTCTCGGCCATCCAGATCTCCTGCAGTGCTCGCTTTGCCTTCGATTGCTGGCTCTTCGGCAGCTTGTTGAGGGCGTTGGCGGTCTTGTGCACCCAGCAGCGCTGACCCCGCGTCTGGGGCCAAACCTCTTCCAGGGCTTGCCAGAAGCCAAGTGCGCCATCAGCAATCGCGAGCTCGGGCCCCATCGATAGTCCACACCGCTTGAGGTCCAGGAGCAGTTCCTTCCAAGATCGTGTGCTCTCACGTACGCCGTCGGTGAGGCCGACCAGTTCCTTCTTGCCCTCAGGCGTGGCGCCGACATGACCAGCAATCGTAAAATATTTGTCTTAGCTGCTCGCGATAGGACATTCGCTATAGTGCTCAAGGAGATCGGCTAAGTTTCGATAGATGGCAATGCAACCAGCTTGTCGTAAATCGTGCTCGGTCCAGCCTCCGGACAGGACTCCGATGGTGCGCACTCCGGCCTTCCCAGCAGCCTCGGCATCGTATGGAGTGTCCCCGACCGCGAGGCACTGGTCCGGCTTCATGCCGAGCCGATTCACCGCCGCTTCGAAGATATCAGGATGAGGCTTGCTGTTCTTGGCATCGTCCGATGAAGTCTCGGTGTCGATCAGATCGTCAATACACGAAATCTGCTTGTATTTGGCGAGTTCATCCTCCTTAGCTGAAGACGCCAGCGCGATCTTTTTGCCGTTTCTCAGGAGGTGCTCAAAAAGGGCACGGCCTCCGGGAAAGGGTTTGATCTGCGGTATGTACCGCTCTTTAAGAAGCTGCGCACGATGCTGCTCAAGCCGCTCGCCGAAATTGGCCATTTGCTGATCGGACAGGAACATGCGGACGATCTGATCGCCGCCTTTGCCAATTTGGCGTCGCATATTTTCGAATTTGATCGCGATACCATAGTCTCGGAAGGCCTCAACCCAAGCGCGCGCATGCAGGTCGACGGAATCGACCAACGTGCCATCTACATCAAATATGACAGCTTCAATCACAAGATCAAATTCGATAACGGGCCAACCTTATACAAGAAAACCCCCCTGGGCGCGAACGAGATTGTCTATGTACCAGGAGAACTCCTGCCGACTGGCCTCGCAAGGTTCACCAGTGTGGAGTTTGAGTTTTCAACAGTATCGACCTCACTGCGGCCGCGTGTGCAGTGCAAATGGTCGACCGGCTGGCCGGCGTCCCGGGTCGGCTTTCGAGAGATGATTTGTGAAAATGAAGGTCGTGCCGGGCCCGTTAACGATGGACAATGGCGCTGGTTCGGAAGTTTTGCGTTCGCATTGACCTTTTGAATGGTCGGATCGTTCCAGCTGCCGATAAAAATTTGGCGAGGGTGGCTCCGTCAGCCTGAGATTACCCGGCTTGATGCCCTCGACATTGACGACGGGCGCGAGCTCTCCCATCTAGGTCTGGAACTGCACAAAACCGTGCTGTTGAGCTGATCGCGCCCAAGGGCATGTCGGATGCACCACCGTGCTGGCGTGAGAGCTAGTGCGACATATCGAACATAGGGGGCGAGGGCGCATAATAAATGGCCGCCTGACGCCTACTGAAGTTCCGGGAAGACGGAGCCAACATCGCGAACAACAGTACGCCCGCTCCGCCCGCTGCCGTTACGTCGGACCCATTCCCGGCACGAAATGCGCACCAAGAGCAGAGAGCATTTGGTGACAGGTCACGGTTCAATCACCTTCTGTGCGCGTCCGTCTTCCCGGTCGTTTGGCGCCTCAGCCCATAAGGTCCAGACTGAGCGGTCGGGGTTGCTGCTAAGAAAGTATATACTAGTCACGCCAGCTCCCGGCATTGGGTCCATTTCAAGGTCGGCAACGAGTTTCGCTGCTTGCGGAATTCGCGGCTCATAAGGACGCGTCTGCGCAATATCAGTCCCAACAAAAGATCGTACTTTGAAGTACTGCCGATTTCTGGATTTCATGGCCTGTCGCATGACTCCCGACGTTTGTTGTTCTAAGCGACCCTGCGTGAGTAGGCGCAGATTGACTCCATATTACGGGCTTACAGGGTCCAGCACCCTTTCGGCTCGCTATTTTGATTCCGATACCACCACATCACTTAGCGAGTTTTGATCTTTATCAACGTACGTGTGAAAAACGGGGGAGGGTGTGACATCGATGCGTTTTCGCGACCTCGGGCGGGCAAAACGAAGATTGTTGATGGGGTAGGAGGCGGCCGATGGATCGCTTGCTTCGGATGGCATTCGAAAAGTTGATCGGTGAGGGGAATCTTCGGGTCTCGACCGCGGGAGGATCGACCTTTACGTTCGGGGATGGGACGGGGAGACCCGTGGCGATCCGCTTCACCACGCGGGCAGCCGAGGGGCGCGTCCTTATCGATCCCGAGCTCAGATTCGGCGAAGCCTATATGGATGGCGGCGTCGTGCTCGAGCAGGGCTCGATCGCGGATTTTCTCGATCTCGCTGTCAAAAACCTCAACCGGATTCAACCGAACGCGTGGAGTCGCTCGCTGCGGAAATTGCGGTCGCTTGCACGCCGAGTCTTTCAAGGCAACACCCTCTGGCGGGCGCGTCGCAATGCGGTCCATCATTACAATATCGATTATCGCGTCTATCGCTTGTTTCTGGATTCCGACCTGCAATATTCGTGCGCTTATTTCGAGAACAGCAACGCTTCGCTCGACGACGCGCAACTTGCCAAGAAGCGGCACATCGTCGCCAAGCTGCTGCTGCGGCCCGGCCTCAAGGTCCTCGACATCGGCAGCGGATGGGGCGGGCTCGGTCTCGATCTCGCGCGAAGCTGCAAGGTTTCCGTTGTCGGCATCAATCTATCGGACGAACAGGTGATGGTTGCGCAGCAACGGGCCCTCGCGGAAGGGCTTTCCTGCGAGTTTCGCATTCAGGATTATCGGAAGGTCTCGGGGAAATTCGATCGCATCGTCTCCGTTGGGATGTTCGAGCACGTCGGCAAGCGGTACTATGACGCGTTTTTCCGGAAATGCCATGACCTGTTGACTGACGATGGAGTCATGCTGCTCCACACGGTCGGACGTTGGGACGGCCCATCGGACACCAATGCCTGGGTGTGGCGTTATATCTTTCCCGGTGGCTACACACCTGCGCTGTCCGAGCTTGCCCCTGCGATCGAGCGCTCGGGCCTGATCACAAGCGACATCGAGGTCCTTCGCATCCACTATGCGCAAACGTTGCGCGCATGGCGCAGCAACTTCCTTGCCAAGCGCAAGGAGGTCGTCAGGCTGTTCGAGGAAGATCCGGTGCTGGAGGCGCGGTTTGGCGGCGCCGACCGGTTCATTCGGATGTGGGAATACTATCTTGCCGGGTTCGAAGCTTCGTTCCGGTACTACGGGCTTGCCGTATTCCAGATCCAGCTCGCAAAGAACATCAGCGCCGTCCCACTGACGCGGAGTTACATGTACGAGGACAAGCACGAACGGACGTCGAATTGGAAGATCGTTTCGGCGGCGGAATAGTGACGAAGGCGTCGGGATACCGTTAAGCTCGTAACCGCCGGCGCATTTTGGTCGGGATTCTCCCAAAGGCGGCTGCGGTGCCTGTTGCGCGGCTAGAGCCATATGGGTTGGTCATCTTGATCGGTCTACTCATCGTGTTGCCCTTGCTGGGCCCATTGGTTGTGGATCTCTCGCGGTTCTCCGATGGAACGGATACAAATGGCCACGGTTATGTCACACATCCCTAACCGGAGTTAAGCGCCATGGCCAAAGAGCCGAGAAAGCTCGATGAACTATTCCATGACACTCTGAAAGACATCTACTATGCAGAGCGGAAAATATTGGCCGCGCTGCCGAAAATGGTAAGGCGCGCACGGAATGAGGGCCTCCGCACCGCGTTCGAGAAGCACGAAGGCGAGACGGAGCAGCAGGTCGCTCGACTCGAAGAGGTCTTCGAATTGATTGAGAAAAAGCCACAAGGCAAGAAGTGTCTGGCGATCGAAGGCATCATCGAAGAGGGGCAGGAGATCATGAAAGAGTACAAGGGCTCCCCCGCTCTCGACGCCGGTCTTTTATCGGCGGCGCAATCGGTCGAGCACTATGAGATTTCCCGTTACGGCACGCTCCGCACCTGGGCTGAAGCGATGGGCCTCGAGAGGGCTAGGATCCTTCTTCAGAAAACCCTCGACGAAGAGATAGCGACTGATGGAGCGCTTTCCGAGCTGGCAGAGGCGGTTGTCAATGAGGAAGCACAGGGGACGGCCGCCTAAGTCCCAAAAAGGCGGTGGCGAAGGTAAACCGAACCTGCCGTCTTAAATGTCCGAACGGCTTCTTTTTTCAGTGCTGGACTGACGAATTGTGGATCGGGGACTAAGTCCCAGCTCGCCAACAGGTTGTCTATTGCTTCATCACGACAGGCGAGCGAGAGCCACGTGGCGGCCATAGAGAGATGAAGATTGCGAAATAAGGTCGAGTCCGGCGCCAGATCACCTCGACGGCGAGGGACCAATCATCATCCGAGAGGATGCAAGCTGAAGCTTGAGGGATTGTGTCGAAGCGACGCGACCTCACATATCATCCGGCTCGTCGAAGACGTGGCTCAAGGTGAGAACCCAGCGATCCCGGCCATGATCCGGCTCAAGGAAGAGGGTATGTGGTAGTCAATGGAGCTTGTCTGCGACCGTTTGGCGTTGTGGCGACAATCACATTGCCACGATTGTTGAAAAGGTTGAAAGCGGTCGATTCCTTCATCAAGTGCGCGCGCTAACTAAATTAGGACACTGCGCGGGTGGCCTGCACCCGGTTCCAAAGACACCGAGTTAGGTGTTTCAATGGAACCGGAGGTGGGTCATGGAGAGACGGAAGTTTACCCGTGAGTTTAAGCTTGAGGCTGTGAAGCTGATCAGGGATCGCGGCGTTTCGTATGCACAGGCGTCGCAAGACCTGAAGGTGCATCCGACGCAACTGCGCAACTGGGTGAGAGCGTTTGCGGAAGACCCGCAACATGCATTTCCCGGACAAGGTCAGATGAAGCCGGAGCAGCTCGAGATCGCGCGTCTCAAGCGCGAGGTGACAAAGCTGAAGGCGGAGCGAGACATCCTAAAAAAAGCCGCGGCCTACTTCGCGAAGGAATCGACGTGAAATTCGCTTTCATCGCGAAGCACCGGGGGATCTGGCCAGTGGACTGGGTGTGCGAGGCACTCGGTGTCTCGCGAGGCGGCTTCTATGCCTGGCTGACACGACCGCGTAGCCAGCGCAGCCGCAACGATGAAGAGCTCG
This sequence comes from Pseudomonadota bacterium, assembly GCA_046733355.1. Lineage (GTDB taxonomy): Bacteria > Pseudomonadota > Alphaproteobacteria > Rhizobiales > Xanthobacteraceae > VAZQ01. The sequence goes on along the minus strand of JBKPOZ010000066.1, from coordinate 808 downwards.
GTGCCAAGGTTCGGGCCAGCTTCCTTGCGAGCGATCGAACCTATGGGGCCAGGCGCGTGTGGCATGACATGCTGGCGGAAGGAATACCCTGCGGGTTGCATCGTATTGAGCGATTGATGCGACTACAGGCCCTCAAAGCGCGTCCGCGACGGCGGCGCCTACCGCCCGACCTGGGTGAGCGGCAGGCGGTCGCCGTCGCTCCTAACGTGCTCGACCGCAGCTTTGAAGCGCCCGCAGCAAACCGCAAATGGATCGCTGACTTCACCTATGTCTGGACAGCGGAAGGCTGGCTCTATGTCGCAGCCGTCGTCGATCTCTTCTCTCGCCGTGTCGTGGGATGGTCGATGAGCGCAGCGATGACAGCGCAGCTTGTCACCGATGCCTTGGTGATGGCGATCTGGCGACGCGGCAAACCGGACGCGCTGCTGCATCATTCTGATCGCGGCAGCCAATATACTAGCGAGCAGTTCCTGCGGTTGATGGCCGATCACGGCGTCGTATGTTCGATGAGCCGCTCGGGCAATGTATGGGACAACGCCGCGATGGAGAGCTTCTTCTCGTCGTTAAAGACCGAGCGCACCGCGCGCAAATTGTATCGTACGCGCGATGAGGCGAAGGCGGATGTGTTTGACTATATCGAGCGCTTCTACATTCCAAAACGCAGGCACTCGACGATTGGATATCTGAGCCCTATGGAGTTCGAGAGAAAGGCTGGATTAGCTTAACCGCGTGTCATCCAAAGCGGGTGCAGGCCAAGGAGGAGGTGTGCGGGCCGACGCTGGCGAGTTCAATCGCCCCGGGATAGAAT
>JBKPOZ010000065.1:0-4666 GCA_046733355.1 Pseudomonadota bacterium | reverse complement strand
ACGCTCATTATCTGTAAGTACGATCGCCACCGCTGCTCCGCGCCCCATAGCCACCTCCGAATCAAGACAGTGGCAGCACGGAATCACAGCTTATTCGACGTGACTAGAATTTTCTGAAACAGGAAACTAGCGGACTTCATGCAGCTCCTGCGCTCGCTCCGGCAGGACCTTTTTCTTGCTCCTCTGGACACGGCCCCGGCGGGCTTCGTCCTGGAGCCGATAGAGGGTTGCGTATCGGCCGCCGGTCTTAATCAGGTCATCATGGGTGCCATCCTCGACCAGCCGGCCCCGCTCGATCGTTATAATGCGGTTCGCGCTCCTTAGCGTCGAGAGCCGATGCGCAATAATGAACACCGTGCGTCCACGGGCGATTTGCGCCATATTCTGCTGAACAATGCGCTCGCTCTCGTAGTCGAGCGCGCTTGTCGCCTCGTCGAAAATGAGGATGCGGGGGTCGGTAATCAGCGCGCGGGCGATGGCAATGCGCTGCCGCTGCCCCCCGGAAAGGCTGCTGCCCCGCTCGCCGACGAGCGTGTCATAGCCCTCGGGAAGTTCAAGAACGAAGTCATGGGCGCCGGCGAGCTTTGCTGCGGTGATGACGCGCTCGGTCGGCATGGCGGGATTGGCCAGAGCGATGTTGTCCCGCACCGAGCGATTGAACAGCACGTTGTCCTGAAGCACGACCCCGATCTGCCGCCGCAGCCAAGCCGGATCGACTTGCGCAAGATCGACCCCGTCGACAAGCACTCGGCCGCTCTCGGGGACATAGAGGCGCTGCACCAGCTTGGCGAGCGTGCTTTTGCCTGACCCAGAGGGACCAACGATTCCGACCAGCTGGCCGGCCGGCACGGTCAAATTGATATCGTCCAGAACCTCCGGACCATCGATGCGATAGCGGAAGGTGACGTGCTCGAACGTGACGTCACCGCGGATCGCCGGAAGCGCCGTGCGACCCGGATTGTAAATCGGCTCGGCCGGAGTATTGAGGATGTCGCCCAGGCGTTCCACCGACAGGCGCGCCTGATGAAAATCCTGCCAGATTTGGGCTAACCGCAGGACCGGCGCACTGACCCGGCCGGCTAATAGATTGAAGGCGACCAACTCGCCCACGGTGAGATCGCCATCTATGACCAGTTTGGCTCCGAAATAGAGAATCCCCGCCGTGACCAGCTTGCTGATGAACTGTACCGTCTGGCTCGCGGTATTGCCTAAGGTGATGACCCGGAAACTTGCCGCGACATAGCCGGCGAGCTGTTCCTCCCAATGTCGCTGCATCTGTGGCTCGACAGCCATTGCCTTGAGAGTTTCGACCCCATTGACGCTCTCGACCAAAAAAGCCTGGTTCTCGGCGCCGCGCTGGAATTTTTCATCCAGGCGCTGCCGGAACAGCGGCGTCACCCCCGCCGAGATCGCGATATAGAATGGAAGCGAGGCGAGCACGATCGCGGTCAACAACGGCGAGTAGAAGTACATCACCGCCAGAAACACGAAGGTGAAGAACAGGTCGATGACCAGCGTCAACCCCGAGCTGGTAAGGAAATTGCGGATGTTCTCCAGCTCGCGCACGCGGGCGACCGAGTCGCCGACCCGCCTTGCCTGGAAATAGCTGATCGGCAACGCCAACAAATGCTGGAACAGCCGCGCCCCTAGCTCGACATCGATTCGGTTGGTCGTATGAGAAAACAGATAAGTGCGCAGGATTCCTAGAATCGTCTCAAACAGCGCGATGGCAACGAGCCCGATCACCAGCACGTCGAGCGTGCTCATGCTGCGATGCACGAGTACCTTGTCGATGACGACTTGGAAGAACAGCGGCGAAACCAGCGCAAAGAGCTGGAGGAAGAACGACGCGACCAACACTTCACTCAGGACACGGCGATATTTGTGGACCGCCCCCAGGAACCAGCTGATGTCGAACCTTCGGGCTAGATCGGTAAGGGCTGCCCGCCTCGTCATCAGCACGAGCCGGCCATCCCATATGGCTTCTAACTCAGCCCGCGTGATCAGGGTGGGTCGTGGGGAAAGGGGCGCCTGGATGATGATCTTATCGTCACCAGCCTTACCGAGCAGCAAAAAGCTACCGTCACGCAACACGGCTATTCCGGGCAATGGCATACGGGCGAGACGCTCCCATTTGGTCATCAGCCAGCGGCATTTAAGGCCGAACCGCCTCGCGCAGCGCAGCATCTCGGGGACACCGATCGGTATCCCGCCGAACTGATGACGGATCTGCTCAGGATCTGCCCCGACCCCCTGAAAGCGCAGCAGCATGGCCAGCGCGGCAAGACCCGGATCAGATATTGAACTCGTTGGCTGGCCAGCATCCATCACTGCGTCTCAACTCCACTCAACTCCGCGAGGGCCTTCCCCTCTTCCCGGGGCTTCCAGCGCGAACAGTACTCATGCATGCTGGGCTGAGTCAGCGTTTGCGTCAGGGTTGCCGGCGGATTGTGGATAAGCGTTCCGCCGGACCCGTTGGTAGCCATGACAAAGCTTGCGGCGGTGTATTGGCCTAACAATGCGAGATTGGCCATGTTTGTACCGTCACTCACCGTCAAAGTTCCGCCGGCGTTCTTGCTGTTGGCCAGATAGCCAAGTGTCGTATTGCTGCCGAAAGCAAGATCTGCAGATCAAGCAGGTCGTTACCGTTGAAGCCTGTCACGGTGCCACGGAAATCGGCGGCATGGTCGATCTTCAACGTGGCGTTGGCGCCGGGATCGAGCGTGACGTTCTTGCTGAACACCCCACCCATTTCGAAAGTGCCGCCGCCAGCCGCCACCCCCGCTCCCGCGCCGCCGCATTGGGCCACGGCCGCTGTGCCAATGACGCCGCGCAGCAAAGAACGCAAGCGGGATCATTCTCTTGCCAGACATTTGAACTCCTCTCCGGTTCTGAAGTTCCCGTCAACTGGAGGGAGCGCCGAAACCGGAGATGGTTCCTGGTAGAGCTAACTTTTCGAAAAGCCCGCTCATGCAAAGCACAGCCCTTGAAAAGCTCGAAGTTTCCGGGGGGCGGCGTGACCTCGTCGCGGTCCCGCGCACGCTCACCGGTCCCACCTGAGAAGTTTCGCCGCTCGCTGCGGCGCCGGCAAGCCGGCCGGCACGTTCTACCCGCCGCTCCTGCTTCGGCTCCTCGCTTAGCCCTCACCTGCCGGGCAGGCTTGGAGACTGTGGCGTACCGAAGCAAATTCGAGGGAATTTTCTCGCATATGGTCGAGAGAAGGCCAACCGCGCTCACGTAGCGCCCGCCCGACCCCCCACACGGCTCCGAGAGCTTCATCGGTTGTGATGGGGGTTGCTTTTACCTTCGCTAAAAAAGTTGATCGTTGCAAAATCCCACAAGTTCTCGGATTGGACCTGGTAGGCCGCGTCCCCGAGGAGGGCATATTGCGCGATGAGTACGAAGAAACCAGCGGTTCCCAAGGCCGACGTACACGTCCATGGGGTCTCGAAGTTGCGAGGAAAGTTGAAAGCGATCGGCGGCTCAATGTGGGATGATTGGAATAACATTCTCGCTAACCAAACCGTTCACACCAACTTGGTTGAAGAATTCAACAGCGGAAAAAATCAGGCGGCAGCGCCATGCGGTGGTCGATGTTCTGATCGGAATTGCGCCCCGTGATGAGTTTGAAGGCATGATCGCTGGGCAGCTCATTGCCGGCCACAACGCTGCAATGGAGTGCTACCGGCGCGCCATGCTCGGTAATCAGACCTTTGAGGGCTGGCGCGAGAATCTAAACCAAGCGAACAAACTCTCCGCACCTATGACGTGTTGCTCGAGACCCTCAATCGGCATCCGAACAGTTCAAAACCCCGCGTCCGGCGTTGCGCAAATCATCGAAAACAGAGGAATGTATTAATGCAAAACAGATTGGCCATGCACCTGAGCCGGCGATGCGGCGCGCGAACGAGGAACGGCAGGCCGTACCAGTCGCCAGCGACGCCGAACGGCCGATGTCGAATGCACGGCAGGCCATCCCCGGGAGCACCGAGGGGGAATAAGAACGCGCTCAAACACCGATGCTACACGGCAGAAGCCGTCGCACGGCGTCGCGAAATTTCAGGGCTGATCCGCGCAATGAAGTCCCTCGCAAGGAGCCATTGATGTTAGCGAAATTGCTATGCATGCGTTGATCCTCTGATTTCCCGGATCCCCTTCCCCCGCCCCATGCCCCGGCTCGGTTTGACAGCCCATCGAGCGGATCATGAATTGCACGCGCAGCCGCACCGATGACTTTCGCTCACCCATCGTGCGGGACATGGCACGGACCAGCAGCAAGGAACGTGCGCGGGCTCGCGTGCTCACCGATGAGGAGCTCCGATCCGTCTGGAAAGCCGCAGAAACCATGCCCGGCCGTTCGGTGCCCTTGTGCAATTTCTGCTGCTCAGGGGGCGCGACTCGGCCCGATGGGTTGCATGTGCCCCAAACTGCTATACCTGGGTGGAGGACAATTGAGGATGCAGATGGCGCTGCCGCCTTAGCCATCGCATCCCTGTTGACGATCAACGTAGGGGTACGCTCATGTCGCGTGGCACGGCGCTCTTAAAGCCGTTGATCAGCTTGGGCGGCGCCTAACGCAGCCGCTTTCCGTATCCTTTACATGCGGGGCAAGAAGCATCCGAAACCGCTGCCGGGCCGGGACCTACCATCAGCACCACTGCGAAGC
>JBKPOZ010000064.1:0-15274 GCA_046733355.1 Pseudomonadota bacterium | reverse complement strand
CTGCACTGAAGGTCGTTCGAGCGGAAGGTGAGGAAATCGCTTCTTCGCCTGTCCCCATCGAACCCGCATCAATCCCCGCGCCTGCGAACGACACAGCGCCCAAGCCTGTAACTGCGACGGACGTCGATACCAATAGCGCGCGTGCCGAGAAGCTCACGCAGCTGAAGGCTTCAGCGGACCGATGGATTGTGCGCGCGCTGGCGCTCCTTGCCGGCTTGGCGCTCTGGTATTACGCGAGCGCGACCGGGCTCGAGTTCTACATCCGCTTTGACAACGTTCCGGGGCCATGGCGGGTCGGCCAGGCGCTCGTGGAGCACCTGCAGCAGGCAACCTTCTACATGCATATCGCCGTGAGTCTCGAGCGTATCGGGATCAGCTACGCGTCGGCGGCTGTGTTGGGCATCGTACTGGGGCTGCTGATGGGGCGCTCGCAGCTCATCCGCGACATCGTATCTCCATATATCGAAGTTTTGCGTCCCATCCCGGCGGTGGCATGGATTCCGCTCGCGATCCTGCTCTGGCCCACCGAGGAAGGCTCGATCATCTACATCACCTTTTTGGGGGCGCTGTTTCCGATCGTGCTCAACGCGGTGCACGGCGTCGAGCAGACGCCGGAAGTCTTGGTGCGTGCCGCACGGTCGCTCGGCGCCTCGCGGCTGCACATTTTCCTCCATGTCATCCTGCCCGGCTCCTTCCCGAGCATATGCGCGGGACTCGCGATCGGCATGGGCGTGTCGTGGTTCTCGTTGCTCGCGGGCGAGATCATCAGCGGCCAGTACGGCATCGGCTATTTCACCTGGAATGCCTATTCGGTGATCAACTATCCCGACATCGTCGTAGGCATGCTGACCATCGGCTTGCTAGGCGCGGCTTCTACCGCGCTCGTGCAGGCGCTCACTCGGCCATTCCTTGCCTGGCAAAGGAAGGCGCGATGACGAGTGTTGCGGGATGCGTGCGGCGTGAGATTGCCGCCCGGCCACGCTCATGGCTGGCGGTTGTCCTTGCTGTCGTGCTCGCCTTTCAGATCGTGCAGCTTGCACTCCTAGTCGTCCGCTTCGGCAAATTTCCGAATTATCTCACGGTGCATGACTGGCCGGCCAACGTCTGGCGCATCATGCGTTCGACTCCAGCACTTGGAGACATGATACCGATCGTTCTCGATGAATGGCTGATCGAGATCGGCTCGATGAACTACGCGTTCGGTCATGGCATCGCCGAATGGAGCTTCGTGTTAATGCCGGCGAAGCTCGTAGTCGTTCTGGTGCTTGCCATCCTGTTCGCGACCGATGTCGTGCTGCTGCGCGCCGCGCGCAAAACCTGCAACCTCTCGACACGTCTCGGCACGGTCACTGCCGCCGGCGCGGGCACACTGCTCGCCGGCGCGGCCAGCATGACCATCACATGGGTCGTGTGCTGCGCGGCGCCCACCTGGGTCGTCGGCTTGGCGATCTTGGGACTCAGCACGACTGCGGCACTCGCGCTGCAGCCGATCGGCGGCTGGCTCGTGCTGGCCGGCGTCGCCGCACTGGCCGCGCCTGCAATCGGGCTTGCCTCGATGCTCTGCGAGCGCACCGCTCATTCGGCCGCATTCGCGAATCCAGCAGGGTCGGCGCTTTCGCGCGCACGACGGGACCTTATCGCGGAGGTCACGCCATGACGATCGCCGTCGAGAGAACCGCGCCGCACGATGCCATGCGTTCCGTTGCGCACGGCCCGTCGGAGGAGCCGGGCCGGGTCGAGATCTGGGATGTTTCCGTATCCTTCCGACGCGACGGCAGGACCACCCACGCGCTGCAAAATACACGCGTTAACATCGAGCCCGGCTCCTTCGTCTGCCTGCTCGGGCCGTCGGGTTGCGGCAAATCGACCTTGCTCAACACGGTCGCCGGTTATGTCCGCCCCACCACCGGATGGGTGCGGGTGGATTGGAACCAGGTCCTGGCCCCTGGGCCTGACCGCGGCATGGTCTTTCAGCAATATTCGCTTTTTCCGTGGAAGACGGTACGGGACAATGTCGCCTTCGGACCTTACATCTGCGGCAAGGGACGCGCCCGCGCGCGGGCTGTTGCGGACGAGCTCTTGAGCACGGTCGGTCTGGCACGCTTCGCCGACCGATATCCGGCGGAGCTCTCGGGGGGCATGCAGCAGCGCGTCGGCATTGCGCGGGCGCTCGCGAACAAGCCCACCGTTCTCCTGATGGATGAGCCGTTCGGCGCGCTCGACGCGCAGACCCGCGCAATGATGCAGGAGAACCTTCTGCGCCTGTGGAGCGAGTTCAAGACGACGGTGATGTTCGTCACCCATGACGTGGACGAGGCGATCTTCCTTGCCGACCGCATATTGATCATGAGCGCCAGCCCCGGCCGCATCATCGAGGACGTGCCGGTGCCGCTCGCGCGTCCGCGCAGCCCGGACGTTTTTACCGAGCAGACATTCATCGAGCTAAAGCGGCATTGCCTGCACGTGATCCGGACCGAGAGTCTCAAGGCCTTCGAGGATCAGGATCATTGAGCTCGGCTCGTCGCCGCTTTCTGGCGGTCGCGTCAGGTGCGGCTGCTCTTATGTGGCTGACCAATGCACTGGCACGTGTGGACGGCGTGGTCCTCGACTCTCCGCTGCCGGTGCAGTCCTTCACGCTCGACGATCAGGACGGCAAGCCTTTCACGATGGAATCGCTTGCCGGCCGCTGGTCGCTCATTCTCCCGGGCTTCACCAACTGCCCGGATGTGTGCCCGTTCACGCTTGCCAATCTGGAGCAGGTGGTTGCGGAGCTTGGCCTGCGGGTTGCGCCTGATCGGCTGCCGCAGGTGATCTTTATCGCCGTCGATCCCGAGCGCGACCGGACCATCCTGAAGGACTATATCCGCCAGTTTCATCCGGACTTTATCGCCATCACCGGCGCGATCGGCCAGATCGACCGCCTGTTGAACAGCATCGATGCGATTGCAAGGCGCGGCAAACCGGATGCGCACGGCCTTTATCAGGTGACGCACAGCGCAGCCGTCGCCGTCATCGATCCGCAAAAGCGTTTCGCGGCAAAGATCAGTCCGCCGTTCGATCCGGCGCCGACCGCCCAGTTTCTAGCCGATCTGTTCCGCACATATCGGAATTCGCCTGCATCCGAGGGCGCGCGATGAACGGCCGCCGCTTGCGCACACTCAGCATTTTGGTTGCGCTCTGCAGCCCGGCATTCGCCGAAGCACCAATAACCGTCGAGAACGCCTGGATTCCCTTATCGGCTCCGGGGGTGCAGGTGCACGCCGCCTACATGACCATCCTCAATCGCAGCGCGGCGGATCAGGATATCCTCGCTGCGACCAGTCCTGACTACGAACGCACCGAGCTTCACCGGTCAGTTATCGAGAATGGCGTGAGCACCATGCAGCCGGTCGAAAGAGTGACGGTGCCGGCGAACGGAACCGTGGAATTGGCGCCTGCCGGCTTGCACCTCATGCTGATCGGCCCCCACCGGTCACTGGTGTCCGACAGCCGTGTTCATATAATCCTGCGGCTGAGCGGCGGCGAAGAGCTTGAGCTCAGCGCCGTCGTCCGCCGCCGCGAGGATGCACCGCACGGTGCTCATACGCATCATTAAAGCGGTCGCAGGCTATTGCGGTGTCAGGCCCGAAAGAGGTGCCACGAATCAAACAAATCAAAGAGTTGTACCAAGGTGAGGGCCTTTAAGTACGTTTGAGCGCAAAAAGCTATTTTCGATGGCCCCCTCACCTCATCATCGCTGGCGGACTTGAGGCAACCGTCGGGAACGCCGGTTCAGGCTCCAGGCGGGGTGTGCGAGGCAAACCAAAGCCAGAGCAGCCCGAATACAATGGCCGCGACAACGAGACTGGCACCGAGGACAACGAGCACTGGGCGATCACGAAATCCCGCGCGGGCCTCGACTGGCGTCTCGACCGTGCGACCTTTTTCTTGGCGCATCGTTGCCTCCTGAGCTTCCGCCAAGAAAACGCCACCTCGTCATACCAGTTCCCGGCGGTTCTGAATGTCAGCTTCCATGCCTGCCATGCGTTCCATGCTTTTCAGCAGTTTCAAAAAAATACAACCACTTTTGGCGGAGAGGTAGAACCCATGGAATTCTTGGTAGTCATGGAAGATAGATGGTGGCCCTCGCTCTCATGAAAACCCACTCCCGACCGACTAACTCGCCCAATCTGATCCCCGGAGGCCCAGGTCACCGGGAGGGAAGGGTTGAGCGAATTGCGAGGAGGATGCTGATCGCGGCGGGCTCCACGGCGGTCACCACCACGGCCATTATGGAGATTGCCTATCGGGAAAAGCCTTGGACGCACTCAAGATGGTTCAGCGCTCGTGATGCGGCTCGTAGATGGGCTGAGCCTGTGATTCCAAAGACACGGCCACTGAGATGGCGATTGAAGGATCGCTGAGCTATTTACACTGTTCGTAAAAAGTGCATTGTGCCAACAGTGCAATTCTGTTGGAGGCTTTATCATGGCAAAAGCACAGCTCCGGCTCGTATCCCCGAGCACTGTTAATCGAACAGTCAGGCCGCGTAGGGCTAAGAACAGGGATCTCCGTACTCGCGAGCATCTCACCCCTAGGGAGGTTGAGAGCCTCATGGAGGCCGCGAAGGGGAATAGGTGGGCCCATCGGGACGCCTCTATGATCCTGATCGCCTACAGGCACGGTCTGAGGGCGTCTGAGCTGTGCGACCTGCAATGGAGCCAGGTGGACCTCAAATCGGCCACCCTGCACGTCCGTAGAGTCAAGAACGGCACGCCCAGCACTCACCCGCTCCGGGGCGATGAAATGCGGGCCTTGCGCAAGCTACAGCGGGAGAACGGAACTGCACCGTTCACCACTGCCGGCTTTACCTCGTTCGTATTCGTATCCGAGCGCGGCACGCCGTTCACTACTGCCGGCTTTGCCAGGATGCTGGAGCGGGCTGCGGAAGCTGCCGGGATCGAGATCAAGGTTCACCCGCATATGCTCAGACATGCTTGTGGATTTGCCCTAGCCAATAAGGGCCACGACACTCGGGCTCTACAGGCATACCTTGGTCATAAGAATATCCAGCACACGGTCAGATATACCGAGATGGCGCCGAACAGGTTCAAGGACTTCTGGCGAGACTGAGCCCTTTGGAGCCCGCAAGCGTCGCTGCCTGAAGCGCTGAAGTGTTGCCTATCTGCAACAAGTAGCTTGAATCCTAGTCGCCCCAACCGTAATAGGGATCAACTACGGGCTCTTTGCCACGATATTCATCGGCTTGACGCCCGAGCTTCATGTTTTCATTTCTGCCCTCCTGCAACTGCACCTGAAGCCGCTGAAGTTCGTGAGCGGCGCGGTGCATCGTGGCCCGGTCTTGTTCCGACTTGCCGGTTGGGCCGGCGCGAAGTTTGCAAGAAAGATCGTCCATGCCGTCCGCCTTGGGATGCTCAAGCCCCGCCTGTTCTTCGCAGCGGACGGAAGTGTTGAGTTTCGTACCGCAGAGGTACTTAGCTCACCGACTGTGATACCGACGCTTTTATTCCCGCGTGTTAAGGGCTGGCAAAAAGAAATCGGGGCCAAACGACGCCCCAAGCGCCTGTTCGTTCGGGATCGTGTCGAAGCGCCCCGGGATTCGCCCTATAGCTCGGGCCGCTCGCTCCACTGGATGAAGAGCAAGAACCCGCAAGCGCCGGCAGTGAGGCGTGAAGCTGAAGAGGACTGGGGCAGATGGCCGAAGGGGGTCGATAATGCCCCCTGCAACCGCTTTGTGAGTGATGGGACCAAATATGCCGCGCTGCTACTTTGAGTATTGGGATGGGCAGACTGTCTCTTCGGATAAGGAGGGTGTCGAGTGTCCCGACGAGCAAGCTGCCTGTCGCGCCGCAGCTAAGGCTTTGCTTGGTTTGGCCAAAGATACTATCGAGACAACCAGCAGGTACGAATTTTCCGTCGCGAACAATTGATGCCCTTCGAAGGGACTTGGCTTGCGCAGAAACCCTCGTTCGTTATTGGTCGTAGTCAGGCCAGCCCCACCGCTCATCCCCATCAGCCCTCGCAACGTGGCTCTGCTTAGCATGACTTAAACCCGCAGCTTCTTTCTAGGTGAGGTTTCCAGGCGACCGTCCATTGCGGTTGGCCAGTTCACCGGCTCGTTTCTCCTTAGCATTGGCGATCATCGGAATTGGTGCTGCGTGGCGCGGCCGATAAACGCCCTCTCAGAGCCGCAGGCTTCTAAACGTCAATCCGGTTTGTGCCGGTAGGAGCACGCCCGGCGGCAGCGAACGCTGGTGAAAGGTCGGGGCTGTGCAGGAAGAACGCCGCAAACGAACTGGCTACCGACCTCCGCGGCAGTTTGCCCCCTGGCCGTTCAGCGGCTTTTGACCATTAGCGCAGTTCTCTATCGGTACAGGGTTCGCCTTACTGGCGAGCACTAGAGAAGTTCACGCGGACTCCTATCAGAAAAGCAGGTCAACGAAACCTGATTGAAATACTGCTAAAACAATCGGCGCCTATCATCCGCACTCCGGCTCTGATTCTGCTGGGGGAAAGCTGCCCTCATGAGGCAGGCAGTGGCCCTAAGGGGATTTCCTTAGGTTGATTACCTGAATTTTCCTGCGTGGCCACAATCAGTAGTTTTCGGGCCGTGATTTGGGGGGAGGGGTCCCATGCGTGTGAGGTTTGATCTGATTAGCTCGATAAATCGTGGGTTTCCATGTCTCGGTAGAGGCTGCATCGTACTTTTCGCAATGCTCTTGATTGTCCCCTCCCTCGCCTCAAGCACTTCGTCAGCGCCTTCAGCGACGGCTCTCTCGATGCAAACCGTAGACCGAGCGTACAAGACAGACCGTTTGCCACTGTATCCCAATACCGTGGCAATGCAATTACCCGAAGGCTGTGAATCGGTTGTCAGTTCTGTCCACCGTTCTCCTTTGGCGAAAATGGCCCGTACCTGCGACTCCTAATCTCCTGGTACTCAAGCGCGTGCACTCGCCGAAAGGAGGTCCACGAAACCTGATTGAAATACTGCTGAAACAATCAGCGGCTATAGTGGACTTTGCGGCTCCGATCCTGCTGAACCACGGAACGCCGCGCAGGGAGGCCGCCGCAATGGTGGCCTCTGCTCTTTTGCGAGGTCTCCCGTCATGCGCGTACAGGGGCGGTCTTGGCTTGAGTATGACTCGGTCGTGGTTGCAATGCTGGCGGTTGGGATCACCATCGTTATGCTGTTGGCGCTGAGTATCTGATCCGTTCATTGTGGAGTTGCAGACGCCGATCAACTTGAACGGTTCAGGTACTGCGGGGTTAGATAGGCGGTAACGGTTCTGTAGGTTGAGTTCATGCCGTTTTCGAAGCTCTGTCGCGTATTGGTAGCAGCGATCTTGAGCGCCGTGAGCTTGTTGACCGTCGCAATGCCGGCCAATGCCCAATTTTGGGACTGGGGACGGCCGCGTCGTTTTGAACCTTTTGGATACTGGTGGGCGCCTCAACCTCGCTATTATGAGCCGCGGAATGTGCCGCGTTACCAAGAGCGCGGACGAGATCGGGAGCGAGATAGCGGGTACGAGCGCAAACGCGAAGCTCCGGTTGACTTCTCGCGCGCGCCGCCGCCTACCCACAAGAAACCCGAGGCCACCGTCAGTATCCTGGTCGTGGGCGACGCCAACGCGGATTGGCTCGCCTACGGCCTTGAGGAGGCATATTCGGAAAAACCGGAGATCGCGATACTCCGTAAGCACCGCACGGACTCCGGACTCATCCGTTATGACGCCCGTCGCGACACTGAGTGGCCGCTGGTGGCGCGTGAAATTCTCGGGCCCGAAAAACCCAAGTTCATCGTGATGATGATTGGCAACAATGATCGGCAGTCCATTCGGGAAAAACCGCCAGCAGTCGTGCCCCCAACTGCACCTAAGCCCAATACTCCGCAGGTGCCGCAACAGCCTACCTCTCGGGTACAGCAGCCGCCTGTGGCCGCAGTGCCGCCGCAAACGGATGCGGAGCAGCAACCAACACCGCCGGCCGAACCGGCGCGCGCTGCTTCCTACGGGCCGTGGGAATTCCACACCGAGAAATGGGAAGTCGCTTACATCAAGCGGATTGATGCAACCATCTCGGCGCTCAAGAGTGCCGGGGTGCCGGTAATCTGGGTGGGCTTGCCCTCGCAGCGCGACACCAAGCTCAGTGCCGACTCGGCCTACCTCAACGAACTTTACCGCAGCCGCGCCGAGAAGGCCGGCATCACCTATGTGGATGTCTGGGAGGGGTTCGTGGACGAGGACGGCCACTTCTCGCCGCAAGGTGCGGATTACGAAGGGCAGATTCGCCGGTTACGTAGCGGTGACGGAATCTATTTTACGCAGTTCGGCGCCCGTAAGTTGGCGCATTACGTTGACAAGGAAATCCAGCGTTATTTGGCTAATCGCCCCGCGCCGGTCGCGCTACCAATCCCGACGGAGGCTGAGAAGCGAGCGGCGAAACCCGGTGGTGCGCCGACGCAGCAAGGTGCACCGTCGCAACGCCCGTCCGTTGGACCGGTGGTGCCGCTCACCGTCAACCATGTGCAATCGGAAGAGCTGTTGGGGGGTGGCACCACGGTAACCCGTATCCCCGCTGGTGGAGACGCAACCGCCGGTCGGGTGTTGAACAAGGGTGAGCCCGTGCCCGTGCCGCGCGGGCGCGCCGACGATTTTAGCTGGCCACGCAGCGGAGTTGAAACCGACCAGTCGGCACTCGAAACGGCTCCTCCGCCGCCGTCTCCAGCAACTTCCGGACCGACGACTGTCGGAACGAGTGCGCCGGCGGCGCGGCAGGCAGAAAGGAATGCCGGTGAAACAAAACCGGTCCGGCGCCCCGCGCGGAACGGTAGGAGCGACGGCCCCCTACCGTCCCTTCACCAAATCTTCCCGGGACTGTTCAGGTTCTGACCACCCGCAGTGGCGTAGACGACGCCCAGCGTTGCTTCCCGATTTCTCGCCGCATCCGCCGGCACTTTCAGGGCCGCTCATACGTTTGCATTCGGGGCAGAGCCGCATTCGTATAGCGGGACAATGGTCCTCGCGGAGGCCCTTTCTACCTCAGCGCATTCGCCGCGGCGATCACTAGGACCGTGGAAGGCGAGCCCTCGCGGGGGGATGGGCGAAGAACACCCGGCGTTGCTGGCGGACCGCCACTGCGGGGATCGTCAAACGGCTCAGAATATCCGTGCCCACAAGGCGAACCTGCTGCCAGAATTTGGTACGGTCCTCAATAGTCGCCGAAAGCAAGTCCCCGAAGGCAAAAGGAGAGGACTGTGGCCAAAAAAGAGCCGTTCTCTAGAGGAGAAGCGTTACGAGCTTGCAAAGCTGAGGCCAATAAAAAGAAGTTTGGGCACCGCATTTTCGCGCGAAGCCGCTTTATACGGGAATGCATCGCGCGAAAGCGTGCAGAATGGAAGACCCGATAAGGACGGGAACGGGGGGCCACAACTCGACGGGCCATGGGTTCTTGCTCGTTATTGCCTTCCTCTGCAGCAGGGGGTGAGAGTCTTAGGCCCCGGGATACCTGGCGCACGCAGCTCTTTAGTCCTCGCCGGCTACGCCTTCGCTGGAGTCGCCGACCCGATCGGTTCGGGCTTTGTTGCGGGCTTGCGACGGCCAGGCGGCAATCTCACCGGCCTATTGCAATACGAGGAGGGCATCATCGGCAAATGGCTGACGATGCTCAAGGAAATTGCACCGAATCTTACGCGCACTGCCCTTGTCGCTAATCCAAGAACGGCGGCGTTCAATTACTTCCTGCAGTCGGCCAAAACCGTGGCTTCATCGCTCGCGATAGACCTAGTGCCCACGCCAGTCGATAACGCCGCCGACATCGAGCGCGCCATCAAGACCTTCGCGCGTGAGCCGGATGGTGGGCTGGTGCTGCCGCCAGATACCTCGACCGTTGTACATCGTAATCTTATTATCGCGTTAGCAGCCCAACATCGCTTGCCCGCGGTTTACGCGCTCCGTGTTTTCGTCGCAGCGGGCGGTCTCATGTATTACGGCACTGACTTCGTCGACTTGTGTCGACAGGCGGGATCCTATGTTGATCGCATCCTGCGCGGCGCCAATCCCGCCGAGCTTCCGGTGCAAACGCCGACGAGGTTCGAAACTGTTGTGAACCTCAAAACCGCAAAGGCGCTTGGGCTGACTGTACCACCCGGCCTGCTCGTCGCTGCCGACGAGGTGATAGAATAGGGCTAGCAAGTCAGCATTTATTCTATTCGCTGCATCTGCTCACGGCCGCTTGTGATGCTGTGGACGGCTCCTCCACCGGCACGCGAGTGCCATGGGGGTGATCCGGCGTCAGTTGAACGATCAAGCCGCAACTTCTCGGCCTGGATTGGGTTGGTGCCCAAGCAGCACTCGAGCGGCGGCCGTGAGACGCTCGGCAGCATCAGCAAACAGGGTGATCGCTATCTGCGCGGCTTGTTTGTGGCCGGCGCACTTGCGGTGATCCGCTACGCCAAACTCCACGGCACCCATGATCGGCCCTGGCTTACCGGGTTACTCGCTGGCGTGATGTGAAGGTTGGGAGGACGAACAACACGTAATGCAGAGCCGGTCGATCCGGCGGTCAGGACAACCCACTAGTGCCATTGCTTCTCGAATGCGAGGTTTGAGCCGGGACCTGATCCGCGGAGGGCATTATGTCCAACGGTCATGTGAACCGCACAAACAGGCCGAACACATGGCTGCACCGACCAAGTCTGCGACGTGAAGAAAGTTCTTGGCAACCCGGAGCCGTCCACACATGGCACTACTCGGACGAGTGCATCAGCTTGAGCAAGGTCTGCTGATTGGGGCAAAGCGGACTCGCACCGATGTTCGCCAAAGCCCGCCGTGACTGGGGCGGACAGTGAAGCTGCCGTATGTGGTTCCTGCGGATCGCGAAACAAAAAGGAAAATCTTGTAGAGAACGCCGCCGAAGCCGGCTATCTCAAGGAAGGCGGATAGGAAACGACCGTGAACTTGGGCTCAAATATCAAATATAAAGGGATCGCAATGGCAAAAAACACGATTTGTCTCTGGTATGACAAGGACGCCGAGGCTGCTGCCCGCTTCTACGCCGAAACTTTTCCCGACAGCGTGGTGGGCGCCATCCACCGTGCACCTAGTGACTACCCATCCGGCAAAGCAGGTGACGTGCTGACGGTGGAATTCACGGTTGCTGGGGTCCCTTGTATCGGCCTAAACGGCGGTCCCGCATTCAAGCATAACGAAGCCTTCTCATTCCAGATCACGACCGACGATCAGCAGGAGACCGACCGCAACTGGAACGCGATCGTCGGTGGTGGCCAGGCAAGCGCGTGCGGCTGGTGCAAAGACAAATGGGGCGTTTCCTGGCAAATCACGCCGCGCGTGCTCATCGAGGCGTTAGCTGCCGGCGGTGATGAAGCAAAGCGCGCATTTGATACGATGATGGGCATGCAAAAGATCGATGTCGCCGCGATTAAAGCAGCGCGGCGCGGCTGATGTTCATGGCGTTTGGCACGAACGCGAGTGCCGAGCCAGCTGACCAAAGATCGGATGACTGACCGAAGCAGACCTCATGCCGATGTGCCGCCGGCGATGATTAAACAAGGTCCGCCCTTGAGCATGAATGCGACATTCTCGCGTACCCGCCGCTCGGGAGTCGGCATCGCGGCTCCATCGATGAGTCCGCGAATTGTGACCTGCCCAGCCTATCGCTGACGTGATACTTGCTCTGTCCACGACAAACCCAGGTTCCGTCCTCGCATAGATCGCAATCTTTTGAGGATTCGATTTGCGGCCTGCTCTGGCGGGCCGATGTCCCGTTTCCTATTCCCAGAGAGCGAGGAGGAACAGGAGGACAATATGCCAGACAAGTCCACGCAACCCCGGTTGGATGTAAGGAAAGTGAGCCCCGACTTGTTTAAAGCGATGGCCGGCTTACAGAACTATGTTGATAACAGCGGCTTGGAGCGAAAGCTACTCGATCTCGTGAAAATCCGTGCCTCACAGATTAACGGCTGCGCCTACTGCATCGTCATGCATACCAACGATGCGCGCAAGCATGGGGAAAGCGATGAGTGGATGCATCTGCTTAACGCCTGGCATGAGGCGCCAATTTTCAGCGCGCGGGAGCGCGCCGCCCTGTCGTGGACTGAAGCGGTGACGAAGATCGCCGACCAGCATGTGCCAGATGAGGTTTACGAGGAGGCGCGCCGACATTTTTCCGAAAAGGAACTTGTCGATCTTACTGCCGCGGTGGTCGCGATTAATGCTTGGAACCGGGCTGCGATCGCATTTCGCGCGACACCGCAGCTGACAAGCGTGAAAATCGCAGCGTGATTACGTTAAGTAGCAAAGGCGGACGACAGGTGTGGTGATTCCTGTCGTCCCGCCAGCTGCATGGCATATGATGAATCTTCAATTTCGGAAAGGAAACCGCCATGACCAAGATGAGTCCGGTCGTTCATTTTGAGATGCCCGCGGAGGACCGAAAGCGCATGGCATCGTTCTATGGAAATGCTTTCGGCTGGAAAACGCAGATGTTCGGGCCAGAGATGGGCGACTATGTTCTGGTCACGACCGCGGAATCGGATGCAAAGCCTGGCGCCCCCGCCGGCGCGATCAATGGGGGATTCTTTCCCAAGAAGCCTGACTGGCCCGCACAACACCCGTCAGTCGTTATCGCAGTCGATGACATCGAGGCCGCAATGCGCCGCGTGGGAAAAGAGGGCGGCAAGGTTCTCGGCGAGCCGACGCAGATTCCCGGTGTCGGCCGTTACGTTGCGTTTTCCGACACTGAGGGCAATCGAGTCAGCATGTTGCAACCAGATCGCGCGGCACCCGCATGACGCCAGCTAGTACATCCTTATGCACGCGCAACCTGTCGCTCGATCTAAAGTGATCTGCTGTTAAAGGGAGTTGTCGGTTTATTTTTTGACGCGAGTACGGCGCAACAAAAGGCGACGAAATTTACTGCCGCGTTGACGGCGTGCGAGTACTCCCATTGTGAGCGAAGAGCTTCCCAGTTTTCGGGCTGGACGGTCCAATTCTGCGTCGCGGCGTTCGCCGGCTGAGTGAACAGCATAAAGATAATTAAGTTGAGCCCGATTAGCGTTGCTGCCGCGATCGACAGCATCATGGCGGTCTTGTCGTTTCTAAGAAATATTGCGTTCAAAACATTAGCCGCAAGCGCGAGGGGTAGCAAAAGACCGATTATCCACCACCCGCTGTAAATTTGCTGTACAATAAAGTACTCTGTCTTCGGCAGCCCGATCTTGTTCAGGAGCTCTAAGGCGTGTGCCCCAGGGGCTATCAATGAAAGCCCCGTTATGACGACAGTCAAAAACCTCACAGAGAACCAATGGATCGCGAGCTCTATTCGTTCCAACTCGTGTGGACCGAATATGCCCCAAGCTGACCACAGAATGACCTATTGCCACTGCGATTGAGCTGAACATGGAAGGCGCATGCACTTGCCGGCAGATTCGATATCGTCTGGTCGGACCACCATTGATTGTTCATGCTTGCCATTGCAGATGGTGCCAGCGCGAGACTGGAACCGCGCATGCGCTCAACGCTCTTTACGAAGCCGATCGTGTGGTGCATACCGGCGTTGAGCCCGAACTTGTCTGGACGCCCTCGGCGAGCGGCAAGGGCCAGAAAATTGCCCGCTGCCCGACTTGCCGGATCCGATTTGAGCAACTATCCGCAAGCCGGTTCCGCCATTCGCTTCGTCCGCGTCGGCACCATGGACAACCCCGATCTCTGCCCACCGGACATTCACATCTTCACGTCTTCGAAGCAGCCGTGGGTGACGCTGCCATCGGGCGCCAAGGCGGTTTCTGAACTCTACGATCTCGGCGCAGTCTGCTCGGCCGAGAGCTTGGATCGCTACCGGGGTCATACGGGCGAAAGCTGAGGAAATGCAGTCCGGCTAGGGCTTTTTTGCTGCAGTATGAGTCCATTCATGACACTGATGCGACGCTACGAGTCGTCTTGGTAGATGTCTGCTCATTGATGTGAACCGGCCATTGCTGCGGCGGCGCAGTAATGCGTGCTGATGACCCACCTCGGACCTTGGCGGCTCAAGACTTTCGCAGCGCAAAACTATTGTTCGTCTTTCCGCTAAAGCTGATATCGTTCCCTCTATTGCATGATGCGACCCCCTACCGGAGGGTCTCATGGCAATTCAAATCAGTCGTCGGGAATTCGGTGTCACTTTTAGCGGCGCAGCAGCCGCATGGCCGCTCGTGGCGGAAGCGCAACAGGGTAGGCTGCCCACTATCGGGTACGTGGGTGCAAACACGCCTGCGGCCCAGATTCAATGGACTAACGCTTTTGTGCAGAGACTGCATGAACTCGGCTGGATCGAAGGCCGCAGCGTCGCCATCGAATATCGCTGGGCGGAGGACGCGCTGAGCGCTACGCTGAGATCGTGGCCGAGTTCGTGCGGCTCAATGTCGATGTCATTTTCACGCACGGAACTCCAGCAACCGTCCAGGCAAAGCAGACGACATCGGTTATCCCGATCGTCTTTACAGTGGTCGGCGACCCGATCGGCACCGGCCTAGTCGCAAGTCTTGCACGGCCGGGTGGCAACCTCACTGGCCAATCGATCATGGTGTCCGACCTCGCTGCCAAGCGGCTCGAACTGTTGCAGGAGATCGTGCCCAAACTCCGCCGATTGGGAATCCTTGGCGATGCCGACAATCCTTCGGTCGTGCTCGAAATGGACGAGGTGCAGGCGACAGCCCGTAAGCTTGGCCTTCAGGTGTCGAGATTCGGAATCCGGCGAGCAGAGGAGATTACGCCCGCCTTCGAGGCGCTCAGGGGTGCCAGCGATGCCCTTCACATCTCTGGCGACCCGCTGGTACTCACGAACGGGGTTCGCATCAATACGTTGGCGCTAGGCGCTCGACTGCCGACGATGAACATCGCAAAGGAGTATGTCCAAGCTGGAGGTCTCATGTCATATGGACCAAATTACGCGGATTTGTATCGGCGCGCTGCTGACCATATCGACAAAGTTCTGCGCGGGCTGAAGCCAGGCGATATCCCGGTCGAGCAGCCGACGAAGTTCGATCTCGTGATCAATGTGACGACCGCCAAGGCACTCGGCCTCGACGTGCCGCCAACGCTGCTCGCCCGAGCCGACGAGGTGATCGAGTAAGTGGAAGGCGCCAGGCAAAGCTGGCGCGATTCAGCCGGTGCAAGTCCGGCACAGGTAAGACCTAGCAAGCCGCCTGAAGCGAGTGTTGCGTGAGGCGGCGGCAACGCCGAACACGAAGCGTACACAGCGGTTGCGTGGGGTG
>JBKPOZ010000063.1:0-6102 GCA_046733355.1 Pseudomonadota bacterium | reverse complement strand
ATGTGTATAAGAGACAGCGCTTATCCTTCTAGTAAATTTTCCTCCAACAATCCTCTGTGCCTACTATGTGGGCCGATGGATCGGGACCCGATGTTCGAGCAGAGGAATGGCCGCTGTACTCCTGGTAATGATTTCTTATATCGCCTTCAACTTGGCACTTTATCCCTTGGCTCCAGACGAGCCGTGGGAACCCTCGTCGCAGCTTTTGAATTTTATCTGCTTCCTCTCCTAATATGCGCAGGCCTCCTTGGGTATTGGCGTGGTCAAAAACACAAATTAGTCAAATATCTGCATTATTTGTTAGCTGTTCTTCCGGCAGAGACGCGCGATACAGTGGTTAGCTTGGCGTTCGATGAAGCTCAACGAATTGCGTCGCCGGTCACCGAGCGCAAATAGTCTGCAAGGCAACGCAGGAGCCGCCGCAAGGGAAACCAGCGGGCGCAGTTCGGTTTTGACGCGCCGCTGGCCAGCGCGCCACGATGTCCTCGGAAGATGCCGTCGCTGAAGTAGTCCTGCTGTTGAGTAAAAACGAGGGCAATTGAGCAGCGCACTTGCGAGAGACCGACTGCGTGGCTGGGCATTACGAGTGAGGACATCGCTGATGGCCTCACTTTTGCTCACGGCGCGGCGCAAGTGCGGAACCGAGATCTTTGAGGCGATCCCCGGCGCCTGGACTAGCGCTCGCGTGAAGGCGCGCACGAACCCAGTTCCCGCAATCGTACCGATCGCTCCCTCACTTCCGACGCTCGCCGTGGAGATTGCATTGCCATCATCGGAGATCGCCATCAGGCAGACGATGCCGCTGTGTAGGAAGTAGACCTGTTTGATTTCATCTCCGGGCAGATGCAAGAATTCGCCCCTGGCGATCGGGACGATCTGCAAATGCGGCTCGAGCAACGCAAAATCCCGCGGCCCCAACACAGCAAGGTTGGAAATGAAGAACCCACCGCCGAAGATGACGGAGAAGATGCCGACGACGAAGCCGCCCACGAGGAGCAGCGCCGTCTCGCGCGTAAGCAGCCAGGGCGCGAGCGCGCTAATCCACGAGAGATCCATCACAGCACTTCACCCCTGACGCCCGCGACGATATGCATCTTCTTCCCCTTCAGCGTCGAGAGCCACATCGCCCGCCGCCACCGCGGATCGAAGGCGGCCTAGCTGCGGCTCACCCTCACAGAGACTTGACTGCGTGGCTGGGCATATTGGACTCGAACTCAGAGATGTCGGCGGAAATTATCACTTTGAAAGATCGGGCAGATTTCTGGAAATCAAGCCGAATTCTGGCCACGGAGACTATCCGCGTTTGAACTGCGGCCCGGGGCGCCAGCATCCCCCGGGCATCCTCCCGCACACGTGGTCATCGATCTGCACGCAAATGGGAAGTGCCGAAGGCGATGATCGGGCGCAAGCTATCGCAGGCGGAAGCAAAGAGGTTGCTGACTATCCCTTACGAACGTGCGCGAGGGCGCGGTCGTTACAAAAGATTCCGGCGCTACTCAGAAAAGTATTAGCTTACCTGAAGGGGTTTACCTGAAAGGTATTGGGAACGGTATTGGGGCCTTACAGAGCCTCCCACTCTCTTTTACGACTATAGCGCGAACAACCGATCATCTTGTTGCGTCAATCAACACGCCAAATGCGAGTGTCACTCCCTTCGTTGGACTCATTGCCAGAAGCCGCTGTTTTAGCAAGAAAGCTGCGGGAGAGGGCCGCGCCCGCAGTGCTCGGGTATGAGTGAGGTATGCAGGTGGTGCTGCGTACGTTCCTTCAAATACCCACCGCATCAATCGGCAAACCGACGCTGATCTCCGTTGCAATCATTTCACTCGCTGCGATCGCTGTCCTCGTAGCAGTCAGCTTCAGGAATCAGCTGACCGAAGAGGAGTTGATAGGCGCGGTCCCGACATTGCCGCCGGCTGGCCCCATTGAGGTTCAACCAACGCGGCCGCTGTCGGCCTCAACGGCTGCGGTGCCTCCCGGTGATGCCGAAACGATAAAGGGAAGTTCTGGAGCATCCCGGGAACTAATCCCTTCACCGCGTCCGCGGCCGATGCACAAACCGCCTCCACGCCGGGCGCACAAAATACGCAACATCCCAGATAATGTCCTCCCGATATTGCTGGCTGGTTCCATCGAGGTTCAACCTGTTCGGCCAGTGGCAGCCTTAACGGTTGCACCGCATGCGGACGATGCCGAAACGGCAGTGCAAGATTCTGTAATCCGGGAACAGGGAAGTATATTGCTGCCGGCCGGTGCCGCAGACATTCAACCTGTGGGGCCGGCGGCGGCCTCAACGACTGCGCCGTCTGCTGCCGATGCCGAACCGGCAATGGGAAGTTTGGGAGCATCGCGCGAACTAGTCCCTTCACCGCGTCCGCGGCCGGCGCAGAAATCGCGTCCGCGCCAGCCGCACAACATACGCAATCGCTCAAATTATAGCGTCGCGACATTGCCGCCGGCTGGTCCCACTGAGGTTCCACCAATGCGCCCGCTGTCGGCTTCAACGGCTGCGCTGCCTGCCGGTGATGCCGAAACCGCAACGCAAAGCTCGGGAGTATCCCGGAAAGTAGTCCCTCCACCGCCTCCGCGCCGCGTGGACAAATCGCACTTGCGTCGGGCGCGCCACATGCGCAATCGCTCAAATTCCGGCGTCCTGCCGGCTGGTCGCACTGAAGTTCAACCTATGCGTCCGTTGGCGGCCTCAAGGGATGCGGCGCCTGCTGGCCATGCCGAAACAGCAATGCAAAGTTCTGAAGTGTCTCGGGAAGCGGTCCCTTCGCCGCCTTCGCGCCGCGTGGACAAATCCCACCCGCGTCGGGCGCGCCACATGCGCAATCGCTCAAATTCCGGCGCGCCGCCGGCTAGTGCCGCTGAAGCTCAAGCTCAAGCTATGCCCCTGTTGGCGGCCTCAACGGATGCGGCGCCTGCTGTCCATGCCGAAACGGCAATGCAAAGTTCGGGAGCATCCCGGGAACTAGTCCCTTCACCGCGTCCGCGGCCAGTGCACAAACCGCGTCTGCGCCAGACGCATAACACACGCAATGACGCCGACATCACAGACGCTGTGGCGATCTTGAAGGACCTTCGCGATCCAATTCAGATTGATAGAGCCGTCAAAGATAATCCTTCCAACGTCTTTTTGTTATTAATGGCGGAGATACGTAGGGCGTCACATGAGACCGGCCGTCTAATTGAAAAATTAATCGACGAGATTGAGCCGCCTACGCTTCCTAAAGAACTAAATTACGCAAGAGCAAGTCGCGCTCAGCTAGAAGCATACCGTCTTGATCTGGAAGCCGCAGAAGCTAATGCGATGGCAGCGCTGTCGCGCTATGTAGCTCTTCTCGAGAGTGAGCGCGAAAAGGTTGAGGTTCTTGTGCGATCGCTGGATGTAGACGATCGGTACATCCGCGCTGCTCTAAGCGGAATTGATAAACGCCAGGCGCAAAGCACGGATCTTACGTCAAAGATGCTTTCGGCGAACGCAGAGTTTTATCGAGCGACTGCAGGCTACGTTGCATTTTTAATCGAACAATTTGAGCAGTATAAAGTAAGCACAAATGGTCGTTTTATGTTTTCGAGTCAGTCGATTGCGGACCATTACGACGGCGCCTCGGAACAAATTAATGATGCTATAAAGCGCATAAGTGAGCTGGAGGAAGAGCGAAAAAACTTAGCTCAGTTTCAGCAAGAACAATGGGAGCGTTTTGCATCGGGTAACTGACAAACGGCCGCAGTTCTATTGCTTTTCAGCCGTGCAAGCCACCAGAACGGTCGACACCACCGTGCAGCCCAAGGCCATCACGTCCGGCAACAGATTGAAATGCGTGCTCGCCCGGATCCGGCGATACCAATTGTGCATAGTTCACTACCTTGGTGTCGCTGTCCTCCTAGTAGTGTCCAGAGTCTTTCGCACTTTTGGTTTGGGCTGAGCGGCACCCGAGGCTGGCTCAAGCGGTGATGGCGCCTCCCGCGGCGATCAGCGGGTTGATGATGTTGTCGGTGAACGCCTTGACCAGATTACTGAATGCCAACGCGACGACCAAGCCGACGGCGACGACGGTGACGTCGCCGCGCATCAAAAAATTCTTGAAGCCTTCAGTATTGCGAATTCCTTCTTGCATATCAGCCGCCAAGCCCGAGGTGCGCATGGGCCCAAGCTCTGCTAACAATAACACGCACTGGGCCAGCCAAGCAGTCGCTTGGTTCTTGCGCTGCCGGCGATCTTCACACGGCCAGGTATAGCAATTTTCGAGAATTTCCATCGTCGTGGCCTCGCCAAGCGTCCACAGGGCATAGCGAATGCCGCGCTGACATCGGCCTGAAATGCGTCGCATGACTGAAGGACTGTTCTCTTTGCTGGTTATTTGGACTCGTTTGCGCGTTGCCAGAATGCCGCGGGTCACTCGGTGCACTCCTGCTCGATCTTGTCGAGCGCCTGCGCGAGGCCTTTGAGTGAGTACTGATCGGTCGATTGCGTGCCGCGGCCCGAGGTTCCTTTCACCGTCAGGTCGGCGCCCTTGCGCATGGCATCGATCATGCGAACTTCCTCGGCGACGTTCTTAATCCATGCGGCGTCGTTTTGGGTGTACATCGCGAACTTGGCGGTACCGATCTCGGCGGTCGCGTCCGAATTCGATTTGAACGGATATCCGATGATGACCGATACCTCGTTCTTGACCTTCTCGGCGGGACGGGTGGAAACGAACAGGTACGAGGCACCGCGCGTGCGACCAGCGGGTTCCATCTTCGTGGTCTTCGGCTCGGCTAAAGCAAAGCAGTGCTTATTGCCACCGCGGGAAGCGGTATACACGCCCCAGTCGCCGTATTGGCCGAGCAGGCTGGGGTTGCTCTCCTTTGCGCGCGCCGTGGCGGCCGCGTCGCCGGGTCGCTCTCCTTTGCGCGTAAGCAACCCACCTTCGACGATGGTCTGTTTCAGTTCGCCTCGGTATTTACTATCGCGCGTGAGGATGGTGTCGGAAGCGGTGTTGCCCAAGCGCGTATCCGCGCCAAGATAACGGAGCTTAACGCGGTCCTCGGCGATGCCGCCCCAATTGAACCGGTAATTGATCCCCGCCTTCACCATCTGAACGTTGCGATCGCCCCGGGTGAAGGTGTCGCCGGGGAAGAATGGGGAGCCACCAGATGTCCGATCCTCCAGCCCTAGATAGTTGTACTCGACCTTCGCCGACCAGTTTGGTGCAAAAGCCCACTCGATGCCTGCGCCCAGCAACCAACCGCTGTTGGAATTATCGTTGGAGATGCTGAAGAAAGAACCGGTCCTCAGATTCGTGACGGTAAAATCCTCGTTGCCGACCCAACCGCCACCAGCCTTACCGTAAAAGAGCCAACAGTCATTCGTCAGGCCAAAGCGGGCAGCCACTGTTGTGATCCATCTATTGTTGGAAGTCCCCTGGACCGGGCCGAGGGTCGGAATGAACACGGTGTCAGTGTTGTTATTATTAGCAACCCCATCGAAGTCGGCCTCAACTCCGAGAACGACGTAGCCTACCTGCCAGTTGTAACCAACCTGGCCTCCCCCGATGAATACACCGTTATTGTTTCCGTTATTGACGTTGGTGCCAAAGAAGGTGTCGGTCACGTCACGGTGAGCCCAGGCCCCGCCAACGTTGCCGCCAAGGTAAAATCCGGTCCAACTGAACGACGGAGGCGCGTAGACCCGGGGCGAAGGCGCATATGGAGCAGGCCGCGCTCTTATGTCGGCGGCATTCGAAGTCGTTAGACCAAATGCGAACACCCCAATGGAAGCGACGATTACCCGCTTCATGACGAATTCCCCCGATGCTGAGCATCAGGACTATTCCTATGGGGTTTCTATGGGGTTTCCCTGTGTCTCATAAAAGCAACATCTCGATGGTTAAATTTGCGCGTGGCCGCTCGCGGCACGCGCGCAGCAGTTGGCGACACCGATCGCGGGCTTCGTCAGTGCCGGATCATCCGATGCGCCCCTTGCCGCCGCGTTCCGCAAGGGCCTCAACGAAGTCGGCTACTTCGAGGGCCAGAACGTAACAGTGGAATACCATTGGCTCGAGGGCCAGTTCGATCAGGGTGGCTGAGGCGGGTGGGCGGGCAGGTCTTCTC
>JBKPOZ010000062.1:0-3457 GCA_046733355.1 Pseudomonadota bacterium | reverse complement strand
GTGCCCACCATCTAACACTTCGCTCGCAATGGTGGGCACGCTTCGCTTTGCCCACCCCACGCGACTACGACTTCGCAACCCGCCGGCAATGCTCCCACGCGGCTTGCAGGAGGTTTTCGCTCGCTTCCGGCGTGCGGAAGGCGGAATGCGCTGATAGCGTCACATTCGGCAATTTCGTCAGCGGATGATCGGCAGGCAGCGGCTCGACGGTGAAGACGTCGAGCCCGGCGTGGCGGATGTGCCCGGACTTCAGCGCATCGATCATCGCGGCTTCGTCGACGATGGCGGCCCGGGCGGTGTTGACGAAGATGACGCCCGGCTTCATCGCGGCGATGCGCTCGCGGGTGATGAAGCCTCTTGTGTCGTCGTTGAGCAGAAGATGCAGCGAGACGACATGGCTCTGCGCCAGCAGCGTATCGAGATCGACGAAATCAACGCCCGGATAGCTCTTCGGCGAGCGGTTCCAGGCGATTACGCGCATGCCCGATCCGAGCGCGATGCGCGCGACTTCAGCGGCGATGCCGCCGAAGCCGATCAGGCCGAGCGTCTTGCCGGTGAGTTGCATGCCGTCCTCGCGCAGCCAGTTGCCGGCGCGCATCTCGCGGTCCATCTGCGCCAGCACGCGCGCGGAGGCCCACATCAGCGCAACAGCTGATTCGGCCACGGCGGTGTCGCCATAGCCCTTGATCAGATGCACGGAGATGCCGAGCTCGGCGAGCTCCTCCGGATTCATGTAGCTGCGCGCGCCGGTGCCGAGGAATACGACATGCTTCAGCCCGGTGCACTGCTTCGCGATGTCGGTCGGCAGCGCGGTGTGGTCGATGACGGCGATCTCGGCGCCGTCGAGCACTTTTGGCAGCTGGTCGGACGTGACGTCGGGATTGCGGTGGATGCGCACCTTGGCATCGCCCGGTTTCTCCAGCCGTTCGAAGATCACGGCAAGCGATTCATTGGCGTCGACGAAAACTCCGCGCACTGCACATCTCCGTCTTGCTTGGTGGACCGATCAGGACGCGACGCCGGCGAGTGCCAGCACCGTATGCATCAGTACGTTGGCGCCGGCGGCGCAATCGGTCTGCGTTGCGTCCTCGAGCTCGTTGTGGCTGACGCCGTCCTTGCAGGGCACGAACACCATTGCCGCCGGCATCACGGTGTTGAGGTTGCAGGCGTCGTGGCCGGCGCCCGAGGTGATGCGCCGGTGCGAATAGCCGAGCTGCTTGGCGGCGTTCTCGACGGCATCGACCAGCTTGGGATCAAAATGCGTCGGCGGCTTGCGCCAGACCAGGTCGAGCGTAACCTCGACCTTGCGTCGGGCGGCGATCGCGGCGATCGCGGCGCGCAGGTCCTTGTCCAGCGCCTCCATGATCGCGGCATCGGAACTTCGGCAATCCACCGTGAAGGCGATCTCGCCGGGAATGACGTTGCGCGAGGGCTTTGCGATCACGGCCTCGCCGATGGTGCCGACCGCGTTCGGCCCGTGCTTCCTGGCGATGCGCTCCGTTGCGAGCACGATCTCCGACAAGGTCGCCAGCGCGTCGCGCCGTAGCGGCATCGGGGTCGAGCCGGCATGGCTCTCGAAGCCCGTGATCTTGCCGTCGTACCACAAGACGCCCTGGCCGGAATCGACCACGCCGATGGTCTTGTTCTCGGCCTCCAGGATCGGGCCCTGCTCGATATGCAATTCGACGAAGCCGGAGAATTTTTGCGTGCCGACCGCCGTCGTGCCGCGATAGCCGATGCTGTCAAGCGCCTCGCCGACCGTGACGCCTTCGGCATCCTTGCGCGACAGGATGTCGTCGGTGGTGAAATCGCCGACATAGGCGGCGGAGGCCATCATCGCCGGCGCGAAGCGCGAGCCCTCTTCATTGGTCCAGTTGCAGACGCAGATCGGCGTCTCGGTCTCGATGCCGGCATCGTTGAGCGTGCGCACGACTTCGAGCGCGGCGAGCGTGCCGAGCACGCCGTCATATTTTCCGCCGGTCGGCTGGGTGTCGAGATGCGAGCCGAGCCCGATCGGCGGCTTCGACATATCGCGGCCCTTGCGCAGGCCGAACATCGAGCCGAGCGCGTCGACATGAACCTCCAGCCCTGCGTCCTCGCACGCCTTGCGGAACCAGTCGCGCACCTGCTTGTCCTCGGCGCTCAACGTCAGCCGCCGCACGCCGCCTTTCGGCGTCGCACCGAATTTGGCCGTTTCGTGAATCGTGCCCCAGAGGCGGGCGGAATCGATCTGCAGGTTGGATGCGGCTCGGCTCATGCACTCGTTCCATTCGTGTTCTGTCATTTGTTCAATGACGCGCCCGCAGCGCCTCGTCAACCGACGGGCTCGCTTGCGCGATCTGATGCGCGAGGTCGGCGACGCGTTCGACTGCGGCAATGTCGGGGGAGGTGAGCCAGTTTGCGTTGAAGGTGAGCGGCGCCATCTTGATGTCGGTCTCGAGCAGTTGCAGCCGTCCGTCGGCGAGCTCGTTCGCGACGATGGCCGAGGGGATCACGGCAATGCCGAGCCCCTCGATCGCCATGTGGATCACCGTTGCCAGCGAGGCGCTGGCGTGCAGCCGGATCGGCGGCAGGTCCGGCCGTTCGAACACCGCGCGCACACTTTCGTAAGGCACCGTCTTGCGGGGAAAAGTGATGATCGGAAAGCGCGCCAGCTCGCGCCGCGCCACCGGGCCGTTGCCGAGACCAAGCGCCGGGCTCGCCAGAAATCCGATCGGATAGTCGCAGAGCACGCGGCTCTGCACGCCCGACGCCGAGAGCGGCCCCACCAGGAAGGCCAGCTCGATCTCTTGCGCGAGCAGCCGCGCGCTCAAGTTCGGCGTGATATCGACCTCGATTTCCAGCGATAGGTTCGGATAGACCTCGTTGACGCTCTTGACGAGGCGCGTCAGCCAGGTGTGCACGATGGTCTCGGCGACACCGAGCCGCAGCACGCCGCGCATCGCGGAGCGGTCGCCGATTTCCGCCATCATCTCCGAGCGCAGCCCGATCAGCTTCTCCGCATAGACCATCATCTGACGGCCGCTCGGCGTCGGCGAAGCCACCCGATGGTCGCGATTGAGCAGCTTCACGCCCAATTCGCGCTCGAGCTGGGCGATGCGTTGGGAGATCGCCGGCTGGGTCGTGTTGAGCCGCTGCGCCGCGCCGCGGAAGCTTCCGAGCTTGACCACCCAGAGGAATGTTTCGATCGACCTGAAATCAAGCATTGGAAGCTTTTTCCCATCCGATAAATAGAATTTATCGAATTCGATTAGAAAGGAAGATTAGACTTTATAGCACGCTTGGTGTTGGCTGTGCTTGTCGAGATATTAGGCAGGTCAGTCAAATGACTGTTTTTGCGGCAGCGCAGCAAGCCGATGGTAAGGACCCCATGCTTCCGAGCCGAGTGGCCCGGCTGGCCTACCGTAAGGGCATGGCTTCGAGCACCGCCGGGGTGGCGAACGGCTTTGTCCAGGGC
>JBKPOZ010000061.1:0-7502 GCA_046733355.1 Pseudomonadota bacterium | reverse complement strand
TATCGCGGGTGGCCTGATGAGTTACGCAGGCAGTTTTTCGGAGTCGCATCGTCAAGCAGGCATTTATACCGGACGCATACTCAAGGGCGAAAAACCGGCCGATCTGCCGGTCCAACAGGTAACCAAGGTCGAGCTGTACATTAACATGAAAACCGCCCGCGCGCTCGGCGTTACAATTCCGTTGCCACTGTCCGGACGTGCCGACGAGATTTTCGAGTGACGCTCTTTGTTGCGGAGCATGAGTCCGGTTTTTTGGAAACAAAGCTGACCTAACCAGATGGTCTGCTAATTTTCCGCGCACTGGGCGTGGCGACGTTGGCCGTGCCAAATTCCGGGATGCGGCTGATCTGGCGAACGCATCCGTCGATGACCGTGATGACGCTGAATGTAACGCAGCTGGGTGCTTGCCGACGTCCGTCTTCTGCCAATGGCGCTGCTGAAGGATCGTTCGTCGTGTTTCTAGCCAGAAGCACGGGCCTCCGGTGGTGTCCCGACCACACGCGAAGTCCCCAAGCCGTTGGGATCGGCGGCGGCGTCATGATGGCCGCAAGTTCGTCGCC
The DNA here is from genome assembly GCA_046733355.1 of Pseudomonadota bacterium. Lineage (GTDB taxonomy): Bacteria > Pseudomonadota > Alphaproteobacteria > Rhizobiales > Xanthobacteraceae > VAZQ01. The sequence goes on along the minus strand of JBKPOZ010000061.1, from coordinate 6,942 downwards.
GATCGCCGCGATGCGGTCGGTAGGGGCAGATCACAGATGGCCGGCCGTTGAAAAATAACAGCGCGGCATTGCCGCGCCCGGGATCGATTCAGTTGGTGGCTACAAGCTCGAAGGTCGTTGGCCAATCCGAGCTGCCCTTTGACCGTGTCGGCCCGCCTCACGCCGGGATGTAAATCGATGTGAGTATGACAAGCGTGGCCAGAACCGAGTAGAGCACCATGCCCGTGCGATCCGAGGTCCTCATGATACATCTCCTTTACCGAAAGCCCTATCGTGCAATTAGAGATATACGCGCCAGGCTCGCCCGTCTGTGATCCCAATCACACTTTTGCGCTTTACACGCCGGGGATGAGACCGGAGCTACAGAGGTGCGGCCCGCTCCGTTGTTTTCTCGGTTCCCTTCTTGCCATGGGCGACGCCGCAGCTCAGCTTGGGCATCGGTGAGTGCGGGGTCTCCTGGGTTCGACTCACTTGCAGCGTGCCGCTGACGGATACGTCCCTATTGTCCATGTTCCTATATCTCCAGATCAAGGAAGCCGTGACGGCTCAGTCACGCAGGCAACTGTGGTGGGATCGCTTATGTTCCCGTCGCCACGCCTCGGCATGGCTAGCGAAAGCTCGTTTTTGCCCGACAGGACAACGGGCAACCGCTGATTTCGCCGCGGCGGCGGGATGGTTACAAGCAGCCGGCCGCAATAACGGCATTTCCTTCTCCGCGTGAGACGCGGAGAGCGCGGCGCGGCGGGAGGCTGCCGACGCTGACAGTCGCGATGAAGCCGGAAGTGGAACTAGAACCCATTTCCGACCGTTGATCGGTTCAGACAAACGATGGAGGCTTTTGTGAAAAGCACAGCTTTGGCTGCGAGTATGTTCATATTTCTTTCCGTGGGGCCTGCACTCCCGCAAAATGCGCCGCCTGGCAATCCAACCAACACCGGCTTTATGGCTCAGCAACCCAACGATCGTTTAGCGTCCCGCCTGGTCGGTCTGAACATCCAAAACACCGGTGATGAGAACATTGGCGAAATTCACGACATTGTCCTCACGGACGCAGGGGCCATAAAAGCATACATCGTTAGTGTCGGTGGATTTCTTGGCATGGGTACGCGTTATGTGGCAATCGATCCCAAAGCCGTGACCTTAACGCGCCAAGACGAAAAGACCTGGAAAGCCACCATGAATGCCAACAAGGATCAGCTCAGGGCTGCGCCCGAATACAAGTACGAGTCGGAGTGGCGAAAAAGATGAGACTCGGCAACGTCCGCCGACACGTGCTGCACCATTTTCTGAAGGCGCATCCGCAGTTCCAGGGTAAGCACAGTCAACATCTCTGAGCGTCCGCTTCGCATGTAAGAGTGTCACCACGTGAGCCGTGTCGCACTGTTCGACGGCGATTCAGCGGGTTCCAAGACGGAAATCCACGGTCTTTAGCGCGCCGCGCATCACGTCGAGCAAGTCGGCGCGCTGCACCGTGAGGTTGGGCGCGCCGAACTGGTGGCGGAACGCGCCGCGGCGCATGCGCGAGATGATCCGCCCGCTCCGCCAACTGCGGATGACCAGAAAGTCCGACTCGCAGCCGAGAGCGATGACTGCGTGCCGGGAGCTCGACCCGGGCAAGCGGAGCGTCGTCGCACTCGAGCGCCTCGCGAGCCTGGCGCACCAGGTCGGCGGCGCGCCGGGTGACGACGACGTGGCCAACGCGCTGAAGTATGCGCTGTCTAGTGCACGGGGCGGTGCAGTGTCGTCCTTCCTCGAGCTAGTCCTAGCTCTCGAGCGTCGCGCCGGCTTGCCGTCTCGTCCCGAGAAGGCGTCAAGGCAGGTTCGGCACGCCACAAGGCGCACGCGCCAGAAGGTGCCGCCCGCTCGACCGGCCCCTGCGCGGGCGTGACTACGGCGACGACACCACGGTCAAGGTGCCGGCGAGATCGACGTGCAGCGCGCGTGGCGCATTCTCGAGCTGCGGGGCGGAAGTTCTCGCCGAAGCATCGGCGTAACTCCTCGAGCTCGAATATATTGAGCGGCTGCTGCGAGATTATTAGCTAATTGTCTCTGATGACGATGTCGCCGGACGAGAGCGTCGGCGCGAGAATCCGTTCGACTTAGGCGCGGAAGACTTTGCCATTAATGGCCCTGTCCCTGTCGGAAATAACGGCACCACGGGTCTGTGGCGGCCCGTCGAACGTCGTATCGAGGTGAGGTCGTCGACGGTTGACCTTGCGGCGCCGGTCACTTAGATAGCAGCCCGCAACCAGTTTTCGGTCCGCCTCGCGACGCTTCCGTTTTACGGTGCCAGCCAGCTCCCCCAAAATTGGATGACCGGCCACGCATGCTCGCGTGATTCGGATACACGAACTCTGCAATGTAAGGAGGTCATGATGGCCATACGCCCGGATTGTCCCGATCCACTGAAGTGACAACGCTCGGCTTCCTTGAGGCCGAGCGTTTTCTGACGCGCGACCTTCTAAATAGCCACGGTCGCGAGCTGAATTCACACAGTTGTGAGCGACATCTCGTAAGTGATTAACCTCATGTCCCCAAACAAAGAAAAACTCGCGCTGTTCATTGACGGTGCCAATCTCTATGCCACGGCGAAATCGCTGGGTTTCGACATCGATTACAAGCGGCTTTTACGCGAGTTTGAGTCGCGCGGCGATCTGCTACGGGCGTTCTATTACACCGCCGTCATCGAGGATCAGGAATTTTCCTCGATTCGCCCACTAATCGACTGGCTCGACTACAACGGTTACACGGTCGTCACTAAACCGACCAAAGCGTTCGTCGACCAGACCGGTCGCCGCAAGATCAAAGGCAACATGGATATCGAGCTCGCCGTCGATGCTATGGAACTCGTCGACCGCATCGATCACATGGTGTTATTCTCCGGCGACGGGGACTTCCGCTCGCTGGTCGAGGCGGTGCAGCGCCGTGGGGTGCGCGTTAGCGTGGTTTCCACCACCTCAACACAACCCCCGATGATCGCCGATGAGCTGCGCCGCCAGGCCGACCAGTTCGTCGACATCGTCGAGCTGCAGCCCAAGATCAGTCGCGATCCGAGCGAGCGTGCGGGCCGTGAAACCCGCGAACTGCGGCATGTCCTGCAGCGCGGGACAACCCCGCAAGGCGCCGGCGACGACGAAGATGAATTGGAGGATTAAGTTCCGAGGGACGGAAGGGGAAGGCTCAATCTTGCATTGTATCGCCGCCTCGCGCGTCGGGCTCGTAAACGCGGCCGGAGAAAGACTTTCCCTCGCCCTTTAGCTCGCCAGGGCACGACGGCCATGGTCCGTGATCACATAGACCACGGTGTCCGTGCTTGCTGATTGTTCGGTGACATAATGGGCCCGGATCAAACGCGCGAGGTCGCTGCGAACGGCTCTGCTCTTACGTCCACGCGGCCCAGCGGCCGCTAATTCTTTCAGGGCCATCATCTCACTGGGTGTCAACTTAATCATGCGATCCCTTGCGGTGCCTGAAGGAAAAGCGCTGCCAAGAAACCACGAGGATGCAAACTGGGCTGTGCCAGGGGTAGAATAATCAAGCGGTATTTTTTGGACGGACGTTAGTTAGGCGACAAAGGCAGCTCTGGAAGAGGTACGCCGGACAACAACAACGCGTATAAATAACGCGGGCTGTCGGAGCATTGAATGCTGTTATTCAATAGACGGTCCTCATTGTTGGAAGTTCAGAACCGGGCCTTAATTAAGACGGCCAAAGAGAGGGCAGCGCGGATGGACGAACTCGAACGCGAGCTCGCGCAGGCAACGAATGAGGTGGAGCGGCTCACGCTGGAGCGCGATTTCTATTCCAAGAGGGCATCGACATTAGAGGAGCGCCGCCGGCTCGCGGGATTCCGATCTCGGCACGCTGCAGGATCCGTCGCACGTCGGCTTCGACGCCATGATCAGCTCGATCATGGGGACGGCCGAGCAGCATCTGCAGCTCCTCGACAGGCGACGGCGCAAGACCTGCCCCGGCAGCGAGCCGCAGCCGAGGTCCGGGCGCCCCGAAATTACCCAATAACCTTTTGAGCTGGGTTGAATTTCCCCTGCCGAGGGGGGCTCGCGTAAACACTAGCTTCCTTACACAGGTCACGTTTGATTGTCGCTCTTGACGATGCGCAGACGCGGTTGGTCGCGCAGGCGCGGTTGGTCGCCCGGCTGCATCGCGTAGCGGGGCATCGGCCGGGTGCGGAATTCACAGAACACCACGCCGTCGGGAATCGCGTGACTCAGCGGAACGTAAAAACGAAAGGTCAGCGTTTCGTCGATGTCGTGCTCAAGAATGCCGCGCTCGACCTCCGAGCGAAGCTCGTGCAGCAACTTTTCGATCCGCTCCTGGCGGAAGTTCGTCGGGACGCTCATGACGGTCGCCCTCTCTAGGTTTGGAAGCAACCATGATCGCGCATCGGGGCAAATTCGTCGCCTATTTTCGCGTCTCGACCGATCGGCGGGGCAAGTCAAGCCTCGGCCTCGACTTCTAAATGACCATCGTCTAGCGCCACTCTGTGCATGACGATTGCCGGGCTGCGCACTTGCGAGAGACCGACTGCGTGGCTGGGGTGGTCGGATTCGAACTCAGAAATGTCGCCGTAAATTAACCCTTTGCAAGGCGGCTGTAGCAATGAGCCCGCACGTCATTGCGAAGATGAGCATTCTTCCAAGGAACATGAGCGCGGCTTTGGGAATAAAATCTCGAGATGACGGCAAAGCGTTTTTCGTTCCGGTTTTGCCGGTATGCGCTCCAGCGCATGGGACACGCTTACCCGGCTCTGAGTCCGGCGCGTGCGTTGCTGGCTCGCATTCCCCTTGGCCTCCGCCCTTGGCTCCACCGGCTCCGCGGCCGGTTGCCCGGCTTTGTTCGTCGGCTTCCCAGCTACTATGGCAGAGTCTGACTTCTCGCGACCGTGCAGCCGTTTGTTTCTCGCAGAGTCGTAAACAAGACACAGGCCCGCTAATGGGACCGAGACACAATGGGACCGAGACCAGCGGGGAGCGGGATTACGGAGCGCCGTTCATCTTTTGGAGGCGGGCACGCCGCTTGGTATCCATAACCACCCATTCGAACCGGGGTGTTTCCGTAGCCGGACCTCGCCACGTCGTAGGGACCCAGGGTGTAGGTGAGATTACCGCCATCGGTCGCAGGAGGAGCGCCATAGGTCTGAGCGCAATAAGTCTCTGTCGAGCAGAGCGACGGTAGGCTCGGCGGGCATATCTTCGAGAAGGACCTCAGGCTGAGCTCCGCGCATACCCAGTCTCGAGCAGGACACGCCGGTGGGCTTATTAGAGCTCCTCGTGCGCGCGGCGCTGGGCCGCGATCCCGACCGCGGCGGCAACCGCCAACGCGGCAGCGCCGAGCAGAAGGGTGTCGCGATCGGCTTCGTCGGGGATAGAGGCCCGCAGCCGCGCCGAGGTATGGTCCGATATCGACGCCGCATCTTCGGCAAACTCGCTCAATTTCACCCGGGCCGTATCCCGGGCATCATGCAGCCGCGCCCGCGCCACACCGCCGGCATCACGCAGCGCATCGGAGGCACGGTCCCTTACCGAGGCAGCAGTCTCTGCAATTTGCGCTCCGGCACCGCGTGCAGCATCCCGCGCAGTCTCGCTTGCCTGGGTGCCCCATTCCTGCACCTTTTGCTTCGCGGTGTCGGCCATGTCGCCGGCGCGCGCGGACCACCGGCTGGGATCGAACAGGTCTTCGGCGTTGGCGTAGTCCTCTGGCGAGGGGGAGGTGCGCAGCAAGCCGACCAGCCCCAAGCCGACCAGAAGCGTAGCGATGGGGGGCCGTTGAAACAGGCGCCACCCCACTCCGGCAGCAATCGCCGCCACCGCAAGGGGATTAGCGGCGGCGCGCGCTTTCCAATCGGCGACGATGCCGTCCTTTCTCTCGCGCGCATGCGCCCACAGGTCGTCTTTGAAACGCGCGAAGTTCTCCGGCGAGCGCAGCCGTGCCAAATCGTCGGCGAATTTCGCCCGCGTGAGTTCAACGTCTCGCTCGAGCGCGTTGAGATCGGCGCTGCTCATCTTATGCTCCGCCCGCCGGTCCCCGCCGGGTTAGAACTTTGGCTGCCGCCGCCCTGGTGACGTTGATCCCTTCCGAAGCTTTGACCGGACCCGCTCGTTCCACCTGAACTGCCCGGCGTGCCGCCCTGCGCACGTTGGTCCGTTCCGAAGTTTTGGCCCGAGCCGCTCGTTCCTCCGGAACTGCCCGGCGTCGCGCCGCATCGCTCTTCGGACTGTCCCGACATCGCGCCTTTGAACGTGTCGGCGACCTCGCCGGCCACGTCTTTGAGTCCCTCGGAGGTCAGTCCGCGCTCTGCCGCGCTCTTCAAGCGCTCGCCGGTCTTGCCGGCGGCATCGACCACCCGGTCACGGGTTTTTTCAGCCACATCCTTGAGCTTCTCGCGCGTATCACTGAAGGCGCGATCCTCCATCTCCGTGGTCGGGAACATCGCTGCCACCGCGGCGCCCGCGGCCAGCCCGGCGATGGCGACGGCGAGCGGCTGCTCGCGCAGGACGCGTTGCATGCTCGATTGCAGAGTCGATTGCGTTTGGCGCGTGAACTGCGTCGAGCGTTCCATAACCCTGCGCCGCGCATCGTCCGCCATGTCGGCATAGGAGCTCGCCGTCTCGCTGATGCGATCCTTCATCTGCGATGCATAATCGCCGGCGGTGGATGCGTAATCGCCGGCGGTCTCGGTGATGCGATCTTTCATCTGCGAGGCGTACTCGCCCGCGGTCCTCGCGGTGTCGCCGGCGCTATCGCCCGCGCGTGCGAACCCTTCGCGCGCACCCGCCGAGGCATGCCGCATCTGCGACGACGCGCCGCTCGTTCGATAATCCCACTCGTCACCCGCGTGCGCGACGCGCATGCCCATGCGCGAGGACGGCCTGCCGCCCCGCATCATCAGGCAGCAACCTGCTGCCATCAGGAGCAGGGCTT
>JBKPOZ010000060.1:0-9523 GCA_046733355.1 Pseudomonadota bacterium | reverse complement strand
TCTCGATGCAAACTACGTCGCCTCGATCATCAAACTGCGCGGCTACACCGACAACTATCTGTACATTGCACGACTGCTCGATCCACGGGTGCTCGCGCAGCTGCGCGCGACGCAGGCAGGCGTTGCCCAGTACGCGGACCTTGAAGCGCGCCGTCTCGGCATTCAGATTGCTTTCGGCCTCATGTACACCGTGATCGCAATGATCGTGCTTCTTTCCGCAGTGTGGATCGGACTCAATTTCGCAAATTATCTGGTCGCGCCCATTCGACGCCTCATCGGCGCGGCTCAGATCGTCGCGACGGGCAATCTGTACGTCCAGGTTCCCACCCGGCATTCGGAAGGCGATCTGGCGCAATTGGGTCAGACGTTCAACAAAATGACACAAGAGCTGCGCACGCAGCGCGACGATCTGGTGCGAGCGCGCGATGTGATCGACAGCCGCCGGCGTTTCACCGAAGCAGTGCTGGCGGGCGCCAGCGCCGGCGTCATCGGTGTCGACGCCGATAACTGCATCAGCATTCTCAACCGGTCGGCGGAGCGGCTGATCGGCTGCTCGGAATCCGAGGTGCTGGGCAAACCGCTCATCGACATCGTGCCGGAGATCGGCGAGATCTTCTCCAACGCGCGCACGAGCGTGCAGCGCCTCGTGCAGGGGCAGGTGACGATCAACCGTAATGGACGCGAGCGCAATGTTTCCGTACGCGTTACCACCGAGCAGGCCGGCTCGGCGGAACGCGGCTATGTCGTCACGCTCGATGATATCACGGAGCTCGTGACGGCGCAGCGTACCTCTGCCTGGGCGGACGTTGCCCGCCGCATTGCGCACGAGATCAAAAATCCGCTGACGCCCATTCAGCTTTCCGCCGAACGCCTGCGGCGGAAATATGCTGCCATGATCCAGGAGGACGGCGGCGTGTTCAAGCAATGCACCGACACGATCGTTCGGCAGGTCGACGACATCAAGCGCATGGTCGACGAGTTCTCGCGCTTTGCCCGGATGCCGAAACCGGTGATGGAGCAGGAGGACGTCGCCGATGCGGTGCGACAAGTGGTGTTTCTGCAGCGGGTCGGCAATCCTGATATCGATATCGACCTCGAAATTGCCGAAGATCCGATGCCGGCGCGTTTCGATCGGCGGCTGATCTCCCAGGCGCTCACCAACATCATCAAAAATGCAACGGAGGCCATTGCTGCGGTGCCGGCGGACACGCTGGGGCGCGGGCACATCCAGGTATGGGCAGCTCGCGAAGGCGACGAGGTCGTTATCGATGTGGTCGACAACGGCATTGGGCTGCCCAAGGAGAATCGCAGCCGACTGCTCGAGCCCTATGTCACCACCCGGGAAAAAGGCACCGGGCTCGGGCTTGCTATCGTCGGCCGCATTCTGGAGGATCATGGCGGCCGCATCGAGCTAGCCGATGCCGCCGACCGCGTTCGCGGCCAGCGCGGAGCATGGATGCGCCTGCGCTTTGCTGCAGAGAGCGCAACCGCCAGCACCGCGCCACAAGAACCACGACGAGAAGCTGCTGTCCCTCAACTTGCAACCAACGCATGAGCCATGCCTGACGATATTTTGATAGTCGACGATGAGGCAGACATCCGGGAGCTCGTTTCCGGCATTCTGCAAGATGAAGGCTACATCACGCGCTCGGCGCGCGACAGCGATGATGCGCTGGCGCATGTCGCGAGCCGCCGGCCCAGCCTGGTTTATCTGGACATTTGGCTGCAGGGTAGTCGCCTCGACGGGCTGCAGCTGCTCGATGCCATGAAGGCGCAACATCCCGAGCTGCCAATCGTGATGATCTCCGGACACGGCAATATCGAAACGGCGGTCGCGGCGATAAAGCAGGGCGCCTACGATTTCATCGAGAAGCCATTCAAGGCCGATCGGCTTGTGTTGGTCACGCAACGCGCGCTGGAAACTTCACGCCTCAAACGCGAGGTGAAGGCGCTAAAGCAGCTCGCTCCCTCGACGCTCGTCGGCAAGTCATCGTCGATGAATCAGCTGCGACAGACAGTCGAGAAGATCGCGCCGACAAACAGTAGAATCCTGATTGTCGGTCCGGCAGGGGCGGGCAAGGAGTTGACCGCACGTGCCGTTCACGCGCACTCCGCGCGCGCAAACGGGCCCTTCATCGTCATCAATGCCGCCGCCATGATGCCCGAGCGCATGGAGCTGGAATTGTTTGGCGCCGAGCAGCCGGTGAACGGAGGAGGGCGCAAGGTCGGCGCTCTCGAAGAATCCCACGGCGGCACGCTCTTCATCGACGAAATTGCCGATATGCCGCGAGAAACGCAGAACAAGATTTTGCGGGTTCTGGTCGAGCAGACATTTCAGCGCGTCGGCGGCAGCAACAAGGTGCAGGTCGATGTACGCATCATCTCGTCCACGGGACGCAATATCGAGGCCGAGATAGCCGCGGGAAAATTCCGCGAAGATCTCTACCACCGGCTTTCGGTGGTGCCCATCCGGGTGCCGCCATTGGCGGAAAGACGCGACGACATTCCGCTCCTGATCGAATATTTCATGGAACAGATCTCGCTCGCGACCGGCTTGCCGCGTCGGCTCATTGGCGAAGATGCCATGGCCGTCCTGCAGTCCCATGACTGGCCGGGCAACGTCCGTCAGCTGCGCAACAACGTGGAGCGGCTGATGATCCTCGCGGGCGGCGATCCAGAAGCGGTAATCAATGCCGACATGCTGCCGCAAGACGTCGGATCGATGGTGCCCTCGATGCCCGGCGGCGACGGCGGCGAGCATCTGATGGGCTTGCCGTTACGCGACGCGCGTGAGGTATTCGAACGCGAATACCTCGTCGCTCAGATCAGTCGCTTCGGAGGCAATATTTCCCGCACAGCGGAATTCGTGGGCATGGAACGCTCGGCCCTGCATCGCAAGCTGAAGGCGCTCGGCATCGACTAGCGGCGACGATGCAATGCTCATTCAGGCGAACAGCTTTTGGCGCGATGGCGCCTGCTGTGCAATATCGCCGGCCATAACCCGATGTCCCGCCTTGCCTATGTGAACGGCCGCTATGTCCCGCTCGGAACGGCCGCGATCCCGGTTGAGGATCGCGGCTATCAGTTCTCGGATGGCGTTTACGAAGTCTGCGAAGTGCGGGAAGGATGCATTATTGACGAGCGGCGGCATCTGGAGCGGCTGGCGCGCTCGCTAGGCGAGCTTCGCATCGCAATGCCCATGTCAGGAGCTGCTCTTCGTCTCGTCATGCGGGAATGCCTGCGCCGCAATCGTGTCCGCGACGGCATCGTTTACCTGCAGATCACGCGCGGGGTCGCGCGGCGCGATCATGCGTTCCCTCCGGCCGGCACACGCCCGACTGTGGTGGTAACCGCCCGAACCATCGATTTCGCCGCCGGTGAACGGCTGGCCGAGGAGGGTGTCTCGGTCATTACCGTTCCCGACAATCGCTGGGAGCGCGTGGATATCAAATCAATCTCGCTCCTTCCCAATGTGCTCGCGAAGGAGGCCGCGCACGAGCAGGGCGCGAAGGAGGCGTGGTTCGTGGATGCCCAGGGAAAGGTTACCGAAGGCTCATCCAGCAACGCCTGGATTGTCAGCCGGGAGGGCAAGGTAATAACGCGGCCAGCGGACAGCGGGATTTTGCGCGGCATAACGAGAACCGTTCTGATCGATGTGATCAAGGCCCAGGGGCTGGAACTGCAGGAGCGCGCGTTTAGCCGGGAAGAGGCCTATGGCGCACGGGAAGCATTTTTGAGTTCCGCAAGCCTGACGGTCCTGCCGGTTGTGCGCATTGACGACCGGCCGATCGGCAACGGAGCGCCAGGTTCGGTCGCCCGCGCCTTGCGCGCGGAGTTTCACGCCTATGCCGAGCGGGCTTGAGGCAACCCGGCAAAAAGGCAGGGGAATTGCCGCGAACTTATGCTTGCGCCCGCCGCAATCGTACAATGTAATGGCGGTATTCAAGGCCGGCGAATGTAGAGCCGCGATACTGGGCGTGACGCCTTGAACAACAACCCTGGGCCTGAGAAGGGTCCCGGGGAACAATGGAAGAAGGACAATGGCGGCCGACCGCTTACAGAATCTGCAGGACACCTTCCTCAACCATGTGCGCAAGAACAAGACGCCGCTCACGATTTTCCTCGTGAACGGGGTGAAGCTGCAGGGCGTGGTCACCTGGTTCGATAACTTTTGTGTCCTGCTGCGACGCGACGGGCACTCGCAGCTCGTCTACAAGCACGCCATTTCTACGATTATGCCGGGCCATCCTATCCAGCTGTTCGAAGGAGCCGAAGAGCACCCGGTCGGAGAGAAGGCGTAGTTGGAGCCTCGCCGGCTTAAGCATGATCGTAATCGGCTGAGCCCCGAACGGGGCCCAAGCACAGGCCGTGCGCTCGTTCTCGAGCCTGACCTGCGAACACGCCCGCGCGAGCGGGCAGAATTGCGGGGAGGCCAGGCGCTGCGCTCGCCAGCGGCGCGGCTTGAGGAAACGGTTGCGCTCGCGCGCGCAATCGATCTTGAGGTGGTGGGCGCCGGCATCGTGCCCTTAGCGTCCGCGCGCCCGGCGACCTTGATCGGCAAAGGGAAGGTCGAGGAGATTGCCGGGCTCGTGAAGAGCGAAAGCGCTGGCATCGTCGTCGTCGATGGCGCGCTTTCTCCAGTGCAACAGCGCAATCTTGAACAGGCGTGGGGCGCCAAAGTGCTCGATCGCACGGGCCTCATCCTGGAAATCTTCGGGCGCCGCGCGCGCACCCGGGAGGGCCGGCTGCAGGTCGAGCACGCGCATCTGTCATACCAAAAAAGCCGGCTGGTGCGCTCCTGGACGCACCTAGAGCGCCAGCGCGGCGGATTTGGATTTCTCGGCGGCCCGGGCGAGACGCAGATCGAGTCCGACCGGCGCATGATCGAAGAGCGCCTCGCCCGCATCGAACGTGAACTTGAACGGGTAAAGCGCACCCGCAAGCTCCACCGCGACAGCCGAAAACGCGTGCCATACCCGGTCGCAGCGCTGGTGGGTTACACCAATGCGGGTAAATCCACGTTGTTCAACCGGCTTACGCAGGCGAGCGTGCTCTCGGCCGATATTCTCTTTGCCACCCTCGATCCGACGCTGCGCGCTATCGATCTGCCGAGCGGATTGCGTGTCATTCTGTCCGACACCGTGGGCTTCATCGCCGACCTGCCAACCATGCTGGTGGCCGCGTTCCGCGCGACTTTGGAGGAAGTGATCGAAGCCGATGTGCTCCTGCATGTGCGCGACATCGCGCATGAGGATGCGCAGGCGCAGGCGCAGGACGTCGAAGAAGTGCTCAAGCAACTTGGCATCGAAGGGGGAAAAACCGCTCGGGTGATCGAGGTCTGGAATAAGATCGACCAGCTCTCGCCGGATGCTCTCGCCTCGGTGCGCAACGTAGCGACCCGGTATCACGCGGAGCAGCGGCCAATGCTTGTTTCGGCAGTAACAGGCGAGGGGACAGACCTGCTCGTTGCCGAGATAGAACGACGTCTCGCGAGGCTGCGCCTGACGCTTACGGTCGATCTCGAAGCCGCCGATGGCGCCGGTCTCAGCTGGTTACACAGGCATAGCGAGGTCATCGCCAAGCAAGACCTCGACAACGGACACTTGGCCGTTACCGTACGAACTGATCCGGCGAACGCCGAAAGGCTTAGAGCGCGATTTTGTCGGCCCGCCGCTTCGGTGCGGAGCTAAATTAGCGGGGCGGGTTATTTGTCCCGCCGCGCTGAGCGATTTTCGCCCGCTTTCGCTTCGTTCCAGAGCTCCTCCATTTCGTCCAGTGAGGCTTGACTTGGTGTTCTGCCGTGCGTCGCCAGAGCCCGTTCGATGGCGGAACGCGATTCGAATTTGGTATTCGCCGCGCGCAGCGATTCCTCGGGATCCACATCGAGATGACGGGCTAGATTGACGACGGCGAACAGGAGGTCACCAAGCTCCGCCGCAGCCGCGTCACGTTCGCCGTTTTCAAGCTCGGCCTCGATCTCCCGCGCCTCCTCATCGATCTTGGCGATGACGGTCCGAGCGTCGTGCCAGTCAAATCCTACCTCGCCAGCCTTGACCTGCAGCTTGTAGGCACGGGTGAGGGCAGGGAGCGCAACCGGCACATCCGCCAAAATGGCGGCATTTGCTCCGGATGCTCTTCGCCCGATTTTTTGCTCGCGCTCCTCGGCCTTGATGCGCTTCCACAAGGACTCCACGTCCTCCGGAGCAGCTGCGCTGGCGCCGCCGAACACATGCGGGTGGCGGCGCACAAGCTTGGCAATCAAGCCTTCTGCCACGTCGGCGAAAGTGAATGCACCAATTTCCTCCGCGATCCGCGAATGGAACACGACCTGCAGCAGGAGGTCCCCAAGCTCGTCACGCAGGTCGTCCATGTTTTTGCGCGCGATGGCGTCCGCTACCTCGTACGCTTCCTCGATCGTGTAGCGCGCAATGCTTGCAGAGGTCTGGGCAACGTCCCACGGACATCCCGTTGCGGGTGTGCGCAGAGCAGCCATGATCTCCAGAAGCCGGGCGACGGCATCAGTGGGGGTCATTGGGCCGGCTACGGTTTGGACTTGGCAGCCCCACATCCTCTCGCGAAGGGACGATTCGCATAAGGAATATTATGGAATATTTTTCTGTGCGCATTCCGCGATAGAAAAAGGGCATAAGGATCAATCTGTTGAAAGGATTTGCTGCACCGGCTGATCAGTTCTCGGCTATGCCCCGCAGCTCGATGGTGAGGCCGTCATAGGCTGGCTCTACATGCGACGGAAGTCTCGCGCGAAGTTCTTCATAGTCGAGATCTGCGTGTAAATTGGTCAGGATGGCGCGTTTCGGCTTTATCCGGTCGATCCATTCCAGCGCCTCGTCGACGCTGAAATGGCTTGGGTGCGGCGTATAGCGCAGCGCGTCCAGGATCCACACCTCAACCCCGCCGAGTGCATCCACACTCTCGCTTGGAAGGGTGCTGACGTCGCACGAATAGGCCAAAGGGCCAAACCGAAATCCAAGGGACGGAATGCCTCCGTGCTGTTGCAGAAAAGGCAGGACGGCGAGGGCCCCTCCCCGCCCATTGATGGTCAGCATCCGGCCGGCTTCCACCCGGTGGTCGGTGACAATCGGAGGGTATTCGCTGCCCGGTGGCGAGCGGAAGCAGTAAGCAAACCGGAGGTGCATGACATTTGCGGTCTCCTCGTCGAGGTAGACGTCCACACGGCGGCGATGCTTCATGAACAGCGCCCGCAGATCGTCGATGCCATGGATATGATCGGCATGCGCGTGGGTGAAAAGGACGCCGTCGAGCCAGTCCACCTTCGCGTCGAGAAGCTGCTCGCGCAGATCGGGTGAAGTATCGACGAGCGCTTGAGTCACGGCGTGGGCGTTAAGCCTTTCCACCAACAGCGAGGTTCGACGTCGGCGGTTCCTTGGATTGTTCGGGTCGCATTTGCCCCATCCCAGGGCGGGGCGCGGCACCCCGCCTGATGAGCCGCAGCCAAGAATCGTCGCGCGCAGGCTCATGCTGCCGCGATTGCAGGTCGGGATACTTTTGAGAACAGGCGGAAGAAATTGTTGTTCGTCTGCTCTGCGATCTCGCGCAGCGTCACATTGCGAACTTCGGCGAGCACTTTTGCCGTTTCGACCACATAGGCGGGTTCGTTGCGCTTGCCCCGGTACGGACCGGGCGCGAGATAAGGCGAGTCCGTTTCCACAAGAATGCGGTCTGCTGGCAGGCTCCTTGCAATAGCGCGCAGCTCGTCGGATCGTTTGAAGGTAAGGATGCCCGTGAACCCGATATACAAGCCCAGCTTGATTGCCCGTTCCGCGAGATCGAGCCCTCCCGTGTAGCAGTGCAAGACGGCTGAAAATGCGCCTTTTGCCGTCTCTTCCGTCAGAATTGAAATCATTGCGGCATCTGCCTCACGCGAATGGATGATGAGAGGCAGTGCGCTCGTTCGAGCGGCAGCGATATGGGTGCGAAAACTGCGCTCCTGCACGTCGGGCGGGCTGCGGGTATAGTGAAAATCCAATCCGGCCTCGCCGAGCGCCACGATCCTGGGATGCCCCGCCCGCGCGATCAGCTCTTCTGCGCCAATGCCAAGCTCCTCCTCTGCATAGTGCGGGTGCGTGCCCAGCGAGCAATAGACGCTGGCGAAGCGTTCGGCGATTGCCAATACATCCTGGTGCTGCCTGATCCGTGTTGACACGGTGAGCATATGCATAACCCCGGCGACCCGCGCGCGCGCGACCACTGCATCGAGTTCACCGGAAAAATCCGGAAAATCGAGATGGCAGTGGCTGTCAATCAAGCTGGTTTCGGGCTCACCTGCCCGCTCTGCAAAGGACTGCATGGTTTCGGATGTGATGCGCGTTGAACCGATCAGTGGCGCATGTCAGAGCCGGGTGAGCTCGCGTATTCGGCCTCGTAGCGCGAGATCTCGCGCATCAGGTCCTCGATGACCCGCTGACGGAGTTGTGCATCGGATCCATAGGTCAGCTCCGCTATGGTCTTTCCCAGCGCTGAAATGATCTCATCCATGTCGATGGTATCTTTCTCACCGCTCGCCGATCCATATTCGGCGTAGAAGTCGTCGATGGTGTCCGCAATCAGGCAATGCAGACAGGGCCGTTCATTATCTGATGAATCGTCCGACATAGGCGTCCTTTCCACCCATCTGCGAGGGCAAAGCTCCGCACCGGAAAGCCTGAATGCCGAAGTTTTCAGACCTGTGCACTTGCTTCACTATCCACATAACGCGGAAACACCGGATTCGGCACGGGCAGCGATGTGCCGGCTGCGACGCGCCGATGCCCGCCCAAATCCCGGAACTGCCGTTCGCCTTCGGGGATTGCGAGAAGATCAAGCAGCCGCCCCGCCGACGTGGGCATGTACGGCTGCGTCAGAATCGCCACCTGCCGCAAAACCTCCGCAGTGATGTAGAGCACCGTACCCTGCCGCGCCGGATCGGTCCTGGTCAGCGCCCATGGAGCTTCGCCGGCGAAATAGCGGTTGGCATCGGCCACCACGGCCCAGACCGCGTTGAGCACCTGATGCAACTGCTGTGTCTTCATCACGTCGCGCGCTTTCGCGATCATCGCGTCAGCGGCGCCAAGCATCGTCCGGTCGGCGTCACTCAATGCGGCCGGCTGCGGCAACACGCCGTTTCGCTGGCGTGCAATCATGGAGAGCGAACGCTGCGCAAGATTGCCCAGATCGTTCGCGAGATCGGCATTGATACGGTTGACGATAGCCTCATGGCTATAGCTGCCGTCCTGCCCGAATGGCACCTCGCGAAGAAGAAAATAGCGCAACTGATCGACCCCGTACGCGTCGGCCAGCGCGAATGGATCGATGACGTTGCCGACGGATTTGGACATCTTCTCGCCGCGGTTGAACAAAAACCCGTGCGAGAAGATGCGCCGCGGCACCTCTACGCCGGCTGAAATCAGAAAAGCCGGCCAGTACACTGCATGGAAGCGCACGATGTCCTTTCCGATCACGTGCAGGTCGGCGGGCCAATAGCGGCGAAACCGCGCGCTCTCCG
>JBKPOZ010000059.1:0-6509 GCA_046733355.1 Pseudomonadota bacterium | reverse complement strand
GCTCTGGCGCGTTGAATCCCACCCTTTGGCGCGCGTACCACGCCGGACAGACAGTGGAGATGGTCGTGCAGGTCTGGATGACGGAGGAGTTCACTCGAAAAGGGGAGCAGCAGCGTCCCGAGTTTTGGGCGACACACCTCCTTGCGATGGACCGTCACCGGGTCCGCATTGTTCAGCAAATGTGGAAGCGCTTAGAGCCATACATCGCAGACGGCGGATTGGATGCTGAAGATGAAGGACGCGGAAGTGAAATCGAAGCAATCCGAAGCTCCGAAGATCGCACGGACGGGCTTGAGGCAGCAGGTGCTGTTGGCGGCTCTTGACTGTTCCAATGGTGACCTCAACTCGACGTTCACAGCGGAGGAGCTCTTGTTGGCGGCCTGGAAACGCGATCCCATGGCTTGGGGTTTGCGCGGCCACGAAAAGAAACACCCCGACTCAGAAAAAATCTATGTGGAGCTTGACCGCGCCACTCTGGCCGGACGCAATGTCCGAGGCGGTCTTGCTGGGTTGGGACTGTTGGAAAAAGTTCACCGGCGCACGTACCGCCTTACCCCCGCCGGCTTGGCCGCGGCTAGTGAAGTAATCGGCGCCGCGCCATCAATGCGGGGCAAAGCCGAGCGCACGCTCGCAGACGCCATCTCAAACATTCTCTCTCACCCCGTCTTTCGGGAGTGGACGAAAGATCCAGCGATGCCGAAGTATTTTCGGGATGCAGGTCACTTCTGGGGTATCGCCGCCGGGACCCCCCCAAGCGTCATCCAAAGGCGGATTGCTGAAATAGATCATACGCTCGAGAGTGCTCGAGCAACGCTTGAAGAAAATGGCCGCGATGAAGTTGCGTCCCGCCACGGGGTGATTCTGTTTAGCCGAACGGACCTTCAGCGGGTTTCGGAGTTCCAATCGATCCTGAAGTCGCGCTTTGCAAAAGAATTGTCGACCTTGCAGGTCACCGTTTCCTGAGCCCAGTTCCGGTTCTGGCGCCGAAACTCGAACACCCACGACCCGGGGCAATCCGGCCGCAATATTGGTTCCGATAAGTAATCTTATCGGAGGCAAACGTCCTGCTCTAAGATCTCGACCAGCATCGCCCGATTGTCCGCTTTGCTCCGAAAGCAGACAAAGAGGTAAAGACTTCGATAAGTCCGCTTTGTGCCAAACTCGGACATTGGGCGCCGCATCAAATCACCTTGTCGGCGCGGGTGAGCAAATCCATCGGCACCGTCAAACCGATCGCTTTGGCGGTTTCGAGATTGATCGCCAGTTCGAACGTCGTCGGTTGTTCCACCGGCAAGTCGGCGGGCTTGGCCCCGCGCAGCACCTTGGCGAGCATTCTCGCAACTTGACGATAGACCTGGGTCTGCAGCGGACCGTAGGCGATGAGAGCGCCTAATTCGGCATAATCGGGCCACTGGTAGATGGCAGGCAGGCGTAGTGCCTTAGTGTGCGCGATGATCGCTCTGTAATTGGTGCCAAACAACGAGGCCGCCAGCAAATTCAGACCACCCGCGCCCGCCGCTTTCGCAGCGTTGATCGCCGGAACGATGGCGTCGTCGCTGGTCACCGGATGGATGGAAAGCTCGACACCGCGGGCCCGCCCTGCTTCCTGAAGTGCCTGCAGTTGCTGAGCGGACTGTACCCTCGGGTCGGCCAACGCCGCCATGTGGCGCACGCCAGGCAACAGCTCAATCAGCAATTCCTGCCTTTTGCCGTCGAGTTCGGGGGCGAAGAGACTGACCCCGGTAACGTTGCCGCCAGGCTGGACCAGCGACTGCGCCAATCCTGCAGCGACCATATCATCGGCCACGCCGATGATTGGAATCCCCGGTGCGACAGCTTGGACGGAGCGAATTGGTGGGCTGCCGCCACCGACCACGAGGGCATCGACCTTGGCCTTGGCCAGCTCGCGCGCCACATCCGGAAACTGCGGGTAAGGAATGCCTATGCCGCTTCCCTCCATTACCAGGTTACGGCCCTCGACCAGGCCATTGCGGCGCAACTCGTCGAACAGCGCGGTCACCAGCGGCGACCCGCGCGGATTGGCGTTCAGGACACCAATGCGATAGGTCCGGCCGTCCTGCGCGTAGGCGGCGAGCGGCCACGCCGCCGCGCCGCCGAGCAGCGTGATGAACTCGCGGCGATTCATTCGATTACCTCGTCGGCCAGCGCCAACAACTTGTCGGGTATTTCGAGATCAAGCGCCTTCGCGATCCTGAGGTTAATGACGAACTCGAATTTGGTGGGCTGGATCACCGGAAGGTTCCCCGGCTTCTCACCCTTGAGAATCCGGCCGGCATAGAGGCCAGCTTGGCGATAAGCCTCGGTGATGCTGGTCCCATAACTCATCAGGCCGCCGTCGGTGACATATTCGCGCAACGGATAAAGTGCCGGCAGACGATGCTGCGCCGCTAGCGCGGCGATCCGCGCCCGATGAGAATTAAGGAGCGCGCCGGGACCAATGAGCAACGCACCGGCCCTGTGTTGTTCGATCGTTGTAAAGGCGGTCTCGATATCGCGAGCGCTGAAGACATCGAGTACCAGGAGTTGCTGTCCGATCGCTTGCGCCGCGGCCGTCACATCTCTTCGGTCCGCCTCGCCGTTGGGGCTATTCGGGTTCACCAGCATGGCCATCGTCGTCGACTTGGGCGCGACCTGGCGCAGCAGGTCCAGTCGCTTAGACGCCAACGTGGCGACGAGAAAGCTCACGCCCGTGACATTGCCGCCCGGCCGGTTAAGACTGGCGACGAGGCGATCCGTGACGGGGTCGTTCCCCGTTGCAAACACGATCGGCACAGTCGTAGTTGCCGCCTTGGCCGCGAAGGCTGCTGGGGTATTGCCGACGATCACAGCAACCTGTCGGTCAATCAGCTCAGACACCAGACCCGGCAACCGATCGTTGCGATCTTCCGCTGAGCGGAACTCGATCGTGACGTTCTGGCCCTCGACGAAGCCTGCTTCCTTCAGCCCCTGCCGGAACGCGGTCACCAAGTGCGTCGCGTCGGCAAGCGACGCACTGCGTAAGAACCCGATCACGGGCATGCGCGGCTGCTGCGCGCCCGCCGCGACTGGCCACGCGGCCGCCGCGCAGCCGAGCAGCGTGATGAACTCGCGTCGCTTCATTCGATCACCTCGTCGGCGATAGCCAGCAGCCCGGGGTGGGACGGTGAGGCCGAGCGCTTTCGTCGTCTGCAGGTTGATGACAAGTTCAAACTTGGTTGACTGTATCACCGGCAGATCGGCCGGTTTGAAACCACTGAGAATCTTGCCGGCATAATTGCCAAGCTGTCGATAACTTTCGGCAGTGCTTGTTCCGTAGCTCATCAGGCCCCCTGCTTCGACAAATTCACGCCGGAAGTACATCGCGGGCAGCGAATGGCGAGCCGCCAAAGTGATGAGGTAATGCGCTCGGGTGACGAAGAATGGACTCGTGGCAACGAGCAGCGCCCCGGCGCGCTGTTGAACGAGCGTCGCAAAGGCCGCGTCGGTCTCTCGTTCGGTGCTGGCTCTGAGCACGATGAGCCGCTGTCCAACGGCGCGTCCCGCCGTCTCTGTGTCGGCGGCTTGCGACTCTGCAGAAGAAGCCATTTTCGGGTCTATGAGCAAGGCAAAGAGGTCGGCATTGGGCAGCAGCTCCCGCATTAATCCGAGTTGCTTCGCGCCCAAAGAAAAGAAAAATGTGCCAATGCCGGTGATGTTTCCGCCTGGTCGGTTGAGGCTGGCTACGAGGCCCTCCTGCACCGGGTCGCCCGCTGTCACAAACAAGATGGGAATCGTCTCCGTTGCTGCTTTTGCCGCGAGCGCCGGCGCCGGCCCGCCGCTCGTAACAAGGACACCAACTCGCCGGCGCACCAGATCCGCCGCCAATTCCGGCAGAGGATCATATTGTCCGCCTCCCCAACGAAATTCGATCGCGACGTTGTTGCCTTCAACATAGCCGCTTTCACTCAACCCCCCGACGAAAGGCAGCCAGCATAGGCATATCGGTCTTGGGCGATCTGGCGCTCAGATAGCCGATCAGTGGCATCGTCCGCTGTTGCGCGCGCGCCGCTATCGGCCACGCGACCGCCGTGCCGCCGAGAAGCGCGATGAACGCGCGGCGCTTCACTCGATCACCTCGTCGGCGCGGGCGAGCAGCGTCGGGCGCACCTCGAGGCCGAGCGCCTTGGCCGTCTTGAGGTTGATGATCAGCTCGACTTTCGTGACCTGCTGAACCGGCAGGTCGGCCGGCTTCTCGCCCTTGAGGATTCGCCCAGTATAAAGACCGACCAGACGGAACCCGTCTCCGAGGCTTCCACCGTAGCTCATCACGCCGCCGGCCTCGGCGAAATCGCGGGATTGGTAGATCGCGGGCACGCGATGGCGGAGCGCCAGCTTAGCGAGTTGGTCTCTGCGGGCGGTGAAGAATGAATCGACGGCAATTACGAGGCCGCTCTCCGGCAGTTCGGCCAATCTTGCGAAAACAGCATCGAATTCGCGTTCAATACCAGCATGCAACATGTGCAGCTTGAGACCGAGAGTACGCGCCGCAGCTTGCGCTTCTCTCGTGGTGGACGCCATAAGAGCAGGATTGGTCGGGTTTACCAGCAGGGCCATATCGTTCGCCCCAGGCATCAGCTCGCGCAGCAACTCCAACCGCTTGGGCGCAAGTTCGCCAGCCAATGAAGTCGTGCCCGTGATATTACCGCCGGGCCTGCTCAGACTGGCTACGAGTCCCAGCGCGACGGGGTCGCCGGCCGTGAACATGACGATCGGAATGGTCGCGGTCGCTGCTTTTGCCGCCAGCGCTCCGGGAGTCGTTGCAGGGGCAACGATTACGCTCACTTCACGATGGACGAGATCAGCCGCGAGGGCGGGCAGCAGGTCATTATGACCGTCCGCCCAGCGGTACTCGATCGCCACATTGTGACCTTCAACAAAGCCGAGTTCACCAAGTCCCTGACGAAAAAAGCGGAGAGGGCCCGCAGCCCGAGCCGGCGATTCGCTGCCGAGGAACCCGATCACCGGCATCGCCGGCTGCTGCGCCCGCGCTGCGAGCGGCCACGCCGCCGCGCCGCCGAGCAGGGCGATGAACTCGCGCCGCCTCATGTCGGACATCCGGGCTCCCTCCCGCTTGGCGCCGCCGGTCAGTCTACCGCACGCTCAACCTGCCGCAGAGGGGCCGGCAAGTCCTTGGGTCAGACCTGAATTGTTCTGAATCGATGCGGGGCGCTGCCGACCTGCCTCGGTTGGCACACAATGCGGCAGGGGACCGCCGCACTGCGGATTTCAACCCTGTCTATGTCGGCTCGGGGTCAGAAGCGCCGCGGATAATCGGGGAATGCGGCGCCCTATGTCCGCTTCGCCCCAAACCCGGACAAATGAGTAGACGTGTCGCTAAGTCCGCTTAGTGCCAGAACCGGCTGTGAGCAATCGCAGCGAACAGCGTAGCTATTCGATCACCTCATCGGCGATGGCGAGCAGCGTGAGGGATCAGCCGTGTACCAGTCTTGCGCACCATCGACATGGAGCGCGCATGTCTACCGCCGGGCGAGTAGCATCACATGTGGTTTCAGTGATGAGCCGAAATGCTCTTGGCCCATTCGGACAGCAGATCGCCAGACGCCGAACGGCTGAGGTCGCCCAGACTAAGAATGCCGACCATCCGCTTGCTCTTGTTGATCACAGGCAATCTGCGCACCTGAAGCTGCTCCATGTGCCGCACTGCCTTGGCGAGGTCATCATCATCCCGGCAGCAATGGATGCCCGGCGTCATAACATCGCGCGCCGTCGCGCGGCTGGTATCGAAGCTATCCTGCGCTAGTCCTTTGCAGACGATATCACGGTCGGTCACCATGCCGATCAGTCGGTCGTTCTCTCCAATCGGAATGGCACCTATGTCATGCTCACGCATCAATTTGGCGAGTTCGGTGACAGGAGTGTCTGGACTGACCCAATCGACTCCCTTGTGCATCACGTCTTTGACTTTCATGGCAGACCTCCGTTGCTGAAGCTTGCATATCAGCCCAGGTTCCCTCGCCCCTTCGACTATCCCGTGCTTCCGACCGAAAGGATAGCACACTGGCCGCGGCACGAGACTGCTGCGCTGCGGGATTTCGGTCCGACCTATGTCGCAGATGGGTCAATTGCGACAGAGATTATTGGCGCGCCTCATCGATCCATGTCCGCGCTGCGCAGAAAGCGGACGTGGCCAGACGGCGCAATGCGCTTCGCTTATTGCGCCCTACGCGCTGAGGGTCCTGCGCAATATCGCCGCCGGCACGTCGCGGTCATAAGGCTTGCTCACCTGTTCGATGCCGGGCTCAAGCGCGTGACGGCTCTCCGCGTATTCGAAAAAGCCCGATGTGTCCGGTTCGCCTCCAAAGCGGACTTAAACGCGAGGTGCTGCGGGGCGTCGCGAAGTGCCACAAGCGGAAATCTCACGGCGCTTTGATGTTTGGCGGTGTTCAGCGTGGCGGGGCAAGAGGTCGAATGTGGCTGACCGCCGGCGGTACGGAGGTTTCGAGCTCGCG
>JBKPOZ010000058.1:0-4716 GCA_046733355.1 Pseudomonadota bacterium | reverse complement strand
GGTGATCCACGCCGCCAACGTGAAGGGGGAGTGATCGCCCAAGCCGGCCTCAGCACATGAGGGGGCCGCGCTCATCCTTCGAGACGCGCGCGCTCCTGCCGTGAGTGAAGCACAAGTTATCAGGCGCGCGCTCCTCAGGATGAGGGCGTGTATTTATTTTGATTGCGTTCAACGTGGCGGGCGAAATTGTCGAGAATGGCCTGCCACCCTTCTTGCTGCTGCGCGATGGAGTGCGTCGGTTCGCTATCGAAGGTGACGCGGACGACGACGCCTTTGCGGTCAGGCGTGAACTCGACTTGCGCCATGCGATCGCCGAACGAATACTCAATCAGCTTGTGCTTGACGATCTTGGTGTAGGTCCCGGCGAAATCGAAGCCCATGCTGCCGTCCTTGGCTTCCATGCGCGAAGAGAAAGCGCCGCCCTCGCGCAAGTCGACCGAAGCAGCGGTCGTATGCCAGTCATCCGATGCGGCATTCCACTGCTTGATGTCCGCGGGTGTCGTATAGGCGCGCCAGACTTGCTCGACGGGTGCGGCAACGGTGGTTTCGACGTTGATTTTCATAGCTCTGCTCCTCTCGCACGTGAGGTGAAATGGGGTTGGCCCTTCATTCACCGGAACATTGACGATGTTGCGGCGGAGGAGCCGGCGCCGCTCGATCCGCTTTGCTCGCGCCAATTTATGCTGCCGCGAATTCGGGCGCCTAGCCGACGCCCAATATCCGCCGCATCCGGCGCCGATGATTGCTGCGTCGTTGCAGGGGACGTGGGGGGAACCGGTCATGCGGACGGTCTTCATGCGGACGGTCTTGCTGGGCGCGGTGGTCGCGATCACCTCGACGCTGGCGCACGCGGAAGACATGGCGGAGATGATCTCGCGATATCGGCACGCGCACGGCTTGTCGGCCGTCAAGACCGATCCGCAACTCACCGCGATCGCCGAGCGGCAGGCAAAGGCGATGGCCGCTTCCGGCGTCTTGGATCACAGCGTAGCGGGATCATTCACCGCGCGGATTTCCGGCGTGCGCACGGGCATGGCAGCCGAAAACATAGCGGCTGGCACCAAGACATGGGCGCAGACCTTCCAGATGTGGCAGACCTCGCCGGGCCACAAGGCCAACCTGCTGCTGTCCAAGGCGGACGTTGTCGGGGTTGCGGTCGCTCACAACGATCAGACCCGCTACAAGACGTACTGGGCCATGGTGATCGCGGAAAAGTCATCGAAAAAGAAAGAGCCCAAGGTCGCGGCAGAGCGCAAAAGCGCGGAACGCGAGGCGAGCGCCGGGAGCTCGGAAAATCCCCTTAGCGCGATCAAGACTTTTGTCTGCCAGCATCTGTGTTGAACGGCGCCTATAGCCCCAACAGCTTGCGCGCATTGCCGCCGGCGATGGCGGCGACGGCGGCGGGATCGAGGCCCTCCACCGCCGCAAGATGGCCGATCGGATCGTATTCGGCCATGTCGAAGGGGTAGTCGGTTCCCATGATGATGTTTGCGGTGCCGTAGAGGCGCACCAGCTCGGCGAGCTGGTGCGGCGTGAACACCACCGTGTCGAAATAGATCTGCCGGAGATAGCTGGTCGGCGGCCGCGGCAAATCGCCGTGCGCATCGGAGCGAGCGCCCCAGGCGTGGTCGATGCGGCCGGCATAGGCCGGCAGATAACCACCGCCGTGAACCGCGAGAATCTTCAACTTGGGATGCCGTTCGAGCACGCCGTCGAAGATCAGGTAATGCAGCGCGATGGTGGTCTCGAGCGGGTTGCCGATCACGTTGTTGAAATAGAAGCGCGTGAACCTTTTGCCTTCGGTGAAGCCGTTGGGATGAATGACGACGAGCGCGCCGAGCGCCTCGGCCTTTTGCCAGAACGGCGCGTACTGCGGCTCCGAGAGTTCGTGGCCGGCCACGTTGGTCAGGATCTCGGCGCCCTTCATGCCGAGCGAGGTCATGCAGCGCTCCAGCTCGCGCGCGGCCTCGGCGCCGTCGCTCAGCGGCACGGTGCCGAGCGCGACGAAGCGGTCCGCCTTGCGCGCCACGTACTGCGCCAGCCCGTCGTTCACCATCTGCGCGGCTTTGACTGCGATATCGAGCGGCACCGTGTAGTAGCACTGGTTCGGCGGCGGCATGACGAGCTGCAAATCGATGCCCATGGCATCGAGATCGGCGAGGCGCTCGTCGTAGCCGGTGATGCGCGCGCGAATGTCCTCCTCCTGCTTCTGGTTCAACGCCTTGGTCGGCGCGTCGGCGAAATGCGCCAGCGGAACCGTGGACATGTCGAGGTGCGACTTGACGAAGGCGGCCGCCTGCGGGATCGCGACGTGCGAATGGATATCGACGGTGGTGCTCTTCGGCCTGACTTCGCGGCCGGGCTTGGCGTGCGTGCGGGCGGCGGTCGCCGCGTACTTGTTCCATTGGTCAGGCATGCGAGCGACCTTCCCTTAAGCAATTACCTTCCCCCGTCAAGCCCGGACTTGTTCCGGGCATCCACGTCTTTCGTTCCATAAGCGAAGCAAGACGTGGATGGCCGGGACGAGCCCGGCCATGACGAAAGCGCAGCGCCGGCCATGACGAAATTGCCAGCAGCGGTGATGCATCAAAACACGCCGAGGTGCTGGGACACAATGGCGTCGTCGAGCTTGATCGCATTGGCCCTGCCGCGAAACACCACGCGGCCGGTATTGATGATGACGACGTCATCGGCGAGGTCGAGCGTGAGCTTGATGTTCTGCTCGACGAGCACGATCGACTGCCCCTCGGCCTTGAGCTGGGCGATGGTGCGGCCCACCTCGGCGACGAGCTGCGGCGCGAGCCCTTCGGAGGGCTCGTCCATCAGCAGCACGCGCGGATTGCCCATGAGCGCGCGACCGATCGCGAGCATCTGCTGCTCGCCGCCCGAGAGCGAGCCCGCGAGCTGCGCCGCCCGCTCGGCAAGGCGCGGAAAGAGCGCGAAGACCCGATCGATCGACCAGGGCGAGTCGCCGCCTTTGCGCACTTGCGCCGCCACCATGAGATTTTCGCGCACCGTCAGCGTGCGGAACATGCGCCGCCCCTGCGGCACGAGGCAGATGCCCTTGCGCGCGATCGCATCGGGGGGAAGCCCGGCGACGTTCTCACCGTAGAGGCTGATCGAGCCGCGCCGCGGCTTGAGGAAGCCCATGATCGCCGCCATGCAGGTCGTCTTGCCGGCGCCGTTGCGGCCGAGCAGGCCCAGGAGGCGGCCGCCCTCGAGCGCGAACGACACCGCGTGCAACACATGGCTGTCGCCGTAATAAGCGTCGATGCCGTGTACCTCGAGCGCCTCAGTCGCCAAGATAGACCTCCCGGGTGCGCGGATCGGCGACGACCTGGGCGCGCGTGCCTTCGACGATCACCTCGCCGTAATGCAGCACGGTGATGCGCTCGGCAAATGCCAGCGCGGTATCCATGTCGTGCTCGATCATCACGATGGTTACCTCGCGGGGGATGGCGTCGAGCAAGGCGCGCACGGTCTGCCGCTCGGCCTGGGAGAGGCCGGCGAGCGGCTCGTCCAGCAGCAGCAGCTTCGGCTTCTGGGCCAGCGCCATGGCCAGTTCGAGCCGGCGCCGCTCGCCGTAGGAGGTCTCCGCCACGATGCGCTCGGCGGCGTCGCCGAGCCCGACCCGCTCGAGGAACGCGCGGGCGTCGGCATAGAGATCGCGGCTCGCGGTCAGGATCGACCACGGGTTCCAGCGCCGGCGGTCGAGCCCGAGCAGCGACAGCACCACGTTGTGGACGAGCCGCTCGCGCGGAAACAGGGTGAGGATCTGATAGGTCCGCGCCAGGCCGAGGTGAACGCGCCGCTGCGTCGGCATGCCGATGAGCTCCTGCCCGAACAGACGCACGGAGCCGGCATCGGCGCTGAGATCGCCGGTGATGAGGTTGAAGAGCGTGGTCTTGCCGGCGCCGTTCGGGCCGATGATCAGCCGCCGCTCGCCCGGCGAAACCGAGAGCGAGACGTCCTTGGTCGCGGGCAAGCCGCCGAAGCGTTTGCTGAGATGGGCGACTTCGAGCGCCGGCGTCGTCATTGCGCCGGCTCCGACGCCGCGGGGGGCACAGCTTTGCGGCCCTTGATGCGGTTTCGCAACCGCTGCCAGGCTTGCGCGCAGCCGGGCACGAGACCGTAAGGCATGAACACGATCACCACGACGAAGATGACGCCGAGCAGCGTGTTCCAGCGCTCGACGTAGGTCGACACCACGTTCTTGACGAGCGTGATGATGGCGGCGCCGACGATGGGACCGC
The DNA here is from genome assembly GCA_046733355.1 of Pseudomonadota bacterium. GTDB lineage: Bacteria > Pseudomonadota > Alphaproteobacteria > Rhizobiales > Xanthobacteraceae > VAZQ01. Next base: position 463 of record JBKPOZ010000058.1, on the reverse strand, counting down.
TGAGCGTGCTCGCGCCGCCGAGGATCGCCATCAGCAGGATTTCGGCGGATTGTTGCAGCGAGATCGCGTGCGGGCTGAGAAACAGATTGTAATAGACGTAAAGCACGCCGGCGACGGAGGCCCAGAAACCGGCCATCACGAACGTGATCCAGCGAACGAGCCACACATTGTGGCCGAGCATGCGCATGCGGCGGGGCTGGTCACGCGCGCCCTTCAAGCTCGCCCCGAAAGGAGAGCGCGCGAAGCGCCAGATGAAGAACAACGCCGCGAGGAACACGACCAACGTGAAATAGTAGAAGCTCGGCGCGTCGCTGATATCGAAGCCGAACGGCACGGGCCGCGCCGGATGGCGGATGCCGTTGTCGCCCCCCGTGAGATCGTTGGCGCGATAAGCCACGCCCCAGACGATCTGCCCGAGCGCAAGCGTGATCATGATGAAGCCGAGGCCGGGCGCGCGCAGCGA
>JBKPOZ010000057.1:0-78002 GCA_046733355.1 Pseudomonadota bacterium | reverse complement strand
GCCCAGCACCGGCCGCACCGGGCCGCTGTCCGGCCCGATGTGCACGGGCCGCCATCGGCTCTCCTTCCAATAGCCGGGCGACAAAACGCAGACGCTCCTCCACGGGCGAAGTCTCCTTCCACGGCATTGACACGTCCCGCCGCAAAGGGCGAAAGGTGTAACCCATGTGTCCGGTACAAAGTGTCAACCATGTCTCAGGCCGCTCCCGAGGAGGAATCATGCAGCGTGCGATTTCCGATACGCGTCGGCGGTAATGTGCGGTTCCTCGGCAATCACGGCAACGTAGGCGCGGACGGCGGGCGGCGGCATCACCCGGCCGATTTCGTACTGCCGGATATTGGCGAGCGGGATGCCATAACGATCGGCAAATTCGGATTGGCTGAGCCCGAGCCGGTGTCGCAGCCGTCGGATGCGCCGTCCCTGGCGCGCCTTCGCAAGGCCCTTGGCGCTGACCGGCCGGTCTTCCGGATCGTTAGGATCCGCCTCAATCGCGATAGTCGTCGAAAACCCGTGCACCGAACGCGAGCGAAAGGCCGTGCTTTTGCCGATTGAGCTTGTCCTTCGCGTCATCGAAATCGAATTTCATCGACTGTGTAATTTACACATCATAGGAGGTTAATCCTACTCCGTCAAAAACGTTCGTAGGGTGTGCAACGGCGCACCACACCGACTGCCGAGCGGCGACATGAGCGGCCGCAGGACGAGAACTTGTGCAAAATGCTGAGTTCGATCAATGTTCAGGAAGAGCAGCCAGGCTTTTCGACGCTCGGCCCCCGAGGAGGTCGCCATCAGATGACCGACGATCTCAAATTCCAGCTGCGATTGACTCTGCGCGAGGCGTACGCGCCGCTGGCACGCAAGCATCCGGGCGACGCGTCGCTCTCAGCCCTGACAAGCGTATTGAGCAGGCATCATGCCGTGCTCAAATGTCAGTTCGACGCCTTCGCCGATTACGTGCACGAGGCCGAGCGCAACGGCGTCTCAGCCTTCCCGCTTTACGAGTGGACCAGGAAAACGATCGAGGATCCGGCGAAGAAAGCCAAGTATGTCAAATCTTTCACGATCTACGTGGACGGCGAGGAGGTGTACGAAAAGGACAAGGCGGATGCGCTTGCAGCCGAGCTGAAGCCTCTCGTCGGAGGGCCAATCGTCGCACAGATGCACAGATACGATACGGATCCCGCGCATAACCCCCAGCCGCCCCGCCAGTAGCCCCGCTGCGACGCCCCGGCACACGCATCTGTCATGTCGATATTCGGTGCGATCAGGGTTGCTTCACGGATGGTGACGGAGCCACGGCGAGCATAACGAAGGCAAGCACCACAATCAGCGGCTTCAAAGTCAGGAGCATCGGCGTCCTCCCTTGGGTCAGGCATTGCCACGACCGTAAGGGACCGGCGCTCGATCCGCTGTGAGCCGCGTCACATAATGGTGCGGCGGCAGGGCGAGGCCGCGCCTCGGGCCAGCAGCCCTTTTGTCTTGTCGCCGGCAGCACAAAGGGCTTGCATTCATGTTCATGATATGTTCTACTCCCCCGCTGTTTGACATCGTAGGCTTTGTAGGCTGCCCTTCCCCCTCGCCCGAACGAGTGGGGCCTTGTGCGTTTGCGTACCCCAAGCGCGCCGTCGCCCCTCGTCATTGATCCCCATTGATATGCACCCGTTGCGCCATTGTTATTGGCCGCTGTTCTTGGAAATTCCCGTTTTATTTCAAAGGCGGCATTGTATTTTCATTGTTGTTTACAATGCGCCGGTTGTGGACTGCACCCCTAACCTGAGACACCAAAACTAGGGTGTGGTTGCGTTGCTGTTGGCTGCGCGGTTTGCAACTATCGCGCAAAGTGGAGGCAGCGCGGCGCGCGCCGCTTAACCACGAGCCAGCGGGGCAATTTTAGCGGCCGAGTCTGAAGCGATCCGTACCGCCAGCTCGGCCTGCACTTTCGCTTCCTTCTCCCGTTCCTTGCGCTCGTAGTATTCCGCAGAAAACCGTATCGACCAGGTCTCGAAGAGCCCACCAATTCTTTCGCTGGTTTTTTGCGCATTGCGCTGCTCGACCGCGGCGTAATGGGCCGCATAGCTTCGCAGCACTGGCCCGATCAGCAACGCCCGCGAGAGCAAGGAAAACGCAGAGCGCAATGACCAGTGAAACACCTTCACCGGCCAGGCGAGCGTGGTGATTGTTGCATTCCAGATCTTCTCAGAGACATGCGTAATTCCGAGGCGCGCGCAGGCATGCGCGAAAGCAGCGCTGAACTCCTCTCTGGCCATTTCCACCTGCCGGTACCGGTGACCGGCTTTTCTGATCAGACGAACATTCCTGAGCCTTGAGTAGACGCCGCGCAAACCTTGAACGAACGGGTCTTGTTTCGCCTGTGGCCACGCGGCGGGATAGACCGGCAGCACCAGGAGCTTGCTCTTGGCAACGAAAGTCGCAACCGGATGCAACAACTGCATCCAGGCCGGCAACGCGGCCGCATAGACAAGCAGCAATGCGTGCATGGCGGTGGCGATGCCAAACGACACCGGCAGCCAAAGCGCGGCGCCGACGATCACCCACAACGCCTTGCGGGGCGAGAATTTTCTGCAGCTCCGGAAAACCCAGGCCATTCCTCGTTCAAAGAGGTGGTGCACGCCCTCTTCGAATGCCCGATAGCTGATCCTGGCGCGCAGCGCCTCCCATCTCTCGCCAATGCGAGCTTGCCAGCTGTTCCTGGTCTGCTCGGCAACCGGCAGTACGCGGGCGGCTGCTTTGAGGATCGCTACGACGGCATCGCCCAGGATACGCGCCGTGAACAGCGGAAACCTGACCAGCTGAATAACCAGCGGGAAGGTAAAATCCAGGACATTGATGAGAATGACGATACAAATTCTGCCGATCAGCCTGATTGCCGCAGCAAGCGCCACGAGGGGAAGCAGCAGCGCATCTTCGAGCCCGATGCCGAATTCGTCCTTATTTGCAGAAATCTCGGCAGACACAGCCATTTGCTCTCGTGGCTTTGGTTCAGGTGTCCGCATGCCCTACTCGCCGCAAGATGATGTGGACTTCTGAACCGCCACACTGCGGCCGGATTATGCACTGATCCGCCACTGCCTGATATCTAAAATGCAGAAATCTAATTTGCCATTACGCCATCTCAATCATCGTCATCGTCCCCATTGCCCCAGATGCCGGCGCGCATCGAGCGGGCCAATGCCTCCATCCGGCGCAATTCGGCCGATGCATTTGCAGCCGCGCGCCCCCCGCCGTTGAACAGCACCACGCGCGAGAGATCCTGATCGCCGACACGGCATTGATACTCATCGCTCGCTCCGGCGGGCTCGCACGCGACCTCCCGGCGGCCAAGATAGCGCCGAAAATCCCTGGCCGAGCGGCCTGCGGTCCCTTCAACACCGGCGAGGCGCACAGCACGGCCCTCGATTTCGAGGATGCCGGTGCTCTGCACTTTGGCGACGCCACGAACGGCAGTTCTGTTTGCGTCACCGCCCGCAATCTGTTTGTACGTTGGTGCAAGCCCCACAGTTTCGGTTTGCGAGCGCGCCACCTTGGTGCGCGCCGCAAGGGACTGAGTGACAAAGTCGCTCCAGATGCGCGCCGGCAGGTCGCCGCCGACTACATTGCGCATCGGACTGTTATCGTCGTTGCCGACCCAGACACCGACCACCAGATCGGACGTGAAGCCGATGAACCATGCATCCCTGTTCTCCTGGGTGGTGCCCGTCTTGCCGGCCGCGGGGATTGGCAGTCTCGCCGCCCGCCCCGTCCCCTCCCGCACCACGGACGCGAGCAGATCGCGCATGGCCGTTCGCGCCGCCTGGTTGCGCGCCGGTTGCAGCGGCACGCGTTCACGGGCGAAGATCGTCTGGCCGCCTTGTTCGACGCTTTCAACGAGGTACGGCTCGACGCTCTCCGCGTTGGCAGCAATGGCCGCAAAGGCTCGCGTCATTTCCAGCAAGCTCACCTCGGCAGAGCCGAGCGCGAGACTTGGCACCGGTGGCAACTCGGATTGCACGCCCAGCCTTTTCGCCGTCTCGATCACGGCGTTTATTCCGACAACCTGCGCAACCTGAACGGCGACGGAGTTGAGTGATTGGGCAAAGGCGGTGCGAAGCGTCACTTGGCCATGGTAGCGGCCTCCATAGTTCTCAGGCTCCCAATTGCCGACCTGCACAGGCGCATCGAGCGCCACCGTGTCGGGACTCGCTCCCTTTTCCAGCGCGGCAAGATAAACGAACAGCTTGAACAGCGACCCGGACTGGCGCTTCGCCTGGGCCGCGCGATTGAACTGGCTCTCGTTGTAATCGCGGCCGCCCACGAGTGCGAGAACTGCACCGTCGGGCGCCATGGCGACGAGAGCCGCCTGGCTGGCGTTTTTCTTGCCGCCCTCGGCTGCGAGCCGGCGTGCAATTGCGCTCTCGGCAATCGCCTGTAGCTTTAGGTCCAGCGTGCTGCGCACCGAAAGATCTGCCGAGAACGAGCCGACCAGCCGCTTCGCGTCATTGCCAAGCATATCGACGAAATAATTAGTTCCCGGCGGGCTATCCGGCGGAATGCGGAGCGCCGCAGGCTGCCGCCGCGCCGTTTCCGCCTCTTCTGCTGAAACGGCACCGGTCTCGACCATGGCATCGAGCACCAGGCGCGCGCGTTGGCGCGCGCCTTCAAGATTGCGGTTCGGCGAGAGCGCGGACGGCGCTCTCACGAGTCCCGCCAGCATAGCCGCCTCGGCGAGTGATATTTCCTTGGCAGTTTTGCCGAAATAGCGCTTCGCCGCGGCGTCCACGCCATAGACGCCGGCGCCGAAATACGCAGTGTTCAGATAGCGCGCGAGAATCTCCTGCTTCGACAATTTCTGTTCGAGCCAGAGCGTGAGGATAGCTTCCTGCACTTTGCGTCTGACCGTCCGTTCCGGGGTCAGATAGGTCATGCGCGCGAGCTGCTGGGTAATCGTGCTGCCGCCCTCGCGCGTCGCCCCCGACAAGATGTTGCGGTAGGCCGCGCGCATCAGCGAGGGAATGTAGAAGCCGCCATGCTCATTAAAGTGGCGGTCTTCGATGGCCACGATGGCCTTCGCGAGAACCTCTGGCAGTTCCTGGGGGGAAAGTTTGTCGCCCTTGAACACGCCGCGCGTGGCGAACACCTGGCCGCCGCGCGCTTGGACAACCAGGGCGCTGGGCGTCGGCTCGATGACCAGTCCACCCGCGGCCGGGACCGTCAGAATACAGTAAAGCACGTAGCCGATCGGAATGAGGAGGGCGGACGCCGTAAGAAGCGCCGCGGGATGCGCCGTCAACGCGCGTCCCGACGTGGCAACAAAACGAGCAATAAGGCCCAGAGCATTCTGCCCAAACCGAGCCAGAACGATTCCGATATCGTTCATCTTGCAAGGGAGGGCGGACATGGTGCGGGCAAGGTTTGCCGTCTGTCCTGGGATGATCCGCAATAGCTCTCTCGAACGCTGCCGGCTTTTTGCCAGGGCATGCTCGGCGGAGAGCAGAAGCCGCTGCGCGCCGGAGCTCACCAGGAGCCAATCGCGCTCATGAGGTGGAGCGGTGCTCATCCAGTGGCTGCGCTATTGCCGCGGTGGGGGCGGGTCTTTCCATCCTTGGCGACGCCGCGGATCCCGAAGGATTTTCCGCCCCCAGGAGGAGCCCCGCCTCACCGCCTTCCGTACCGCGGCGGCTAGTCCATTCGTAATCTCTGCTCCATCGGTGGCGCCATCGGATAGGTTGCGTGTGCGGGTGCGCTTGCAATTCCGCTTCCGGAACGGCGGGCACCAGCGGCGCACCTGAGGCCCAGCCGCTCGAAACAGCATAGATGAGAGCAGCGAGAACGAATTGACGTGCATGCATGGAGGGCGTTTCTGGTGGTCAAGTTTGTGGGAGCAACGCCCGCCTGGGCGCCTATGTTCCTTTTAGCATGCCGTAGCAAGAATGCAGGCCAACAGACTGAACCAGTGACGTTTTTACTCGTTGTCCGCGTACTCCTGGCTGCGGCGACCTAGGCTGCTCACCGGCTTTTGCCGGACTAAAAAATGGCTTGCTTTTTCTGCTGCTGCGCACCATTTTGGCGCGAACCAGCCGGCGCTGGCAGCCCCCGCGCAGCCCGGCATGCTGGATATCCCGACGGCGACCGGCGCTCACTCTCCAATTGGAGCGAGGCCAGCCTTTTACGCGGATTCCAGCAGTCACACAGCAGCCGGTCCCTTGCATTTGGCAGGTGGATTTAGCGCGTTTGTAGGAAGTGGCCTGCCATGGCGCATGGAATGGATCTTCGCCGCGAAGGTGATGCCCTCGACAAGGATAACCTGGGCGAGACTTTCGATCTGGAGGCTCGCGCCTTCGACGACGCATATGCGCCGGCGGAAGCGCCGGTCGCGGCTACGCGCACCGAGGAGGCCGGCTCTGGCCAGTCGACGGAGGCTAAGGAGCCTGCCGCGGCGGGCGCTGCCCCGGCGCGAGCCGAGCCGAGTTTCTCGCGCGACCTGATCGACACATATTTCCGTCAGATGGGCGATGGCGCCCTGCTCTCGCGTGAGCAGGAAATCGCCCTCGCCAAGCGCATCGAGGCGGCCCAGGTGGCGGTACAGGAGAGCCTGTGCGCCGTCCCCATGCTGATCGAGCGCGTCGCTGGCTGGGGTGGCGAACTCAAGGCGGGAAAACTGCGTCTTTCCGAGCTGATCGACCTGTCGATGAGCCAGGATGAGCCTGAATCCTTTGAGCCGGGCGTTCCCCGCTCGCCTGCCGAGGAGGAGGCAAGCGCCGAGCGTATGGCGGTAATTGAATCGGGCATGCGGTCGAAGGTGGCGACCAGTCTGCGAGCGGTTGCGAACCGCTCGCGCGAGCTGGGCCCGCTCAGCCGCAAGCGCGTCACCATGGTGGCGCGCGGCCGTGACATCTCGAAGAAGAATTGCGTCGTCCTGCAAAATCTCTTAGCCCGCGTCGGCCGGGAGATGCAGGCCGTGTGGCTGCACCCGGAGCGCATTGCCAATCTGATCGCCGAGTTCGAGCGCGACCAGAAGGCAGTTGCGGCGCTCGAGCACCAAATTGTCGATCTTGCTCGCCGTTGCGCGATCCCGCGACGCGATCTGGTGGATCGGTATCACGGTCATGAGCTTGAACCCGAGTGGTTCCGCGTCAGCTCGCGCTCGGTTTCTGGCTGGAAGGTGCTTGCAAAGGAGCATGGGCCACGGCTTGAGGCTATCCGGGCCGAGCTGCTCGTCATCGCTCAGCGCGTAGGGTTGCCGATCGGCGAGGTCCGTGCTGCGGCGACCAAGCTCGAGCAGGCGCGGCGCATGCTTCGCGCAGCCCGCGAGGAGATGGTCAAGGCGCATCTGAGGCTGGTCGTGGCGATTGCGAAGAAATACCGGCGCAACAGCTCGCTCGATCTGCTCGACCTCATTCAGGAAGGCAATATGGGCCTCATGCATGCGGTCGAGAAATTCAACTATCGCCGCGGCGTGAAAGTCTCGACCTATGCGGTCTGGTGGATCCGCCAGTCCATGGCGCGCGCGATCGCGGACCAGGGCCGCACCATCCGTATCCCCGTGCACATGACGGAGACCGCCAGCAAGGTGCTGCGCGAGCGCCGCAAGTTCTACCAGCAGCAGGGGCGCGAAGCGGGCGCAGCGGAGATTTCCGCGCGTGCCGGCATTGCCATCGGCCGCGTCGAACAGGTGCTTTCCATGGTGCAGGAACCGACGTCGCTCGACCTGCCCATCGGGGAGGACGGAGATGCCACGCTGGGCGATCTCATCGCCGCGACCGACGGCATTGACCCGCAGGCCGCAGTGGAGGCGGGTGCGCTCGCCAACTGCATGAGCGAGGCGCTCGACCAGCTCACCCCGCGCGAGCAGCGCATCCTGCGCATGCGCTTCGGCATCGGCGAGCCGCAGGATCACACGCTCGAGGAAGTTGGCAAGGTCTTTGGCGTCACGCGCGAGCGCATTCGGCAGATCGAGGCAAAGGCGCTGGAGAAGCTGCGCAAGCCTCAGCTTGCGCGCAAGCTCGTTACCTTCGCCGAGAGCTGAGCCCTCTCCAAACTGGCGCACTTTCTCGCGCTCTAGTACCTTGACATCACAGAGATCAGCCCCTCACCCGACCGGGTGAGGGGCTGATTGCGAGCGCGGCGCACTCGCCGTGACGAGCCGATCTGTGCCGGGGGAAGAACGGCAATGCCCGCCGCAGTCAGCCCGCTTCTGACCGATCTTTATCAGCTCAATATGCTCCAGGCGTACCTGGACCATGGACATACCGGGAGCGCCGTATTCGAATTCTTCATACGCACGCTTCCGCCGCGCCGACGTTTTCTCATTGCGGCCGGACTTGAACAGGTCCTCGACTATCTCGAATCTTTGCGTTTCTCTTCTGACGAAATCGACTGGCTGGCGAAGACCGGACGCTTCAAAAGCAACCTGCTGGATTATCTCGCCGAGCTTCGCTTCACCGGCGATGTGCATGCCATCCCGGAGGGCACGGCGTTCTTCGCGGATGAACCGCTTGTGCGCATAACCGCCCCGCTGCCGCAGGCGCAACTGATCGAGACGCGTCTCATCAATCTGCTGCACTTCCAGACGCTTGTCGCATCGAAAGCGGCGCGCATGATGTTGGCGGCGCCCGGCAAGCTCCTGGTGGATTTCGGCCTGCGGCGCGCGCATGGAGCGGAAGCGGGTCTGTTTGCTGCGCGCGCCAGCTACGTTGCAGGATTCGCCGGGACGGCGACGGTGCTTGCAGACAAGCTCTTCGGCATTCCCATCTACGGCACGATGGCGCACTCGTTCATTCAATCGTTCGACGACGAGATGCAGGCCTTCAAGACTTTCGCAGACTCGCGTCCGGAAAATCTGACCTTGTTGATCGACAGCTACGATACGGAAGCGGGTGCGCACAAGGTGGTTGCGCTTGCTCCGCGGCTGCGCGCGCGCGGCATCAGCATTCGTGCGGTGCGCCTCGACAGCGGCGATCTGATCACGCTGTCCAGAAGCGTGCGCCGCATCCTCGACGAAGGCGGATTGCGCGAGGTGCGCATATTTGCAAGCGGAGGGCTGACCGAGGACAGCCTGGCCGAATTCATGCGCGCCGGGGCGCCTATCGACGGTTTCGGCATGGGCACGAGCCTGACCACTTCCTCGGATGTCGCCTCGCTCGATTGCGTCTACAAATTGCAGGAATATGCGGGGCTTTCGCGAAGAAAGCGCTCCATCGGCAAGGCGACCTGGCCTGGCCGCAAGCAGATCTGGCGCAGCTACGCCGCAGACGGGAGCATGGCCGGCGACGTGCTGTCGATCGAAAGCGATGCGCACAATGGCGAGCCGCTTGTTGAGCTGGTGATGCAAGGCGGCCGTCGCCTCGGCCCCTCGCCACCACTCGCAGTGCTGCGCGAGCGCGCCGCGCGCGACCTGGCGCGGCTTCCCGATCCCTTGCGCCGGCTCGATCCCGAAGCAAGCTATCCGGTGCACATGGGCGATCGCCTGCGCCGCCTCGTGGAGGAGGTGGATACGCGTTTGTCCGCGCAGGAGAGATACGGGCAATGATCGACCGGATGGCGACAGGTCCGCGCGATCTGCTGCTCGTCATCGATGTGCAAAAGGATTTCTGCCCGGGCGGCACGCTTGCGGTTCCGCGCGGCGACGAGGTCGTGCCGATCATTAACCTGCTGGCATCGCGCTTCGCGCATGTGGTGTTGACGCAGGATTGGCACCCGCCGGACCATCTTTCGTTTGCCTCAAGCCATCCGGGTCGCAAGCCCTACGAGACCATCGACGCTTCCTACGGCTCCCAAATTCTGTGGCCCGACCATTGCGTGCAGGAAACGGAGGGTGCGCGCTTGCATCCGGACTTGCACATCGCGCGTGCGGAATTGCTGTTGCGCAAGGGGTTTAATCGCGACATCGACTCCTATTCGGCCTTTCAGGAGAACGACCGAAAAACCTCGACCGGCCTTGCCGGCTATCTGCGGGAACGCGGCTTCACCCGCATCTTTGTCGCGGGCCTCGCTTTCGATTTTTGTGTGCGTTACTCCGCAGAGGATGCCAAACAACACGGTTTCGAGCCGGTCGTGGTCGAGGATGCCTGCCGCGCGATCAACATTCACGGTTCACTTGAGGCAACGCGTGCGCGGCTTGCAGATCTGGAGATTCCCTGCATTTCGCTCGGCTGACGATTTTTGCCACGAAAAGCTCGGATTGATCGCTACGCTGCAAGCACGTCGACCCTCATAACACATTCGTTTCATGCCGGCAGCTCTGCGCTTTGTTGTCGTCCTGCTCCTCGCGACCGCGGGGATGTGCGTGCTCGGCGCGCAGCTGCAAGGCACGGGACAAGCAGCTGACCGGAGGCAACAGCTCGCGGCGGTCGATAATTGGGGTTACTGGCTCGACTCCCTCGAAATTCCGGGCATTATGGCTGCCCCGCACGATCTGTTGGTGATCGACAGCGAGATTTCCGCGAACCGGCTCTTCGAGCGGGAGTACGACAGCAGGGAAGTGGCGCGGATGAAGCGCCGCCGGGACGGCAGCTCGCGGCTTCTTCTTGCTTATCTTTCCATTGGCGAAGCGGAGCGTTACCGCCCGTACTGGAATCCGGACTGGTATGACGTCCGCAAGAGACCTGCCTGGTTGGGTAGCGAGAATCGGCGCTGGACCGGAAATTTCGCCGTGCAGTATTGGGACCCGGAATGGCAACACATCCTGTTCGGCACGCCGGAAAGCTATCTTGAGCGTATTCTCGCACGCGGTTTCGACGGCGTTTATCTCGATCGCGCCGATGCATTCTTCGAGTGGAAGAAAGTCAACCGCTCAGCGCGCGCTGACATGGCGCACTTGATCGCGCGCCTTGGCGATCATGCGCGGCGGCTTAATCCGCAGTCACTCGTAGTGATGCAGAACGCCGAGGAGCTCCTCGAGGAAGACGCGGTATTCAACGCCATCGATGGTATTGCCAAAGAGGACCTGCTCTTCGGCGTGCGGCGCGCCGAGGAGCCGAACAAACCCGACGACATTGAGTGGTCGGTGCAGCTCCTGCAGAAGGCACAGCAGAGCGGGCGCAAGGTGCTCGTCGTCGAGTATCTCAAGGACCCTGAAAAAATGTTGGCTGCCGCTGTTCGCCTGAGGGAAGAAGGATTTGTCCCCTACTTCGCGCCGCGGCGGCTCCACTGCCTCAATCCGCCAGCCGTCTTGAGCGCATCCGGCGCGCTGCCCCCGCACCCCTGCCACTGACAGGGATCAGTAATCAGTTCTCGGGCATCAGCACCCATCGGCGCGGTTTATTCTGATCGCTGATTCCTGATAACTGATTGTTCACTGGGTGTTCCAGTAGTTCAAGGCTGCCGATGACGCGGCGCCGCCGATAATACAGGGCAGGCCCAGCTCGACATGCCCGGTCGTGGCGGCAACGATGCAGCCCAGCGCGAAGGCGCCCTGCCCGATCTGCCCCCAGGTCGAGATGTCGCGCTTGTAGCCCGGACCTTTGCGCTTGAGCTCCTCGATGGAAGCGAGGGCATCCTTGCGAAGACGCGTGGTTTCCATCGTCTCGGCCGCCTCGATCACCTCATTGAGCACGGAAGCTGTTTGTTTTGGAGCTGACTTGCCGGCGCGCTTGAGTATGGCTAGCAGCTCGGCATCGCGCGCGGCGTTGCTGGCCAGCGTGTATTTGGTCATGCTGCCGATCGTGAGCTTGTCGACGCTGTCGCGTTCCCTCGTCCAGGGCAGGAATGCGATCATGCGCTCGATCGGCTGCGCGGAGCCGGTGGCGAAATAGTAGCCCCATAGCGTGTCGAGCAGCTCCGGACTGCGGTCAAAGGTAGTTTCGCTCGCGGCATTCGCGTGCGCATCGGCGACGAAATAGCTGCGCGCCCGATCCCACAGCGTCGGGCTTTTCTTCTCCAGCGGGATCTCATCGAGCGTCGGTAGTTTTCCCGCGAGGTATTTGTCGATCATCACCTTGCGCGAAGGCAGCCGTTCCGCAAATTTGCGCAACCAGCGCTGCCATTCGGGATGATTGGAGTAGGCGATGGCGCGCACGATGACCCATTCGTCGGCCGCGGGCAGCGGCAACATCTTGCCGACGAGCTCTTCCGCACGATCTGGATTGGCTCCGAGCACGCCGGCAATGAAGCCGACATAGACGCCAGAGCTCTCCGGATCCTTGAACACGCCAAACTGACTCATGGCCCGCACGGCAGCGGGGACCCGCGCCGGGTTGGGCTTGGCGCGATAGTTCGCAATCCATCTGCTTATGCTGTCGAGCGAGGAAAACTCGATTCCGCTCGGCAAAGCCGCATATGATGGCGCAACGAAGAATGCGACGATGGCGAATGCCGTAATGACACAGCGCATGTCCCCTCCATTATTATTTTCCACTCGCGTGCAGATACGAGAGTCCCACGGCGCGCGGTTTTCTGAATCTGAGCAAACAGCTGCGATGATTTGCAGGCAGGTCCGTGCCAAATTCGTGTCCGGCGAGACACAAAATTTGGCATTCTGCCCAAGTGGTTTACGAATACTTACCGGCGGCTCTAATCTCCTCCTGTCCTTTTGCTAACGGAAATCCGAATGACCTCGCCCCAGCACCAGCTGTTGTCTCTTTCCGCCGTTGAGCTGCGCCGCAGGATTGGCAGTAAGGAAATCTCGCCGGTTGAGCTCCTGGAAGCATGTATCGAGCGCATTCGCGCAATCGATCCGGCAGTGAATGCCATGGCCGCGACGGATTTCGCGCAAGCCCGAAAGAATGCGCAAAAGGCGGAAAGCGAGGCCCGAAAGGGGGAGCCGCTCGGCCGCCTGCATGGCCTGCCCACCGGAATCAAAGATCTGCACGAGACCGCAGGCCTGCTGACCACCTATGGGTCGCAGCTCTACCGCGCTTTCGTGCCTACCGAGGATGCCGCCATGGTCGCGCTCGTGCGCAAGGCCGGCGCGGTCATCGTGGGCAAGACGAACACACCGGAATTCGGGGCCGGCGCGAATACGCGCAACGTGGTCTGGGGAGCCACCGGCAATCCATTCGATCCGCGCCTTACCTCGGGCGGCTCCTCCGGCGGAGCCGCGGTGGCACTCGCCTGCGATATGCTTCCCGTCTGTACCGGCTCGGATACCGGCGGATCGCTGCGCATACCGGCGGCGCTCTGCGGCATCGTTGGGTTTCGTCCCTCGCCGGGCGTGGTGCCGGGCGACCGGCGGCCGCTCGGCTGGTCACCGCTCTCGGTGTTGGGGCCGATGGGCCGCAGCGTCCCGGATACGCGACTCCTGTTTGCCGCACAGATCGGCATGGATGACCGTGAGCCATTGGCGTTCCCGCTCGATCCCGATCAGGTTGCATTGGCAAGGCCAGTGGACCTGGGCCGTCTGCGCGTGGCCTGGACCGAGGATTTTGGTCAGTGCCCCGTTTCGAAAGAAATTCGCGCAGTCTTGCGTGAGCGCGTTGCCGCCATCGCGCATCTCTTCCGCGCCTGTGATCACGTAGGCTTCGATTTCGGAGAGGCCGACCATTGCTTCGACGTCATCCGCGCGCAGACCTATGTCGAGCGCTACCGGGCCGCATATGAAAAAGACCCGAGCTCGCTCGGGCCCAATGTGCGAACCAACTATGAGATGGGCGCGCGGATGACCCTCTCCGAAATGGGCTGGGCGCATGGAGAGCAGACGCGCATCTTCCGACGCTTCCAGGGCACGTTCCGCGAGTACGATCTGGTGCTGTCGCCCACCGTAGGCGTGACGCCATTTCCGTGGACCGAGCTATACGTCGAGATGCTGGAAGGCGCGAAACTGAAAAACTATTACCACTGGCTGGCTCTGACCTACTACGTCACCCTGGTCACGAACCCGGCGATCTCACTTCCATGCGGCGTCGACCCGAACGGCATGCCGTTCGGCCTGCAGGTCATCGGCCGTTTCCGAGGTGACCGGGATCTGCTCGACGCGGCCGAGGCGATGGAGCAGGCCTTCGCCGCCACTCCCGCGCTCCGCCGCCCGCGGCCCGATCTTTCGAAGCTGGAAAAGCCCAGCATCGATCTCAAATCCATTGTCACGCACCCGCCTGTGCTGGAGCAGGCATAGGCACAACGGCCGCTGCTCAGCGTGGGCTGGGAAAAATCCGCGAAGCAAAGAGAATGAGAGCCTGATGTGCTTACGCGCGCGTGTCTGGTGCGCGAAGATTTTTCTATGCGCTTGCACCCTGATGCTCTGGCGCCGACAGACGCGCTGCGTGCTGCGTGAGCGCATCCTCGAGCCGCTTGATCCAGCCAACTTCCTCCCCGCGCGCGCTGCGCATCTCGCGCATGAGGCGCAGGTTGCGCGCGGTGGACTCGATCTCCCAGGCAGCGCGCGCGACCGCCAGCGCCTCGGCCAGTTGGTTCTCGGAATCTTCCTGATCGCGGCTGAGCACTGCCAGCTCGAGGAGGGTCGCGTAGTCCCAGTAGTCCGGATCTTTCCTGGCCTTCTGCGCAGCCGCATAGCGCACAACCGGCAGAATCCTCGCTTGCCGCACATCCGGCGGATTCAACATCTCCATGAGGCTCACCGCATTTACGCCCGGGTAGGCATCCCGCCAGTCAGCCTCGAACCCTTCGAGGTAGGTATCTATCGCGCGCTTGAGCAGCGCACGCGCTTCCGGCCGCCCGTCATGCTTGGCCGCATCCCAGCGGTCCTTGTAGATACGGCCGAGAAGTCCGTTCGTTTCGCTCGAAGGTCCGAATTCCGCTATGAGCGCCTTGAGAACACGTTCCGCGTCCTCGAAACGCCCTACGCGATTGAGCGCAAAGCCGAGCTGCTCGCGCATCATCTTGGCACGCTGCACCGGCAGCGGCATGCGGTCGTAGAGCTTGATCATGGCGTCGTACGCTTTGACGTCGCGCAACGACAGGAAAAGATCGACGACGATCCCGGTCTCCACTTCAAGGAGATTGCGCAGGCCGGGCTCGGCCGCGATTGCCTCGACAGCGGGCGCGCCTTGCTTCACCGCATACGCCAGCCGGTCCTTGTAACGCTTGGAATAGTCGACGCTGCTGCGGAACACGTCCGTCTTGGTATGATCGATCTCCCAGCGCGGCAGATCGTCGATTAATTGAAAGATCGGACTGTCGTCGTGAGGATTGAGTCGCGCTTC
Source organism: Pseudomonadota bacterium (assembly GCA_046733355.1). Lineage (GTDB taxonomy): Bacteria > Pseudomonadota > Alphaproteobacteria > Rhizobiales > Xanthobacteraceae > VAZQ01. The sequence goes on along the minus strand of JBKPOZ010000057.1, from coordinate 62,910 downwards.
CTCCAGCTGAGCCGCAATGGCCGCAATGGTGCCTTCGGATTCGACCGGTTCGCCCGAACCATCGGTTTTGTAAGAGATGCCTCGCACCAGCGCGATATCAAAGGGCAGAACCGTTCCTTCGCGGAACAGAATGACCGTGCTGCGCGGGCGCAACGCTTGGCGTATGCCCAGCTCATAAAAGACGTTGGGATTGGCGCCGGTAATGTCGGCCACGGCGTAGTGGCAGAGCATCAGGCGCTCGAACATCGGTTTGTGAATGGTACCCCCGATGCGCTCCTCGTCAGCGCGCACCGCATCGAGTCCCGCCTGCTCGACGGCTGGCGCGATCACCTTGCGATAGACGGCATCGAAATCCGTCAATCGCCCGCTGGCGTCGAGCTTGCGCCCGAAGGGCATGAGCACGAAGCAAAGCGGAGCAGGTTCCTTGAGCTCGTCGAGCGCGTTCACGTAATAACCGGATGACGGACGAGAGATATAGCGTCCGCTGTCGTCAGCCCTCCGTCTAGTGGATAACAGCTCCCTGAACAACACACCGGAGATCCGGATGCGTGCCAAAAAATCTGCAATGAAGGTGCCTCCGCCCCGCGTTACCGTGCTCGCGGAAGAGGAGCTCAGCCCCGAACAGCGTGCCTTGCTCGCCTCGATCCGTTCGGGACCGCGGGGCGCGGCTACAAATATTCGCGGTCCGTTTGCCGTGTTTCTGCACGCGCCGGCATTTGGCGAGCTTGCGCAGCAACTTGGGGGGTATTGTCGATACAAGACGGCCGTGCCGCCACGGCTCTCGGAGTTCGCCATCCTGGTAACCGCGAGGCTGTGGCGGGCACAGTTTGAATGGTTCGCGCACGCACCTATGGCCGAGCGCGCCGGCGTGAGCAAGAAAACGATCAGCGAGTTGCAACGCGGCCTGGTGCCGAAGTCCGCCGCCAAGGACGAACGCGCGATCTATGATTTCGTCAATGAGCTCTATGCGAGCAAACGGGTCAGCGACAAGAATTTCGCCCGTGTGCATGAATTCCTCGGGACAACGGGCACCATCGAGCTGGTGGGCATACTCGGCTATTACGCGCTGATCTCGATGATCCTGAACGTGTTTCGCATGTCCCCGCCGCAAGGCGGGTCATTGCCTTTTCCGGAGGACAGAGACCAACAACAGCCTGGGAGACTAAGCAGCAGCTAAGCAGCTGGTTTTCCGGCCCGCTGCCGTAAGAGCTCGAGAAAGCGCTCCTGCGGCATGGGCGGCGCGATCAGAACGCCCTGACCAAAGTCGCAGCCCATTACCGCCAGCGCCTGCAAATCGTCGGCGCTCTCAATCCCTTCAGCGACCGCTGCACTGTTAAATCGATGCGCAAGGTCGATTGCAGTCTGGCATATCGCAGCATTCGTTGCGTCACTTGCGCAATTTTTGACAAAGCTGCAGTCGAGCTTGATCTCGACGAACGGCAGCCCGCGCAGCGTCGAAAAGGAGGAATAGCCGGCCCCGAAATCGTCGATCGCGATCTTTATGCCCCGCCCGTGCAGCTGCTGCGCGATTTGCTGCACCCGCCGCAATTCACGCACGATCTGGTCTTCAGTGATTTCGATGATGATTCCCGGCCAGCGGTCCGATTTAGGCCGATGCTGCTCAACCAGCTCAGCGATCGGGATGTTCACAAGAGCGCCGACGGGCACGTTGATCGCAAGATGAAGGTTAAATCCAGCCGCATCGAATTTGCTCCAGTTGTGCAGGGCCGCGATCAAGGCATGCTCGGCGAGCCGGGAGATGGCCCCCTCCGCGGCGTCCGGCAGAAAAGCGGCCGGCAGCAGGACGCCGGAACGCGGATGGCGAAGGCGCGCCAGGGCCTCGGCCCCCGCCAGACATTTTTTCTTCAAATCGATCTTTGGCTGGTACCACATCTCGAACCAGCCGTTGCGCAGCGCCTCGTCGGTGTCGATGTGCGCTTTTGCCGACGCGTCGGTGCCAAACGAAAGAGTACAATTCGTCTTCCGCAGGTACGTCGATTGGTCTGGTAGGGCGGTTGGACACCGGCCGATGATTCTGAGGAGCCATCTGCAGCTTCGTGGAACCAACGAGCTTATAGGGCGGGTTCCCTTAACCGTTCGTATGGAACCGGAAATTTTCGGTAAATCCCTCGCTGCCAGAGCCCCTGCTCAAGCAAGCGCCCGCCGTGCCCAGCAAATAGGCTGAACAGCCTATTTGCTGCGTGTTACAGTTCCGGATCACCACCATTCGCCAGAGGGACTCCATGAAAGGACTGCACTTTATTGGCCGATTGTTCAGCGCAGGCTTGGCTGCCCTATGTCTCGCACCTCCGCTCCTCGCGCAATCGCAGAGCGCAAGCACGAGCACTGAGCTGCCCAACGTGGGGCCCCCTGATCCCGCTCTGCGCACAGTGCTGCTGCCCAACGGCAAGAAACTCCATCTGCTCCCCGCAACCCTCGAGACGACGCAATGGGGCTGGTTCGACAACGCTCAGCCGCCGGTTTTGCGCGTCAGTTCCGGAGATACCGTCGCGCTCGAAACCATGATGCACAGCCACAACCTGGTCGTGCCCGGCACCACCATCGAGCAGATCAAGAAGCTGCGCACCGATTTTCCCGGACGCGGCCCCCACACCCTTACCGGACCGATTTACATCGAGGGTGCGCAGCCAGGAGACGTGCTCAAAGTCACGATCAACAAGATCGTTCCCCGCGCTTACGCGGCGAACTTCAACGTCCCGGGAATGTTTGGTGAGTTCCCGAAGGAGTTCACCGACGGGCAGGTAAAATATCTCTATCTCGACTGGGACAAGAAGGTCACCGAGTTCCTTCCCGGCGTGCAGATCCCGCTGCGACCATTTCCCGGGACGCTTGGAGTAGCGCGGCGAGAGCCCGGTCGTTACAGCAGCGTGCCGCCGGGTGAATATGCCGGCAATATGGACATTCGCGACTTCAGCGAAGGCACAAGTCTCTACGTGCCCGTGTTCGTCCCCGGGGCTCTGCTGTGGACGGGAGATTCCCATGCCGGGCAAGGCAACGGCGAGGTAAACCTTACCGCGATCGAAACTGCCTATCGGGAAATGAATCTCACCCTCGAAGTGATCAAAGGCAAGTCCCTCGATTTCCCCCGCATCGAGACGAAGACCTCATGGATCTCCATGGGCTTTGATAACGACCTGAACAAAGCCTGGGAGCAGGCCAAGGCGCAGACCACCAAACTCATTTCCGAGCTGCGCAATGTGCCCGCCGACCAGGCGGCCAAACTGATGACCACGATCTCAGACTGCCGCGTCAGCCAGGTCGTGAACATCAAGAAAGGGATTCACTGCCTGAATCCCAAGACCGCGGCCGGGCGAGAGGATATGGAGCGCCCCACCAAGGAAACTCCCAAATATTTTGTCTCGCACGCCAAGGACGCCGATCTCAACAAGGCCATGGATACGGCCTCCATGGGCATGATCAAATGGCTCGAAAACGACAAGAAGATCGCGCGGCTTGACGCGTATGGCCTTGCCAGCGTGGCGATGGATTGCCGAGTGGGCACCATCTCCGATACCGAGAAGAACGTGCACTGTCTGCTGCCCAAGAGCATCTTCGTTGCGCAGCGGTGATCGGCTCCTGACGCTGTGGCGAATTTGGGTGCGCGAGGCTCCTGCCCCGCGCATCCTTTGCGGCCTTCTTCTTTGCCTCGTCGTGTGTCTTGGCAAGCCTGCAGGCGCGCAGGACCTGCGCATCGTCGCTACGACACCTGATCTGGCGAGTCTCGCCCAACCAATAGCTGGCGATCTTGCACACATCGAGCAGATCATCCCGGCAGCGGCAGATCCCGAAGCATTCGAGCCCAAACCTTCCGACCTGGCAAAACTTCGGGGAGCATCGCTCGTTGTGCGCATCGGCCTGGGATATGATCACTGGCTGGACAAGCTTCTCGCCAGCCGCGCCGATCCGCTGGTACAGCGCGGCGGCGCCGGATACGTAGATGCCTCACGCGGCATCCCGCTTCTGGAAATCAAAGGTCGGAGCATTGAGGCCGCGAGCGCGGATGGCCATGTCCACGGGCTAGCCAATCCCCATTATTGGCTCGACCCGGCCAATGCCGAGACGATCACCGGCGGGATTGCTGAGGCGATGATCGCCATTGCGCCCACACAAAAAGAGCTGATCATTGGCCGGCGCGCGTCTTTTCTCGCGCTCCTCAAGCAGAAGATGGCGCAATGGGAAGAATCGCTTCGGCCGCATCGCGGAGCCAAATTTATTGCCTATCACAACACCTGGCCCTATTTCGCGCGGCGCTTTCGCCTGGATGTGGTGGATGTGATAGAGAGCAAGGAAGGCGTGGCGCCGAGCCCTGCGCGCCTCGCCAAGCTCGCCGCGATCATGCGTAACCAGAACGTCCGGGTCATCGTGCACGACGCCTACGAGCCGGACGAAGCGTCCCAGCTCCTTTCTCGACACACCGGGGCGGCGGTTCTGAAACTGGCACCCTCCGTGGGCAGCGTGGCGGAAGCGGCCGATTACCTCGCGCTGTTTGAGCATAATGTGACCATGCTGGCGCGCGCCTTGGCCGCGCCGTCCAACTGAGCACAGGCATGCTACAGGATATCTTTGCGTTTGCGGCGCTTCCGCTCGCGGCGGCCGTCATCTTTACCGGAATTCACACCTCGCTTGGCCTGCAGGTGCTCCGGCGCAACGTAGTGTTTGCCGATCTGGCGCTGGCGCAGATATCGGCCCTGGGCGCGACGGTCGCCGTGGTTGCGGGACACAAAGCTGCGAGCGCCGGCGGCTACGCGTACACGCTGTTCTTCGCCGCAATGGGCGCACTGCTGCTCACCGCCAGCCGCGCGTTTGCGCGCAGCGTCCGCCAGGAGGCGTTCATCGGCGTCCTCTATGTGGTGGCCACGGCCGCAACCGTGCTGGTGGTGGATCGCTCCCCGCAGGGCGCCGAGCACGTCAAGCGCATGCTCGTCGGCGGCATTCTTTCAGTCACCGCGGATGATATTCTCAGGTTCATCGTTCTGTACGGCGCGATCGGACTCTTCCACTGGATCGTCCGTCGCCCGTTGCTTTCTGCCAGCACCGAAGACGCCGGCAAAAGAACCGCCGCATGGGACCTGGTGTTCTATTTGTCTTTTGCCGTCGTGGTGACCTCTTCGGTGACCATCGCCGGGGTGCTTCTGGTGTTCTGTTTTTTAATCGTGCCGGCGCTGATCGGAGGATTGTTCTCGAACCGGATCGCGCCAGCCCTGTTGATCGGCTGGGGAGCCGGCACGCTTGCAAGCATCGCCGGCATATTCGGCTCATTCCTGTTAGATGCGCCGACCGGCGCGCTGACGGTGATTGCCTTCGCGGCAGCGCTGGCCATTGCCGGAGCGGTACGCGCGTTCGTCATTGCCGCGCCGCCAGAGCGGGCGCGCAACCGCAGCCTCGCCCTGCGCGCAACCGGCTTCGCTTTCTGCATGGCCGTGGGCCTGTCGGGAGTATGGGTCGTCCTCGCGCCCGCAGCCGATCATCCGCTGCTCGTCCCCATCGAAGCCGCCCTGGGAGCTGCTCCCGAGCAATTTCTTACAGCGCGCGAACGCGCCGACTACCTCGAAGCCGCTGCGGTTGAACGCAAGCAGCGCGCGGAAATCGATCGCATCTATGAATTTGAGCGCACATCGCGCTGGCAGGGCGAAGAGCTGACAGGCGACCAGGTGCGGCGCATCGGCTCGCTGCAACAGACGCTCACAGAGATGAATCGCGGCGAGCGGTTTGTTATGGATTATCTGCGCACCCGCGCCCGCGAGCGCGAACGCTGGTATGTAGGCCTGCCATTGGCCGCCATTGGTTTTTTGGGCTTGGTGCTGCTGCTCTTGAAAGGGTCGAGTCGATCAGCGGCCGTGCCCTTCTGGCGCCGCCGAAGCGCCTAGCGGGGCGATGTCGAACTCGACCTCCAACTTGCCGGACTTCTGAAACTCAAGAGTGCCCTTGATTTTTTGGCCCTGCTCGAGCGGCCGCTTCAGTCCGACGAACATGATATGGAATGAACCTGGCTTGAGCTCGACGCTTCCGCCTGGTTTGATTTCCAGGCCCCCTTCCACCGGACGCATTTGGGCGACCCCCCCGCCCATTTCCATTTTGTGCACCTCGACCCGGCTTGCGACCTCGGAGGAGCCGCCGAGGAGTCGTTCGGGCTCGGTGCCCGTGTTCCTGATCACCATGTAGGCGCCTGCTACCTCTGCCCCCTTCGGGGTGGCGCGCGTCCATGGATTGATCACCTGCACGCTTCCCACGTCGAACTCCGCCGCAAGGGCGCTGCCGGCGGAGGTCAGGACCAAGGCAAGGACCGCAAGGAGTCGCGCTAGCTGGTGCATGGCTGGATGGTAGGAGAAGGGCGGCCCGCGGTCCATGGGGAGTTCGTCGGGCGTTTTTGCCTTGAAGGCGACAGCGGCCCGCGCGATATCAGCCTCTGCGCAGGCGAGTGAAAATGGATCGCGAGAACCCACAGGATCCCGAGCACCAGGTACTGCCGTTCCGGCCTCGCAAGCCCGTACCCGGCCAAACCCGGCCTTCTGGGGCACAGCGGTCCCCGCCAACGCTCGCAAAATACGAAGGCAGCGAAGCCGAGGACAATTATCGCCACCGCATGCTGGTGAACGTGGCCGGGCTTGCGGTGACCATTACCTTGGCAATTGCGGGGGCATGGCTCGCAGTCCACATCGCAGACCTGCGCAAGAACCAGGACTGTGCCTTATCGGGCCGGCGCAATTGCACGCCTATCGACGCCACGCTGTTGCAGCATTGATGGCGTTGCTCGATTGGTTTGCGCCAATTATCGTGCCATGCGGATGCTTGCCCGGGAGAAGATTATGAACGTGCTTGCGCACTGTTTTGCCGTTGCGGCGTTCGGCTTTGTGCTGAGCGCAGCCTCAGCGGCGAGCGCGGATGAATGCACCCACCGCGGCCAGCTCGACACGCTCTATTGCGATGAGAATCATGACCTCGTCGCCGATGTTCCGGCGGATCCGAAAAAATGGAAGGATCCCGCAACGCTGGTCTTTGCCTACACGCCGGTTGAAGACCCGGCGGTGTATCAGAATGTGTTCAAGCCGTTTACCGAGTTTCTGTCCCAATGCACGGGCAAGCGCGTGGTCTATTACCCGGTGCAATCGAATTCAGCGGAGATCGAGGCCATGCGCTCCGGACGGCTGCACGTCGCGGGCTTTTCCACCGGGCCTACGGGGTTTGCGGTAAACATGGCTGGCGCTGTGCCATTCGCCGCGAAAGGCACCGACAAAGGGCCGCATGGCTATCATCTTATTTCCATCGTGCGCGGGGACAGCCCATATCAGAAGCTCTCCGATCTCAAGGGCAAGCGCGTTGCGCACACATCGCCTTCATCCAACTCGGGCAATTTGGCGCCGCTCGTGCTCTATCCGGCGGAAGGGCTCAGGCCGAACGAGGATTACAAGCCATTGATGTCGGGCGGCCACGACAAATCGGCGCTTGGCGTGCTGTCGGGCGATTACGACATGGCCGGGGTGGCTTCCGACGTGTTCGATCGGATGGTGGCGCGGGGAACGCTGAAAGCGGAAGATTTCCGCATCATCTATACGAGCCCGCTGTTTCCCACATCGTCATTCGCGCACGCCCATGATCTGCGTCCCGACCTCGCCAGGAAAATCAGGGCGTGCTTTTTCGCCTTCGATTTCCCTCCATCCATGCGCAAGGAGTTCAACGGCGACGACCGCTTCTTCCCGATCACGTACAAGGAGACCTGGAGAGTCGTGCGCGAGATCGCGGAAGGCTCCGGCACTCCCTACAACAAGGCCGCCTTCGAAGCGGAAACAAAACGCGAGGCTGAAGCCCTCGCCAGGAAGCAGCAGCCGCAGCAAAAAGCGCAATAATCAGCGCGTCTGAATCCGCATCTGCCAGAGTGCCGGCCGGCATGACAGAGACCGGACATGAGGCCGCGTCGCCGCCGCTTGACGACTGCCCGCTCGTGATCCGGCGTTTAAGGAAGGAATACCGGACGGGCCAGCCGGTGCTTAAAGACATCTCCTTCGCCGTGGCGCCACGCGGCATGACCGCCATCGTCGGGCCGTCCGGAACGGGCAAGTCGACGCTCATTCGCTGCATCAACCGGCTGATCGACCCCACCGCCGGAGAAATTATTTTTCGCGGTGACGATCTGGCACAGCTGAAAGGTCGCGCGCTGCGCACCGCTCGTCGGCGCATTGGCATGGTGTTTCAGGAATACAACCTGGTAGAGCGCCTCTCGGTGATGGAAAACGTCCTGTGCGGCCGGCTCGGATACGTAGGCGCCTGGCGCGCCTGGTTGCGCCGCTTTCCGCAAGCCGACATTGAACGCGCTTTTCATTTGCTCGATGCCGTAGGGCTTGCACATCTCGCGCGCCAACGGGCGGACCAGCTGTCGGGTGGCCAGCGGCAGCGCGTCGGGATTGCACGTGCGTTGATGCAGGAGCCTGAGCTGGTGCTTGCCGACGAGCCCACCTCCTCGCTCGATCCCAGGACTTCCGTCGAAATCATCGAACTGATCAGCCGCCGCGCCGACGAGCGCAACATCCCGGTGATCGTCAATATTCACAATGTCGAACTGGCACGGCGGTTTGCGGATCGCGTGATCGGCATGGCAAACGGCGAGATCGTGTTCGACGGCGCCCCGCGCTCTCTCGATCACACCATTCTCTCGCGCATCTACGGCGGCGAAGGCTGGCTCGAGTGATGCGATCGCTGCTCGCATCACCCGCACAGCGCGCGGCGCTGCCGCCGAATTGGCCGATGCGCCTCGCCCTGCTCGCGCTCGCGCTATACGTGATTTATGCCTGCTCGATTCTCGACATCAGCTGGGGGAGGTTCGTCGAAGGATTCGGTCACGGCTCGCGCTTGCTCGCGCGCATGTGGCCGCCGAATTTCGCGCCGGACAAGGTGGCGCTGTTGCGCGCCGGCATGCTGGAAAGCCTGCAGATCGCCATCCTCGCCACGGTTGTCGGCGTGCTCATATCCCTGCCCGTCGGCCTTGCCGCTGCGCGCAATCTTGCGCCGCTGCCGCTTGCCCTCGCCTCCCGCGGCATGATTGCGCTCTTTCGGACCTTCCACCCCGTGATCATCGCCATCCTGTTCGTCAAGGCGGTCGGGTTTGGCGCTCTTGCCGGTGTGCTTGCCTTGATCGTCGCCTCGCTGGGATTCCTTTCCAAGCTCGTGGCGGAAGCGGTCGAGGAAATGTCCATGAAGCCGGTAGAGGCGGTTCGCGCTGCCGGCGCACCGTTTCTTTCCGTCGTGATCATGAGCGTGTTGCCGCAGGTGATGGCGCGCTTCATCGGCTTTTCCGCCTATCAGCTCGATGCCAATCTGCGCAATTCAGCGCTCGTGGGACTTGTCGGTGGCGGAGGTATCGGCGCGACCCTTTACACCGCGTTCCAGCGCTTCGATTACGACTTCGTCCTGACCATTGTGCTCGCGATCATCGGGCTTGTGATGATCGGCGAATTGATCTCCGGCTGGATGCGCCGGCTTTTCCAATGAGCGCCGTTACGGCCAGCACCGCTCGTGCCTGGCGGCGCTTCTCGCCTGCCGAACGCGCGCTGCGCTCGACCTTCTATGTCATCGTGCTGATCGCCATTGTGTGGTCGATCGAGAGCATCGATGTCATTCCGGAATTTCTTTACGACGCGCCGGCGCAATCGATCGACCTCTTCGCCCGCATGTGGCCCATCGACTGGGCCTGGTACCCGCAGGTCGTGCATGCCGCGCTTGTCGAGACCCTGCACACGGCCACGCTCGGAACAATTCTTGCCGTCATTCTTGCTAGCGTCGTGGCGCTTATCACCGCGCGCAACATCACCCGCTCGGTCGTGCTCAACATGTTGGGTCGGTTCATTCTGGTGGCGACCCGCTCGGTGCATGCGATGGTATGGGCGCTTTTCTTCGTGGCACTATTCGGCCCCGGTGCCATTGCAGGCACCCTTGCCATCGCCGTGCATTCCATTGGCTTCACCGGCAAGTTCCTGTCCGAGGCTATCGAGGAGGCGAAGCACGGACCGATCGAAGCGTTGATTTCCACGGGCGCCACGCCGGCGAGCATTCTGCTCAAAGGCTACTGGCCGCAGGTGAAGCCGGCTTTCCTCTCCATCGCCGTATTCCGCTGGGACATCAACGTGCGCGAATCCGCCGTGCTGGGTCTCGTCGGCGGCGGTGGCCTTGGCATGGCGCTCGATACCGCGCTCTCCAATCTTTACTGGGATCGCGCCGGACTCGTGCTGTGTGTGATTTTCGCTGTTGTCGTCATCACCGAGCTGATCACCATCTGGATTCGCGGCAAGATCATCTGAGCTTGCGGCCGCCGCCATTGAATTCACGAGGTGTCTTCGGTATACGGGCTCACCCAGTTTCACGTCCGGGAGAGGGGCGTCCAGCCACCGGTGCCGTTTGCGAAACGCGTGATCAGGGATTTGCTGATGTCTTCGACCTTCGACACCGTGGCCAATATCATCTCCGAGACGTGCGACATTCCGCGCGACACGATCAAGCCGGAGAGTCACGCAATAAACGATCTCGGCATCGACAGTCTCGACTTTCTCGATATCGCCTTCGCCATCGACAAGGCGTTCGGCATAAAGATGCCGCTCGAGCAATGGACGCAGGAAGTCAATGACGGCAAGGCAAGCACGGAGCAGTACTTTCAGCTGAACAATCTGTGCGCGCGCATCGACGAGCTGGTTGCCGCAAAAAGCAGCGCCTGACGCGCTTGCATGCGCCTCGAGTATTTTCAGCTCATCGACCGTATTGTCGAGCTCAAGCTTGCCGAGCAGAGCATTCGCGTGCAGGCGCGCGTCCCGGAGACCTCCACTATTTTTGAGGGGCACTTTCCCGGGCTTCCGCTCATGCCCGGCGTACTGCTCATCGAGGCCATGGCACAGACTTCCGGATGGCTGCTCATCGGCTTGACGCATTTCACGCGCATGCCGTTCTTCGCAGCGATCAAAGAAGCGAAGCTGCGGTCGTTCGTCACTCCCGGCCAGGAGCTGATGCTTTCGGCGAAGCTGCTGCATCAAGGCTCCGGATATGCGGTCACCAAAGCTGAGATCCGCGTGAACGAGAAGCTCGTCTCAAACGCGGAGATCACCTTCCGGCTGGTGGAATTTCCCAATCCGGAATTCCGCGCCAGCATGGACAAGATGGCCGCGGTGATCGAATTTCCAACAGCGGCGCTCGCCCATGGCTGATCCGTCGCGCGAGGTCTGCATTACCGGCATCGGGCTCGCATCCTGCCTCGGCGAGGGCGCGGACGCGCATTGGCAAGCCTTATGCGAGCGGCGCACCAAGGTCGATGCCGAGCATTTCGCACCCTATCTCGTGCACCCGCTGGCGTCCGTCGACTTCGACAAGCAGATCCCCAAGAAAGGCGATCAACGCCAGATGGAGCCGTGGCAGCGGATCGGCACCTATGCGGCAGGCCTTGCGCTCGCGGACGCAAATCTCAAGGGCAATGCCGATCTTCTTGCGCGCATGGACATGATCGTCGCCGCAGGCGTGGGGGAACGCGATCTCGTGGTCGATCTCGATATTCTCAACAAGAAACCGCGTGCAGCGAATCCCGAAGTGTTTCTCAACGAAACACTGATGAGCGGCCTGCGTCCGACTTTATTTCTCGCGCAGCTTTCCAATCTGCTCGCCGGCAACATCTCCATCGTGCACGGGGTCACCGGGTCTTCGCGCACCTTCATGGGCGAGGAAGGTGCCGGAAGCGATGCGGTGCGCATTGCCTCGGCGCGCATACGCGCCGGCCAAAGCGAGCTCGCCCTGGTGGGCGGATCGCATAACGCCGAGCGCAAGGATCTGCTGCTGCTTTACGAGGCGGGCGGCCACCTGCTGCGCGCCCCCTTTCGGCCGGTCTGGGAGCGCGAGAACGCGCCCGGCCTCGTGCTCGGATCGATCGGCGCGTTTTTGGTGCTCGAGGCGCAAGCGCATGCGCAGGCGCGCGGCGCGCGCGCGCTGGCGCGCTTGGGGCCTGTGTTGTCCGAAGCGTCGCGCCGCACACCTGGAGCTGTGCGGGAGGCGCTCGGGCAGATGTGGCAGAGCCTGCCTGCCGAAACGGCGTCCGGTCGAACAGGCATCATTTCCGGCGCTACCGGCGCCGAGCCCGCAACGGGCGAGGAACGCGCCTGGCTAAAGACGGTATCGCAATTCCCGGTACGCGCGACGGGCAGCTATGTGGGACATGGTTTCGAGCCGCAATTCGCAATGAATGTTGCCCTTGCGGCACTGCTCCTTCATCGCGAAAAGTTGTTCGCGCCGTGGGATTCCTCCGGGGTCGAGCGGCAGTATGAGGGACCCCTCGATCGCATCGTAGTGACCGGTGTCGGCCACTGGCGCGGCGAAGGCATGGCCGTCGTCGAGGCGGTCAGGTGAAGGAGAGCGCAATGGCAGCTGAGCACGCCAATGGACGTGTGAGCGTGGTCGTCACGGGTATGGGAATCATCACCTCGCTCGGCATCGGCAAGGAGGAGAATTGGCAAAAACTCGTTGCCGGCCAATCAGGGATTCGTCCCATCACGCGATTTCCCCATGATGCGCTGAAGACCACCATCGCGGGCACCGTTGATTTCATCGAGGTGGATCCTTTCTGCTCCACCGAGCTCGGCGAGCGTATGGCCGCGAGGGTCATTGAGGAGGCGCTCACGCAATCGGAAATCGGGAGCAAGGGCGATTTCCCAGGCCCGTTGTTCCTTGCGGTTGCGCCGGTCGAGATCGAGTGGCCTCATCGCGAGGCGTTTGCCGCCGCGGCCGGAGCGAATGCACCGCTCGTGTATGACGATCTTTTGCGTGCGACCGCCTCCGGTCGTTTCCGCGAGGTGCACGAGCGCTGCCTGCTCGCGTCGGTCGCCGGACACCTCGCCGATCGTTTCGGCACCAAGGGCTCACCCATCTCGGTGTCCACGGCCTGCGCGTCGGGCGCGAGCGCCATCCAACTCGGTGTCGAGGCCATTCGCCGCGGCGAGGCCGATGCAGCGCTCTGCGTCGGCACGGATGGGTCGGTCAATCCAGAATCCCTGATCCGCTTCTCCCTCTTGTCCGCGCTGTCCACGGCAAACGATCCGCCGCAAGCCGCGGCAAAACCGTTTTCGAAGAATCGCGACGGCTTCGTGATGGCGGAAGGCGCAGCGGCGGTCGTGCTGGAGAGCTTGCCGAGTGCGCGGGCGCGTGGTGCAAAGATCATCGGCGTAATGGCAGGTTGCGGAGAGATGGCGGATGCGTTTCATCGCACGCGCTCGTCCCCTGATGGCAAGGCGATCATCGGTTGCATCCGCAACGCGCTGGCCGATGCGCGACTGTCCCCCGACGATATCGATTACATTAATCCGCACGGCACCGGCACACCCGAGAACGACAAGATGGAGTATCTGGGCATCTCCAGTGTTTTCGGCGAGCGCGCGAAAACCATCCCGGTTTCCTCGAACAAATCCATGGTGGGCCACACGCTCTCAGCGGCAGGGACAGTGGAAACCGTGTTCACGCTGATGACGCTGCAGCACCAGCGGTTGCCGCCAACTATCAATTACAGAATTCCGGACCCGGCCATCCCGCTTGATGTGGTGCCGAATGCGGCGCGCGACGCAAAGGTGCGGCATGCGCTGTCGAATTCGTTCGGCTTTGGAGGCCAGAACGTCTCGCTCGTGCTGAGCGCCGAGCCCGCCTGACGCATACAGGGATGTATTCGAGCGCACGCCAGCCATCACCTGCGGGTTTTGCCAGTACCGCATGGCAGCAATGATGCGTTCGCTCACGCTCGTTACCGACCGCAAGGTCGCGCTGGCCGAATGCCCTGCCCCCGCTGCGCCCGCTCCCGGAGAAGTGCAGATCAGGGTTCGGGCGGTCGCGCTCAATCATCTCGATCTGTGGGGCTACCGCGGCATGGCTTTTGCCAAACGCAAGCTGCCGGTCGTGGTCGGCGTCGAAGCATCGGGGGAAATCGCGCAAGTCGGCCCGCAGGTGGACCGCTTCAAGCCCGGCAATCCCGTGGTGATGTATGGCGCGCTTACCTGCGGCGCGTGCAAAGCCTGCCGCGAGGGCCGTGACAATCTGTGCGAGAATGTCGGCGGCATCATGGGCTTCCACCTCGACGGCTTTGCCCGCGATCTTCTGAACATGCCTGCGCGCCTGGTGATCCCAGTGCCGCAAGGCGTCAGCCTGCGCGATGCCGCCTGCGCTCCCATCGGTTTTGCCACCGTGCAGCACATGCTGTTCGATAATGCCAGGCTTAAGCCGGGAGAAAGCCTCCTTGTGCATGCCGGCGGGTCGGGTATCGGCACAGCCGCGATCAAAATGGCGAAGACCGTCGGCTGCACCGTGATCACCACGGTCGGTGACGACGCCAAAGCCGGGAAAGCGAAAACATTGGGGGCCGATCACGTGATCAACTATCGCACGGACCGCTTTGAGGGCGCCGTGCGCAAGATCACAGGCAAGAAAGGCGTGGATGTCGTGTTCGAGCACGTGGGAGCCGAGACATTCAATGGGTCGCTCCTGTGTTTGAAGCGCGGCGGACGCCTGGTCACCTGCGGTTCGACGTCGGGGCCCTCAACGACGATCAACCTGATGCAGCTCTTTCAGCAGCAATATCGCATCATCGGCTCGTTTGGCGCCTCGATGCGCAACATCCGCGAAAGCCTTGCCAAGATGGCGCAAGGACTCCTGCCGGTAATCGACACCGAACTGCCGCTCGCGAGTTACGAGCAGGCGCTGGCGCGGCTCGAGAGCCGGCAGGTGTTTGGAAAAATCGTCATCAGCCTGTGATGCGAGCTCCGCCTGTCAGTCTGCGTCGGCGTGCCCGTCGCGCCGAGCGCCGCATCAAGATCGCGAGCGATGCGTTACTCGGCGTGCTCGCCACCACGCTGCTGCGCGTGCTGCGTCTCGTCCCCCGCAGGCCGATGTCGAACTTCGCTGCCGCCCTCATGCGCGGCGTCGGACCCCGTCTGAAGGAGCACCGCATCGGCCGCGCCAATCTCGCCTCCGCTTTTCCCGAAAAATCGACCGATGAGATCGAACGCATCCTGCGCGGGGTCTGGGACAATCTCGGACGAATGGCAGCAGAGTTTCCTCACATCGATCGGCTGGAGATGTTCTTTCCTCCGCAAAACGAGGTTGGCGACATCCATTACACGCTTGCGACCGACGAGCGCTTTCAGCGCCTGCGCCGGGACGGCAAGCCGGCGCTGATATTCGCCGCCCACCTCGCCAACTGGGAACTGCCCGCTCTGGTAGCGCACAAGTTCGATCTCGACGCGACCGTTCTTTACCGCCCCCTGAACATCGGTTCGGCCAGCGATGCAATGATCAAAATGCGCTCAGGCAGCATGGGCAACCTGGTGCCGACCGGACTCGATGCTCCGCCCAGACTCATGCGCATTCTCGAAGGGGGCGGCCATGTGGCCATGCTGGTCGACCAGTACTTCGTAAATGGAGTCGACGTGAAGTTTTTCGGCCGGCCTTGCAAGGCCAATCCGTTCATCGCGCGCCTCGCCCGGCACATCGATTGCCCCATTCATGGCACCCGTGTCGTGCGTCTGCCGGATCGTCATCGCTTCCGCGTCGACCTGTCGGAGGCGATCGAGGCACCACGCGATGCCGAGGGCAAGCTCGACGTGCAGGGCACCATGCAGGTCATCACCAGCGTCATCGAAGGCTGGGTGCGGGAGCACCCCGAGCAATGGCTGTGGCTGCACCGCCGCTGGCGATAGTGCAGACGTCAGCTGGAGCTAGGGCTAAGTTCGGTGAGATAGAGTCACAGTCGAGAGGCGGGCGCCGGCCTGCTCCCTCTCCCGAAGGGAGAGGGGTGGGGTGAGGGGTTTCGATCTGTCGATAACAACTCATCGGAATTTCCTCTAATCTAGCGGCCTGTCTTCACCCGGATCCACAAACGGTTCATCAGCCGCTCGGTCTTCGGATCGTGGGCGTTGATGGTGAACAGCCGCTGCATGATGGCTTCGTCCGGATAGACGCCCTTGTCATTGTACAGCGCCGGATCGAGGTATTTCTGGCTCGCCAGATTCCCGTTTGCGTAGGAGACGTAATTGGAGTTTGCCGCCGCTATTTCGGGCTTCTGCAAAAAATCGATAAAGGCGTAGGCTTCCGCCACGTTCTTCGCGTCGCGTGGAATCGCAAGATTGTCGAACCACAATTGCGCGCCTTCCTTCGGAATTACATAGGCGATATCGATTCCGTTCTTCGCCTCGGCCGCGCGCTTCTGCGCCTGCTTGATGTCCCCCGAGTAGCCGATGACCAGGCAGATTTCGCCCGAGGCGAGCGCATTCACGTATTCGGATGAGTGAAACTTGCGCACGAACGGGCGCACTCTGCTCACGAGATCGGCGGCGCGCTGCAGATCGGCTTCCGCCGTCGAGTTTGGATCAAGACCGAGATAGCGAAGGGCGGCGGGCAGGA
This sequence comes from Pseudomonadota bacterium, assembly GCA_046733355.1. Lineage (GTDB taxonomy): Bacteria > Pseudomonadota > Alphaproteobacteria > Rhizobiales > Xanthobacteraceae > VAZQ01. Next base: position 46,488 of record JBKPOZ010000057.1, on the reverse strand, counting down.
CGTCGTCGGACGAATCGAGCATGTGCACGCCACATTCTTTGAAGCGGGAGAGGGTCTCCGGCCTGAACACGATGTCCCAGCTATCGACCGCAGGGCCATCCTGGCCGAGCGCCTCGCGCGCGCTCTTGCGGTTGAAGCCAATGCCCGTCGTGCCCCACATATAGTTCACCGCATACTGGTTACCGGGATCGTACCGGGCGAGCCGGGCAGAGATCTCCGGCCAAAGATTGATAAGGTTTGGCAGCTTCGTCCGGTCGAGCTTCTGAAAGATGCCGATCTTGATCTGGCGCTCCATGAAATAGGCGGTGGGTACCACGACGTCGTAACCGGATTTTCCGGCGAGCAGCTTCGTTTCCAGCGTATCGTTGGAGTCGAATGTCTCGTAGCGCACGCGGATGCCGGTTTCCTTGAGGAACCGCTCGAGCACCTGCGGCGCGATATAATCCGACCAGTTGTAGATATTGACGATACGCTGCGCGGTCCCGGGGCTGCAGAAGGCAGCGCTGAGCATTGCGGCAGCAACGAGAAGACGAAGCATCGCCAGCAGCTGTTAGCCTTCGGTAGGGAGGCCGACGGCTTTCCACGCCTTCAGGCCGCCTGCAAGATGCGCGTTGTAGGGCAGGCCCGCGGCTTGGGCGATCAACGAGGCCGTCACGGAACGGCCGCCTACGGCGCATGCGAATACGACACGCTTTCCCTGCGGATCGGGAATGGCGGCGGGGTCGAACTGTGACATGGGCAGATAAAAGGCTTCCGGATAACGCTCGATCGCGGTTTCGTTTGGCTCGCGCACATCGACCAGCAGCACCGTGCCTTCGGCGATGCCGCGCGCCACCTCTTCCGGAGTAAGATCGCGGACGTTTTCGCGGCCGAGCGGCGCAGGGGCCATGACACGCGTTCCTTTCTAGATCGTGACCTGTGTGCCGACCTCGACAACCCGGCCGGTCGGAATCTGGGAAATAGTCGGTTGCATCATTGGCGACGCGCGTCAACATGATGAACAGCCGGTCCTGCCAGCGCGGCATGCCGGATCGGGCTGCCGGCTTGAGCGCGCGGCGGGAGAGGAAGAACGACGTGGACATGATGTCGAAGCTCCAGCCGTGTTTACGCGCGATGGCGAGCGCACGCGGCACATTCGGGTTGTCCATGAATCCAAAGCGCAGCGTCACGCGCGTGAAAGTCTGTCCGACATTGCCGATGGTGACGCGTTCGCTGCTATCCACTCTCGGCCTCTGTTCGGTCGTGATGGTAAGAATGACGTTATGCTCGTGGAGCACTTTGTAGTGCTTGAGGCTGTGCATCAGCGCAGTTGGAGCGGAATCGGGCGTGCTGGTCAGGAATACTGCGGTGCCCTGCACCCGTGTTGGGGGCTTTTTCTCCAGCATACGCACCAAGTCCTGCATGCCGATTTCCTGTCGGCGGGTCTTCTCCAACAGAAGTTTCGTGCCCCGCCGCCAGGTATACATGACCGTCATCACGGCAATGCCGAGCACGAGCGGCACCCAGCCCCCCTCGAATACCTTTAATAGATTAGCATTCAGAAATGTCAGATCGATAAAAAGAAAGGGTAGCATCAGCGCAGCAGCGGCAAGCAGCGACCATTGCCATACTTTCCAAATGACGATGAATGCCATCGCCCCCGTGACCACCATGGTTCCGGTCACGGCTATGCCATAGGCGGAGGCGAGCGCGCTCGATGATCGGAAAATCACCACGAGGAGCAGAACACCGATCAGCAAGAACGCGTTTACGCGCGGCATGTAGATCTGTCCATAATGCGCTTCCGATGTGTGCCGGATTTCAAGGCGCGGCAGCAGTCCGAGCTGGATCGCCTGCTGGGTCAAGGAATACGCGCCTGTAATCACCGCCTGGCTGGCAATGACGGTGGCCGCGGTAGCGAGCGCTACCATGGGCAGCAGCGCCCAGTCCGGATACAGCATGAAAAACGGATTCTCGAGGGCCTTTGGATTAACAAGCACCAAAGCGCCCTGTCCCAGATAGTTGAGGGCTAGAGCTGGAAATACTGCTGCGACCCAGGCGGTCTGGATCGGCTTGCGGCCGAAATGACCGAGATCGGCATACAGCGCCTCGGCGCCGGTGACCGCGAGAAAGACAGCGCCCAGCGTGATCAGCCCGATGAGGCCGTGCTCTGCCAAGAAATGCACGCCGTAATAAGGATTGAAGGCAAGGAGAATTTCAGGGTCACGTCGGATTTCGACCACACCGGCGACAGCGATCACCAGGAACCATATCGCCATGACCGGACCGAAGAAGGCGGCAACCTTGGCCGTGCCGTTTGCCTGGAAAGCAAACAGCGCCAGCAGAATAAGCACCGTCAGCGGCACTACGGAGTGTTCGAAGGCGGGCGTCGCCAGTTTAACCCCCTCGATCGCGGAGAGCACCGAAAGGGCAGGCGTAATGATCGCGTCGCCATAGAATAAAGCGGCGCTGACGATGCCGCACAGTGCCACTACGGCCGCACCATTGCCGAGTGCCCGCTGCGCCAATGCCATCAGCGCAAGGGTGCCGCCCTCCCCGCCGTTATCGGCGCGCAGCAGAATCAGCACGTATTTGCATGTGACGATCACGATCAGCGCCCACAGAATAAGCGAGAGCACGCCCAACACGGGCTCGCGCAGGACCGCGCCATCGCTTCCGGCAACCGCCGCGTTGATTGCTTCCCGAAAGGCGTAGAGAGGACTCGTTCCAATATCGCCGTAGACAACGCCTATGCTGCCCAGCGTGAGAGCCCAGAACGCGGACCTCGAGGAACGTTGCGTTGCGAGAGATCCGGCCGCGGCGGCAACTGTCGTGGGCATAGTGGCAGGCTGGCTCAAGAGTGCATTAAGCTCAACGAGGAGTGTCTAGATGGTCACTTGAGTGCCGACCTCCACCACCCGTCCGGTCGGAATCTGGAAATAATCAGTAGCGTCATTCGCGATGCGGGTGAGCATGATGAATAGACGGTCCTGCCACCGCGGCATGCCGGAGCGCGCCGCTGGTTTCAGGGCGCGGCGAGAAAGAAAAAAAGACGTAGACATGATGTCGAAGGTCCAGCCGAGTTTGCGGGCTATCGCCAGCGCACGCGGCACATTCGGGCTTTCCATGAATCCGAACCGCAGCGCTACCTTTGTGAAAGTGTCTCCGAGATTTTCGATGCTGACACGCTCGTTTGGTTCCACTCTGGGCGTCTGTTCCGTCTTGATGGTGAGAATAACATTGTGCTCGTGCAGCACCTTGTAGTGTTTGAGGCTATGCATGAGCGCGGTTGGCGCGGAATCGGGCGTGCTGGTCAGGAATACCGCCGTCCCAGGCACCCGCATAGGCGGTTTCTTCTCCAGCATGCGAACCAGATCGTTGAGGCCGATTTCCTGCCGCCGCGTCTTATCAAAGAGAAGCCGGGTGCCGCGCCGCCACGTATACATCACTGTCATGACTAGGCTGCCGAACACGAGCGGCACCCACGCACCCTCGAAGATTTTCAGCAGATTGGCGCTGAAGAACGTCAGGTCGACGAACAGAAAGGGGCTCATCAAGGCGTACGTGGCCAAGGCTGACCAGCCCCACACTTTGCGGACCACCACCATCGCCATCAGACCGTCGGCAACCATCGTGCCGCAGACCGCTATCCCATAGGCGGAAGCCAAGGCGCTCGACGAGTGAAACAACCCGACGAGCAACAGCACGCCCATCAGCAAAAAAAGATTCACGCGGGGCATGTAAACCTGGCCATAATGGGCTTCGGACGTATGCCGGATTTCAAGTCGCGGCAGCAGCCCGAGCTGGATCGCCTGCTGCGTCATGGAATAGGCACCCGTTATCACCGCCTGGCTGGCGATGACCGTTGCGGCGGTGGCGAGGGCCACCATGGGCAGCAGCGCCCAGTCCGGATACAGCATGAAAAAAGGGTTCTCGAGCGCTTTGGGATCGGCAAGCACCAGCGCTCCTTGTCCCAGATAATTCAGCGCCAAAGACGGAAATACAAATCCGAACCATGCAGCCTGGATCGGCCTGCGGCCGAAATGGCCGAGATCGGCGTAAAGCGCCTCCGCCCCGGTCACCGCAAGGAACACGGCACCCAGCGTGATCAGCCCGATCGTGCCGTGGCTTCCCAGGAAACGTACGGCGTAAAACGGATTGAAGGCGAGAAGGACTTCAGGATCCCTGGCAACTGAGACCAGCCCGCCAAGTGCAATCGCGAAGAACCAAACAGTGGTGATCGGCCCGAAGAATGAGGCGATCCGCGCGGTGCCAGTCGCCTGGAACGCGAACAATGCCACTAGAATGAGGATTGTCAGCGGCACCACGAAGTGCTCGAAGGCTGGCGTTGCCACCTTTAGTCCTTCGATAGCGGAGAGTACCGAGAGCGCCGGCGTGATCATTGCGTCCCCATAGAACAACGACGCACTAGCTATGCCGCAGAGCGCCACCACGCCCGCGCCATTGCGCAGCGCACGTTGGGCCAAGGCCATCAGCGCAAGGGTACCGCCCTCGCCACGATTGGATGCATGCAGCAGGATCAAAACATATTTCAGAGTGACGATAACGATGAGTGCCCACAGAATAAGCGAGAGCACGCCGAGCACCGGTTCGCGCAAGACCTCTCCATCGCTTCCGGTAACCGCAGCGTTGATCGCCACGCGGAACGCGTAGAGAGGACTCGTTCCAATGTCCCCAAACACGACACCAATAGTGCCGAGCGTGAGCCCCCAGAAAGTGGACCGGGCGGAGCGTCGCGTGGCGAGAGAACCGGCCGGGGCAGCGACAGTCGTGGGCATAGCGACGGGCTGCTTCAACTACCGGATTACTGCGGGATGGTTGATCATGCTCAGGGCACGAAAAGGGGGTCGCCTTATATCACGGCTGTTGCACGAGCAACATGCTGGGCAAGAACTGGTTCCGGGTGTGCAGGCTTTCCCATGCAAGCCGCGCAAACCCGCTCTGACGAGCCATCGATCGAACGCTCCCATACCCGTGCAAACCGCACACTTTGCGACCACCGAAAGCTACGCTATCTGAGAGGGTAATCCGCGAGCGCTTGAAGCGCATTGCTCGCGCTCGCAGCCATGGAGAAAATACGGATGCGCGAGATTGGGCATTTCATCGGCGGCAAACAGGTGGCAGGGACTTCCGGCCGCAGCGGCGATGTGTTCAATCCGAATACCGGAGACGTGCAGGCAAAAGTCGCTTTCGCCAGCAAGGCGGAAGTGGAGCGGGCTATCGGCAACGCACAGGACGCGCAACCGGGCTGGGCAGCTACCAACCCGCAACGCCGCGCGCGCGTGCTCATCAAGTTTCTCGAGCTGGTGCAGAAGGAATTCGATTCACTTGCACGGCTGCTCTCCTCGGAGCACGGCAAGACGTTCAGCGACTCCAAGGGCGATATCCAGCGCGGGCTCGAAGTGGTCGAGTTCGCCTGCGGTATCCCGCATCTGCTCAAAGGTGAATACACGGAGGGTGCGGGCCCGGGCATTGATCTGTTCTCCATGCGCCAGCCGCTCGGCGTCGTGGCCGGCATAACGCCGTTCAATTTTCCCGCCATGATCCCGATGTGGAAGTTCGCTCCGGCCATTGCCTGCGGCAATACCTTCATTCTGAAGCCGTCCGAGCGCGATCCGTCCGTGCCCCTGCGGCTCTCCGAGCTGCTGATTGAAGCCGGGCTGCCCGCCGGCGTGCTCAATGTGGTCAACGGCGACAAGGAGGCCGTGGACACCATTCTCACGGATCCACGCATCAGGGCGATCGGCTTCGTCGGCTCTTCAGCAATCGCCGAATACATCTACACGACCGGATGCGCGCACGGAAAACGCGTGCAGTGCTTCGGCGGCGCGAAGAACCACATGGTGGTCATGCCCGATGCGGACATGGATCAGGCAGTCGATGCGCTCGTTGGCGCAGGCTACGGATCGGCCGGCGAGCGCTGCATGGCGGTTTCCGTCGCAATCCCGGTCGGGCAGAAGACCGCGGACATCCTCGTGGACAGGCTCATTCCCCGCGTTGAGAGCCTGAAGGTTGGGCCCTCGAGCGACACGCAGGCTGACTATGGCCCGATGGTCACGCGCGAGCTTCTCAACAAGGTGAAGAGCTACGTCGACGTGGGTATCAAGGAAGGCGCCAAGCTCAAGGTCGATGGGCGCAATTTCAGGCTGCAGGGTTACGAGAATGGATTCTTCATCGGCGGCTGCCTGTTCGATGAGGTGACGCCGGACATGCGCATCTACAAGGAGGAAATTTTTGGCCCGGTGCTCTCGGTGGTGCGCGCGAAGGATTACGAGGAGGCGCTGCGGCTTCCATCCGAGCATGAATACGGCAACGGCGTTGCCATTTTCACGCGCGACGGCGACACCGCCCGTGATTTCACGAGCCGCGTGAACGTGGGCATGGTTGGCGTGAATTTCGCAATTCCGGTACCGCTCGCGTATTATACGTTCGGCGGCTGGAAACGTTCGGGCTTCGGCGACCTCAACCAGCATGGGCCCGATGCGGTGCGCTTCTACACCAAGACAAAGACCGTAACCTCGCGCTGGCCTTCGGGCACGAAAGAAGGCGCCGAGTTCGTCATCCCGACCATGCGTTGAACGTCGGGCACGCGGGGCCCATGAAAACCTGCCTGGTGCTGCGGCACGTCGCCTTCGAGGATCTCGGCACCCTGGCGGTCATTCTTGCGGGCCGTGACTATGCGCCGCGATACGTTGACGTCGGCGTCGATTCCCTCGATGCAGGCAGCATCCAAGGTGCCGATCTTCTCGTAGTGCTCGGCGGGCCGATTGGCGTGTACGAGCAGGAAAGGTATCCGTTCCTCCTCGAGGAAACGAAGCTCATCGGAGAACGCTTGCGCGCGGCACGACCGACCCTGGGCATCTGCCTCGGCGCACAGCTCATGGCCAAGGCGCTTGGCGCGACGGTCGCGCCAGGACCGGCCAAGGAGATCGGGCTCTTTCCCGTCGAGCTCACCGCGCAGGCACGTGCAACACCGTTGCGCCATCTTGAGAACGTGCCGGTACTGCACTGGCACGGGGACAATCTCGACCTGCCGGCACGGTGCGAGAGGCTTGCGCAGACCCGCCACTGTCCCGTGCAGGCGTTCAGCAAGGGCACGAACTTGCTGGGGTTGCAATTTCACATCGAAGCCGATGCGCATCGCATGGAAACGTGGCTGGTCGGGCATACCGTCGAGCTTGGCAAGGCCAACATCGACCCGCGCGCACTGCGCACTGATCTGGCGCGGCACGGCCGGATGCTGCAGCAAACAGCGAATGTGGTCTTCAACGAATGGCTGGATGGGCTGGAGGTGAACGCTCCGTGACCTGGTCAGCAAGGGACGGGAGCCTTGATTTCACGACACTCCGCCAGGCTTACGCGAGCGGTGCCGCCACTCCGCATGACGTAATCTCGGCCGTGTACGACCGCATCGCGAGCCGCGGGGAGGATCATGTCTGGATTCACCTCGTACCGCGCGAGGATGCACTCGCGGCCTGCGCTCGAGTGATCACCTTGTCCCGGCAGGCGCCGCTCTGGGGCATTCCTTGCGCCATCAAGGACAACATCGATGTCCCGGGCCTGCCTTCGACCAGCGCTTTCCCGCCCTCGCGGCGTATTGCGAGCACAACAGGGCCCGCGGTGCAGCGGCTGCTCGATGCCGGGGCGGTCGTGATCGGCAAGACCAACATGGACCAGTTCGCCATCGGCTTGGTGGGCACGCGCAGTCCCTATGGCACGCCGCGCAATGTATTTGATGCCCGTTACATCCCGGGCGGATCAAGTTCGGGCTCGGCAGTGGCCGTAGGTGCCGGGCTCGTATCCTTTGCGCTCGGCAATGATGCCGCGGGTTCCGGGCGCGTGCCGGCCGCCTTTGCCAACATCGTGGGCGTCAAGCCGACGCCCGGCCTCGTGAGCAACAGCGCCGTGGTGAGCGGCGGCACCGCACGCACGCTCGAAACCATTTCCGTTTTTTCGCTCACCGTTGCTGACGGCATGGAAGTGCTTCGTCTCATCGCCGGGTATGATCCTGAGGATCTATTTTCCGAACGGGAAGCCGAGAGCTGCGATCTCTCTGCGCTGCCTCTCGTCACCTCTTTTCGATTCGGCATACCGGCGCGTGAACATCTCGATTTCTGCGGGGATGCCGAGGCCGCGCGCCTGTTCGAGGAAGCCGTTCGCCGCCTTGAGAGACTTGGCGGCAAACCGGTCGAAATCGATTTTGCGCCGTTCGCCGCGGCCCAGCGCCTGCTTTACGAGGGCCCTTTTCTGGCCGAGCGCAATGCGGTCATTGATGAATTCGTGGGACGGGACAAAGACAAGCTCCACCCCGTCACTCGCTCCATTCTGGCCTCCGCAGAGAGCTGGACGGCTGTCGATACATTCCGCGCCATGCACCGGCTCGCCGAGCTTAGACGCGAGGCGCGGCGCCTGTTCGAGAGCATGGATGTACTGGTGGTGCCGACAACGCCCACGATTTTCACCATTGCGCAAATCGAAGCCGATCCGATCGGCCTGAACGCGCGCCTCGGCAGCTACACCAACTACGCTAACCTGATGGAGCTGTGCGGAGTCGCGGTACCGGCCGGTTTTCGCAACGACGGCCTGGCGCTCGGCATCACGGTGATCGCCCCGCCGTTCCACGAAACGAAAGCCGCAGCGATTGCCGCCGCATTCCACGAGTCAATTGACTTGCCTCTCGGGGCGACCTCCGCGCGCCTCCCCGCAATCCGTTCCGCGGAGGCCGTGTAAAAAGCACAGTCATTCCGGGGCGCCGCGTAGCGAAGCGAAGGGGCGAGCCCGGAATCCATAACCACAGGCCTGGGGTTATGGATTCCGGGCCTCGGTCCTTTGGACCTCGGCCGGAATGACGGCGCGCATGTTGGATGCAAGTGAGCGGATCGAAGCGCATCGCCGTTTATGGTTTCTTTGGACGACGCCAATGGCGGACGCTCTCCGCAGAAATGTAGAGCAGCGGAATAATAAAAATGCCGATCAGGGAGGCAGCCAGCATGCCGCCGAACACCGGCGTGCCCACCGCCTTTCGGGTTATGGCGCCCGCTCCGGTCGCAATCACCAGCGGCAGCAGCCCGAGAATGAATGCGAAGCTCGTCATCATCACCGGACGAAACCTCAGCGATGCTCCTTCGATGGCGGCGGCTCGAACATCCTTGCCGAGCGCGCGCTGCTCGACCGCAAAAGCGACAATCAGGATGCCGTTCTTGGCGGCAAGTGCAATGAGCACCACAAGGCCGATCTGCGCATAGACGTCAAAGCTCAGGCCGGAGATTGCCACGGCAAAAATCGCCCCGAGCACGGCCACGCTCACTGAAAGCAGCGCGGGAAGTGGAATATTCCAGCTTTCATAAAGCGCGACGAGAAAGAGATACGCGAAAAGCACCGCAAGGCCGAGCACGAAGCCGGTGCGCCCGCTTGCGGCCTTTTCCTGGAGCGCGGTGCCGGTCCATTCGTAGCCGTAGCCTGCCGGGAGCGTTTTTGCCGAGACGCGCTCCATCGCGGCGAGCCCCTGACCCGAGCTGTAGCCGGGCTTCGTCGCACCGTTGACGATCGCGCCGCGAAATCCGTTGTAGCGGACCACCGTCTGCGGACCCTGCACCAGCTTCGCCTCGGCGAGCGCGCGCATGGGCACCATCCCGCCTTGCGCGTTGCGCACGTAAATGCGGTAGATGTCGTCGATGTTGTCGCGAAACTGCGTTTCTGCCTGGATGTTCACCTGCCAGGTGCGGCCAAATACGTTGAAGTCATTGACGTAGTAGCTGCCCAGCGTCGACTGCAGCGCGTTGAATATGTCGTTCAGCTTGATCCCGAGCACCTGCACCTTGTCGCGGTCGATCTCCAGATAAATCTGCGGCGTATCTGCCGCATAGGTGCTGTAGACGCCCGCAAGCTCCGGCTCCGCATTGGCCGCAACGACGAGCGCGCGCAGCGCCGCGGCGATGTCGGTCGCCGACTGCCCTTGCAGCGCCTCAAGGGCGTACTGAAAGCCGCCGGTGCTTCCAAGGCCGAGTATTGGTGGCAGGTTGAATGGAAAGCCGATAGCTCCCCGGATTGCCGCCATCTGCGGCCGCAACCGGGCGATGATGGCGCCGGCACTTTCTTCCTTCTTGGTACGCTCTTCGTACGGCTTGAGTCGAACGACAAAGAACGCCTGGTTCGAAGCGGCAGTGCCATCGATGAAGTTGAACCCGACAACGGAGAGCACCCCTTGTACCCCCGCTATTGGGCGCACCGTATCCTCGACCTGCTTCACGACATCCGCGGTACGCACGATGGAGGCGCCTTCCGGCAGGCGCAGCGTGGCGAAGAATGCACCTTGATCCTCCTCGGGCAGAAAGCCCTGCGGCACCCTCGAGAAGAGCAGAGCGGCTGCGGCAAGGGTGCCGATAACGATCACGAAGCCGACTATGACAACGCGCGTGAGCCTGCGCACCACGGCGACATAGCCGTGACGCGCATATTCAATTGCGCCGAGGACGCGCCGCATGGGACCCCTGCTCGTTTGCCCATGCTTGAGCAGCACCGCGCAGAGCGCGGGGCTCAAGGTCAGCGCGTTGAGCGCGGAGATCAGCATGGAAACGGAAACAGCCACGGCAAACTGACGAAAGAGCTGACCGCTGATGCCAGGGATGAAAGCCACCGGCACGAAAACCGAGAGCAGTACGAGCGTGATGGCGATGATCGGACCGGTGATCTCGGCCATCGCCTTCTTGCAGGCGTCCGGCACCGGCATTTCAGGATTTTCCTCCATCACCCGCTCGACGTTCTCCACCACAACGATGGCGTCGTCGACGACGATGCCGATGGCGAGCACGAGGGCGAGGAGGGAGACGGTGTTGGCCGTATAGCCGATGAGCAGCATCACCGCGAAAGTGCCGATGATCGAGACCGGCACCGCGACGAGCGGGATCAGCGTCGTTCGCAGGCGTCCGAGAAACAAAAACACCACGATGGCGACGAGAATGATAGCGATCACGAGCGTGTGGACGACCTCATTGAGGGTGGCCGTCACAAAGACCGTGTTATCGAAAAACACCCCATAGGCGAGATCATTGGGGAAGCGCTTGGCCAGCTCCGTCATCGTATCGCGAACGCGTTGCGCGACCTCCACCGCGTTTGATCCGGGAGACTGATAAATCCCGAGAGCCGCCGTCGGCGCGCCGTTGAAGCGGCTGTAACGGTCCCGGGACTTGGCGCTCATTTCGACTTGCGCGACATCCTTGACGCGTACGAGGGAGCCGTCGGGATTTGCGCGCAGCACGATGCCGGCGAATTCCTCGGGTTGGGTGAGCCGCCCTTTAGTTGTGATGTTGATCTGCACCTGCTGCTGGGGCCCGGTCGGCGCCGCCCCGATGCGGCCCAGCGCCGCCTGAACGTTCTGGCTCTGCACCGCCGCAATGACGTCGCCCGGGGTCAGGTTGAGCTGGGTGAGGCGGTCGGGATCGAGCCAGATGCGCAGCGAATAATCGAGCGGGCCAAACAGCGTGACCTGTCCCACGCCTTTGATGCGCGCCAGCGGATCGATGACGTTGATGGTCGCGTAGTTGCTCAGATAGACCGGATCAAACGTGTTGTCGGGCGAATAGATGGTGATCACTTGCAGCAGCGCAGCAGATTTTTTGCGAACGGTCAGGCCGGCGCGCGACACTTCCACAGGAAGCTGCGGGATCGCGAGGCTCGCGCGATTCTGCACGTTGACGGTATTGATGTCGGGATCGGTGCCCAGCGCGAAGGTGACGGTCAGCGTGTAGCTGCCGTCGGCACCGCTCGCCGATTGATAGTAAAGCGCGTTGTCGACACCGTTAATCTGCTGCTCGATCGGCTGGGCTACCGTGGTCTCGACCACTTGCGCGTCGGCACCCGGATAATTCGCAGTGACGGTCACCTGCGGCGGCACGATGTCCGGGAACTGCGCGATCGGAATCGCCCTGATCGCAATGATGCCGGCAAGCGTAATGACAATGGAGACAACGAAGGCCAACCGCGGCCTGTCGATGAAGATGTTGGAGAACATCCGCTAAGCCGCCAACGTTTGTAGTTTGTAGGGGCGGGTTTCAAACCCGCCCTGTTCTGGCAATCTCCGCTCTCCAGATTGTGTCGGGATCATCGGTTCGAGCGCACAGGATGGAACAAGATCGAGAGGGGGCGGGTCTAAAACCCGCCCCTACAAGGGTGCAGAACCGTGATTATGGCTTCCCTGCCCTGTTCTGCCGCACTTGCTTTCATATGCGAAGGGCCTGCCCTTTGTGGGGAGCCATATCCGCACCCTGCTGCACCTAGCCCCCCGGAGTCGTGTTCGGGGTGACGACCTGGCCGGTGCGTACCTTCTGGATACCTTCGACGATCACCAGCTCGCCTTGCTTCAGGCCATTCGTCACGACGACGTCGCGCCCCTGCTCGACGCCGGTCGTGATGCGCCGCAGCTCGACCTTGTTTGCTGAATCGACAATCAGCACGTAACGGCCGCCCTGATCGAGCTGGACCGCGGACTGCGGGATGAGAAGCGCCGCACGCGGCTCTCCTCTTTCGGTGGTGACACCGACCACGCCCCCAGGGAGGAGAATGCGATCCGGGTTCGGCACTTGCGCCCGCACGGAGACGGTGTCGGTATTTGGATCGACCTGAACATCAAGAAAATTGGTCTGACCCGCATGCGGGTAGACGCTGCCATCCGGCAATCTGATGTGGATGGCCGCGTGCGGGCTCTTGTTGCCTGCTTCCGCGATTCTCTTTTTATAGGCGAGCACGTCGCGGCTGCTCGCCTGGAAGATCACATAGATCGGATCCTGGCTGACAATGGTGGCAAGCTTTCCCGACGAAGGGCCGACGAGATTCCCAACCGTGAAATAGGCAAGCCCGATACGGCCGTCGATGGGCGAGCGGATTTCCGTGTACCCGAGGTTGATCTCCGCCTGGTCGAGCAGCGCCTGCGCTTCCAGCACACTGGCCTGAGCAGCGGCCTCGTCGGCGGCACGCTGATCAAGGGTCGATTGCGGAATGTTATTGTTGCGTATGAGCTCCTTGCCGCGTTCGAGCGCAAGCTTTGCGTTCACTTCGGTCGCCTTTGCCCGGGCGAGAGCGGCACGCTGCTGCTCGACGGCGGCCTTGTAGGTTGCCTGCTCGATGCGGAACAGGAGATCGTCTTTCTTGACCTGCTGGCCTTCGGTGAAATTGCGCTCCTCGATGAACCCGGATACGCGCGCCACCACATCGACCTTGTCGATGGCGGTCACCCGCCCGATGAACTCGCCGGTTTCCTGCACCTGGCGGCTGACCACGGGGGTGACGGTAACAGCGGGTGGTGGCGCAGCGGTTTGGGCCGCCGCAGTGGTGCCAAGAGCGGCAATGGCGACTGCTGCAAGTACGCCGTTCCGCAACAACGACCCGTCAGGCATCCCGCTCCTCCTTGCCGCACCAAAGCTGCTCAACTGGGTACTCGTTATCCACAAAACAATGCCTCCATCTCAGTTCACCACCGCAATCGCCTCGACTTCCACGAGCCAGTCGGGATTGAGCAGCGGGGCAATGAAGGCGGTGCTAGCGGGGTACGGCTCTTTGAAGAACTCCTTCCGCACGCCACCGATTTTTGTGAAATCACCGCCGTTGCGCACGATCATGGTGATCTTCACCACGTCGTCCATCTTTGCGCCGGCCGCTTCGAGCACCGCCTTCATATTGGTGAAGACCTGACGCGACTGCGCCTCGGGATCGTCCTTGCCCACAAGCGCGCCCTTTGCATCGAGGGCGACTTGTCCCGCGACGAAGATCATACGCTTGCCTTCCGCCGAAATGCCCAAGGAATATGGGAACGGCGGCTGGAATACTTCAGGAGGTGCGAGCTTTGTCTTGCGCGCGCCCTGTGCCAATCCGCCCTGCTCAATCACAAGAAATGCACCGATGCAGACCGCCATTGCACAAGCCAGTTTCAGCAAGCCGGTTCTATTCTTCATCCCTTATTCTCCTTACCAGTTCATACCGCTTCGTGCTTATCCGCCGAACTCCATGATCGTGAGCCCAGCATTGTACCTCATGTTGGGCGCGTAATCGGATCGCGGAAGATCGTTCATACCCGGGCCGCCAAAAAATTCGGCACCGCGATCCACGTCATCATGGCGTGGTGATCCTGCAGGAGCTTCCACATCCTGCGGTCCTCAACGGTTTTAAGGTCGACGCCCAGGTGCGTTCCCAGCAGGCGACCGTGTCGGACAATGCGCTCGCCGATGGGCTGACGCACCGCGTTGTAGTGGGAGAGTGCTGCATCGATCTCATCGTGTTCGGAGAGTGACTGCGCCAAAGCCTGTGCGTCGCCTCCGGCCTTCGCCACTCCAAAGCCCATATGCGGGCGCGCCGAGGAGGCGGCATCGCCTACCAGGGCCGTGCGGCTGAAGACGATCGTCGGCGAGACAAAGTCATAGATGGGGGTGAAGAATGGCCGCTCGATGCGGCGCAGGCAATCCAAAAAAACTTCTGGCATGGTGCGCTCGGCGTCGGCGCGCATCTGTGCAATGAGATCCTCGCGAATGAGCGGCGGCGGCACCGAAAATTCGTGCTGCTGGCCGTCCTCGTCGACACACATTTTCCGCAGCGTGTCTGCATCGCCCACCCGGTACCAGATGAAATTGTAGCGTCGATGCCCCGGCCGGAGGTCGTTGTCGAACCCCGAGATCGGATAGCCTATGACCTGTTGGCGAGGAGGAAGGAAAAACACGAAATAGGGGAAGATGCTGCGCAAGGTTTCGGGCGCAAGGTCGGCTTCGTTCGGGGCCCCGCGCCAGATGTAATAGCCGGCATAAATGGGCTGCACTTCGGGAGCGACTTGCGCCCGCACACCCGAACGAATGCCGTCGGCGCCCACCAGAAGATCGGCTTCCTCGGGGCGTTTTTCGGCAAAGTGTACGCGCACACGACCGCCACCGCTGCTTTCGGCGCCGACGAAGGTATGATCGAGGTGATATTGGGCAGGGTCGATGGTTGAGCGCAGGAGCCGCTGCAGGCGATCCCAGGATGTGAGGACCTGTCGCAACGGGTGCTCGCCGATAACGCGACCTGCGCGATCGATGGTGATCCGCCTCGCTACTTCCACGCCGAGATCGCGCGTGCCCGCGCCGCTCGCTTCCAGCGCCTCCAGCAATTCCGGGTGCGTGGTAATGCCGGCACCGCGGCCGACCAGCTCCACGGGCGATCGCTCGTACACGTCCGCAACCCACCCGATCGCGCGCAGGAAGGCAGCGGTGAACAGCCCCGACATGGAGCCGCCGACAACGATCGCCCGCCGCCTTCGTGGCAATTATCGCTAGCCGATGCAGGTGCGAAGCGCGCCCGTTTCCGTGCCGCTCGAACGGTTGCACTGACAACGCAACTGCCGCGTAATGGCGGAGATGGTCACCGTGGTGATGCGGTTCTTCTTCACTTCGACGTTGCAGAGCACCGAAAGATTGATGCCGTCGCCGTCGGCCTGCAGTTTCGCTGTGCCTACGCGCTGGCGAACCAGCGCGTTGCCATTGCGTATCGGGTCGAGCTTGACCGCATCCACATAGAGGATGACTGCTGCGGAAGCCGGCACCGTCTTGATCTCGATGTACCCGGTACCCTGGTCCGCACTGCAGGACATCAAAATGAGTGCTGCGCCCGCCACCGCGCGCGCAACACGCACGCTCACACCCCGGGAGTCTTGATACTGCCCAACAGCTTCTTCAGCTTGTCGGAAGCGTCGCGAATTCCGTCGCTGAGCGCATGAATCACCTCCAGCGCGCGCCGGTGCTCCCGTATCTGCAGGAGCTCGTCGATAAAGTCCTCGTTGGTCTGCAGCTTGCGCAGGAGCTCGGCGAAGTCCTTGCGCGCGCCGTCGAGCTCCTTGATCGCGGCTTCGGTGGCGGCCTTGAGCTCACGCCAGCGCTCGATGAGGAATTGACGATCCTCCGGTTTGAATCGCGTCTCTGCCTCGAGCGATCTGAGCTTCTCCTCGGCGCGCTTGAGCGCCTTTGTGCCGAGGGTCCAGACTGTGCCGTTGTCGGCCACCGCCTCGAGCAGCTTGCTGACATGCTCTCGCAGCTCCTCGATCTCCCTGCGTGCTCCTTCCGCACTGCTGAGATGATCGATGGTCTTGGCGCTGTCCTCGAATTTCTTGCTCAGCTCTGCGAACGTGCGCTTGAGCTCCGATAGCTGCTTCGAGAACTCGTCGTCGGCGGTGCGCGGCTCTGCCGCTACCGATTGCTCCGGCTCGGCGCGCGCAGTTGTTAGGCCTGTCGTTGCGATGGCAAACAGCAGCGCGACGGCAAGCACGGCGCAGCTCGTCGTCTTGGCTCCGATTTGTGATCCGATCAGCACTGGCATCACTCCGACGTAAAGAGGATTGCACAGCCCCCGTTTTTGGTGACACTCGGAAATGTAGCAGCCGCGCGAGAGCGTCGCCACCGAAAACGAGGGAAGACAGAATGCCAGAATATCAGCTCTATTGCTTCGCCCAATCCGGCAATGCCTATCGTGCCGCGCTGATGCTCAATCTTCTCGGCGCCGACTGGGAGCCGAAGTTCGTGGATTTCTTCGGCAAAGGCGAGCAGCGCACCGCCGAGTACCGCACCAGCATCAATGAGATGGGGGAAGTACCCGTTCTTGTGCATGGCTCGCGCAAGCTGAGCCAGTCTGGCGTGATTCTGACCTACCTCGCAGAGCGCTTCAGAAAATTTCAGCCGCTCGGCGAGGAAGAGCGCCTCGAGGCCCTGCGCTGGATCATTTTCGACAACCAGAAGGTGAACGGCTACCTGGGTCCCTATCGGTTCCTGCGCTTCATCGCGCGCCCTCCCGGGCATCCGGAGGCACTGGCCTTTCTCAAGGGCCGCATCGACAATGCACTCGGGATTGTGGACAAGCGCTTGGGGAAGGCGCCGTTTGTCTTGGGTGAAGCACCCACGATCGTCGACATCTCGCTGGTTGGCTATTTGTACTACCCGGCTGAGGA
Organism: Pseudomonadota bacterium; assembly: GCA_046733355.1. Taxonomy (GTDB): domain Bacteria; phylum Pseudomonadota; class Alphaproteobacteria; order Rhizobiales; family Xanthobacteraceae; genus VAZQ01. Next base: position 29,534 of record JBKPOZ010000057.1, on the reverse strand, counting down.
GTTTGGTTTCGATGTTGCCGCCGAGCACAAGAACATCGCCGCCTGGCTCGGGCGCGTCAAAGCGCTTCCCGGCTGGAAGCACCCCTACGATCTGATGCCCGGCCATCCCCTGCCCGGCCGCTAGTCGCCCTCAGTTGAGGCGAGCGGGACGATCCGATCTCGGCCGGTGGGCCGGATGGCTGGGAGAGAGCGGTGGCGTCTCACTCTCGGCTACCCCATGCACCCTCGTGCGCGCGGCATGTTCCGCATCCCGTCGCTGATACTTGCGATACGAAAGAAAGCCGACGGGCAGAAATGCGAGGTAAAGAAGCGTGCCGAGGGTCAGCACTTCCCATGGATACGCCACTAGAAGTGCAAAAAATAAAACGACCGCGACAAAGGTGGGCAGCACCATTTCGGGCGCGACGCGCTTGCCGACGCGCTTGCCTGAGAGCACCGGCAGGCGCGAGACCATCAGAAATGCGATCGCGAGGGTGTAAATGAGGGTGATCGGCGGCACGAACGCGAAGCGGGGCATGCCCAGAAAATAGACGTAGATCGGCAGCAGCACAGTGATCGCGCCGGCGGGTGCCGGAACGCCGACAAAGAAATTGGCCGCCCATGGCGGCTTGTCCGGATCGTCGATCATGACGTTGAAGCGGGCAAGCCGCAGCCCGGTGGAGATGGCAAACACCATCCCGGCAATCCAGCCGGCAGATTTGAGCTCGTGCAGCCCCCAGAAGTACAGAATGAGGGCGGGCGCAACGCCGAAATTGACGAAGTCGGCCAGGCTGTCGAGCTCGGCGCCGAAACGCGAGGTGCCCTTGAGCATGCGGGCGATGCGGCCGTCGATGCCGTCCAGGAGGGCGGCAAAGACAATGGCGGCCACCGCCCATTCGAGCTTGTCCTCGACTGCAAGCCTGATCGAGGTGAGTCCGGCGCAAAGCGCGAGCAGCGTGATGACGTTGGGCAGCAGCGTGCGGACGGGTATCAGGCGAAACCGGCGAAGCCGGTCTGCGCGCTGGTCGAAATCGAAGGGCGAGCGAGGCATGCGGTGAATATAGCGACGCCGAGAAATCGCTGCCATGGCTCGGTCGTAGCCCGCATGAGCGCAGCGGTTTCCCTACGCTCACCCGGGCTACATCACCCGACGCGGAAGGTGCGCTGGGCATCGCCTCCGCGCAAATCGGCGATAATGGTTTCGCCGGCAATTGCCGTCTGGCCTTCGGCTACCAGGGGCCGCACGCCGTCGGGAAGATAGACATCAACGCGCGAGCCGAAGCGGATCATGCCGATGCGCTCGCCGGCGCGCAGCGTCGCCCCTTCGCGGGCGAAGCAGACAATCCGCCGCGCCACGAGGCCTGCGATCTGCACCAGGCCCACGCGCGCGCTGCCGCTCGTAATCACGAATGCGTTGCGCTCGTTGCTCTCGCTCGCCTTATCAAGATCGGCGCTGACAAAAGCGCCATGGTGATACACGATACGTTCGATCCTGCCCGCGATCGGACTGCGATTCACGTGGCAGTCGAAAACGCTCATGAAGATCGAGACGCGCGGCAGCGGCCGCTCGCCGAGATCGAGCTCTTTTGGCGGCACCACATTGGCGATGCGACTCACCCGGCCGTCCGCGGGTGCCACCACGATTCCGTCCCGGATCGGCGTCACCCGTTGGGGATCGCGAAAAAAATAGATGCACCACGCAGTGGCCAGCGCCGCGAGCCAGCCCAGCGGCGACCAGAGCCAGAATAGAAAGAGACTCGCAAGCGCGAAGCCGCCGATATATGGCAGGCCCTCGCGGTGTACCGGCGCGAGCTGCGAGCGGATGGAGGCGAGCACGGACATCTCTCACTCCGCAGCGGCGCGCTCGATTGACGGCTCCGGCAGCTCTTCCGCGATCGGCGGAGGCTCGCGGTTCGGCGCAACTGGCGCATCGTCGACCAAAGCAAGCTTCTCGCGCGCTGCTTCCGCTTCGCGCTGGCGATTCCACATGCTGGCGTAGAGACCATCCGTAGCCAGCAGCTGATGGTGCGTGCCGCGTTCGACAATGGCGCCCTGCTCGAGCACGATGATCTCGTCGGCATCGACGATGGTCGAGAGCCGGTGGGCAATGACAAGCGTGGTGCGGTTCTCGGCGACGCGCTTGAGCGCATCCTGGATTTCTTTCTCGGTGTGACTGTCGAGCGCGGAAGTCGCCTCGTCGAGCAGCAGGATGGGAGGGGCTTTGAGGATTGTGCGCGCGATGGCGACGCGCTGCTTCTCCCCACCCGAGAGCTTGAGCCCGCGCTCGCCGACCTCCGTCTCGTATCCGCGCGGAGAAGCACGAATGAACTCATCGATCTGCGCGAGCTGTGCGGCGCGCTCGACCTCCCGATCGTCCGCATCCCAGCGCCCATAGTGGATGTTGTAGCGAATGGTATCATTGAACAGTACGGTATCCTGGGGAACGATGCCTAGCGCCGCGCGCAGCGACTTCTGCGTTACGTCCCGGATATCCTGGCCGTCGATGAGAATGCGGCCGCCGCTTACATCATAGAACCGGAACAGCAGGCGCGAGATCGTCGATTTGCCGGCGCCTGAGGGGCCGACGACCGCAACCGTGTGGCCGGCGGGCACCTCGAAGCTCAGGCCTTTCAGAATCTGCCGCTCGGGCTCGTACGCGAAGGCGACATTCTCGAAGCGAATCGTCCCGCGCCTCACCTCGAGCGGCTTGGCCCCGGGCATGTCCTTGATTTCGGGATTGCGCGCGAGAATGCCCAGCATCAGCTCGATATCGATGAGCGCCTGCTTAATCTCGCGGTAAACCATGCCCATGAAATTCAGCGGCTGGTAGAGCTGGATCATCATCGCGTTGATCATCACCAGATCGCCGACCGTATTCGTCCCTTCGCGTATGCCAAATGCGCACATCACCATAAGCGCCGCGAGTCCGACGGTGAAGATCACCGCCTGGCCGGCATTGAGAACCGCGAGCGAGACGTAGGCCTTGACGCTTGCCCCCTCATAACGCGCCATGGAACGGTCGTAGCGGCGCGCCTCGCGCTCCTCGGCCCCGAAATATTTCACCGTTTCGTAGTTGAGCAGCGAATCGATGGCCTTGACGTTCGCATCGGTATCGCTCTCGTTCATGTGGCGGCGAATGCCGATGCGCCATTCGGTGGCGTAGTACGTGTACACCATGTAACAGGTCACGGTCATGAGAATGGCGAGCACGTACCGCCAGTCGAACTGATAGAGCAGCACCGCCGTAATCAGCACTAGCTCGAGGATGGTGGGCACGAGCTGCACGATTACCATGCGCACGATCGTCTCGATCGCGTTGCGCCCGCGCTCGAGGACGCGGGTGAGCCCGCCGGTCTTGCGCTCGAGATGAAAGCGCAACGAGAGCTGATGCATATGCTCGAAGGTGCGATAGGCCAGCCGCCGCACCGCATGCATCGCGACGTTGGCAAAGATGCCGTCACGCATCTGCGTGAGCGCCGCCATCAGTATGCGCATGCCTCCGTATGCGATCGTCATGGCGATGGGCGCTGCAAACAGCCATGCGACCCAGGAGGAGGCGGCGAATGGCGCAGTGCCCTCCCCCGTCAACGCGTCCGTTGCCCACTTGAACGTATACGGCACCGCAATGGTCGCGAGCTTCGCCGCAAACAGGAGCAGGAGCGAGAGAATGACCCGCATCTGCAGGTCGCGCCGTTCCGCCGGCCAGATGTAGGGCCACAGCGCACGCAAAATGACCAGCAGCCCGCCCTGGGCCGGCGAGGTTTTCACAAATGTATGCGCGCTCAGATGTGGATTATTCATCGCAAAAACTGCAAGGAGATGCCGGCGCAGGCGTCACAACGTGCTCATATAGAGGCTTTTTGCGCCCCAAGCACCCCTGCGCATCCGTTTACGCCATGCGCTTCTGAGCGAACCATGGCGCGGGCTCCGGGTTGACGCTGTGGTTCTGCTCAAGCCAAATGTCGTGTTTTCGGAATTGCAGTCGAGTGACAAATCTCAATTCCATTTGCGTGTATTGCGGCTCCGCTGCCGGCATCGTGCCGGCCTTCAGGGATGCGGCATGCCAGTTCGGGCGCATTCTGGCGGAGAATGGCATCCGTCTCGTTTATGGCGGCGGATCGGTCGGCTTGATGGGAGCGGTGGCCGATGCAGTGCTCGATAACGGCGGAGCAATCACGGGGGTCATTCCCGATTTCCTCGTCAGCCGCGAGCACTTGCTCCTGCGCGCGCAGGAGCAGATCGTCACGCGCGACATGCACGAGCGCAAGCGCATCATGTTCGAGCGCGCGGACGCTTTCGTCGCCCTGCCGGGGGGAATTGGCACGCTTGAGGAGCTGGTGGAGCAGCTGACCTGGGCTCAGCTCGGTCGGCACACCAAGCCCGTGCTCATCCTCAACATCGAAGGATTTTGGGATCCCCTCTGCGCTCTTATCGAGCACATGAAGGACCTGGGTTTCATTCGAGCGCCTTATTGGGTCAACTATCTTATCGCAGACCGGGTCGAAGAGATTCTGCCCAAGCTTGCTGCAGCCATCCGCAGCGTCTCGGACGCGGAAAAAGCGATGTCCTCGGCCGTCGCCGGACGCATGTGAGCCGCTTATGCCGGCGCGCCCGATTTGACGAGCTTGTAGACGATCGAATCCATCAGTGCCTGGAACGAGGCATCGATGATGTTCGGCGAAACCCCAACCGTCGTCCAGCGGTGACCGCGCTCATCAGCGCTCTCGATGAGGACGCGCGTAACCGCCTCGGTACCACCGTTGAGAATGCGCACACGATAGTCCGTGAGCTCGAGATTTTGGATGTAGCCCTGGTATTTGCCCAAATCCTTGCGCAGCGCGAGATCGAGCGCATTCACCGGGCCATTGCCTTCCGCCGCGGAAATCAGGCTCTCGCCGTCGATGTTGACCTTCACCACAGCGAGCGAAACGGTCACGCGTTCGCCCAGCGCATCGTTGCGCTGCTCGACCGTTACATCGAACTTTTCTACGCCAAAGTAATCGGGCACCTGGCCGAGCATGCGACGGGCAAGCAGCTCGAAGGAGGCATCTGCGGCCTCGTAGGCATAGCCCATTGCCTCGCGACGCTTCACTTCGTCAAGCAGGCGTGAAATTCGTGCGTCCTCTTTGTGGATCTTCACGCCGATGCGCTCGAGCTCGGCAATCAGGTTCGACTTGCCGCCCTGGTCGGAAACGAGGAGCTTGCGGCGATTGCCCACCGTTGCCGGCGAGACATGCTCGTAGGTGGCGGGATCCTTCAGAATGGCTGATGCGTGTATGCCGGCCTTGGTCGCAAATGCGCTTTCGCCGACGTAAGGAGCGTGACGGTTCGGCGCGCGGTTGAGCATCTCATCGAGCGTACGCGACAGATGCGCCAATCCTGCGAGCTGCTTTTCGGAAACACCGATCTCGAAGCGGTCGCGGAACTCCTGCTTCAGCTTGAGCGTCGGGATGATGGAGACGAGATTGGCATTGCCGCAGCGCTCGCCCAGTCCGTTCAGCGTCCCCTGAATCTGGCGCGCCCCGGCGCGCACCGCTGCGAGCGAGTTGGCGACCGCCTGCTCGGTATCGTTATGCGCATGGATGCCGATGTGGTCTCCCGGAATTTGCTTGGCTAATTCCGAGACGATGCTTTCCACTTCATGCGGCAACGCTCCGCCGTTGGTGTCGCACAGGACAATCCAGCGCGCTCCTTCCTCGTAGGCTGCTCTCGCGCAGGCGAGTGCAAACTCCGGATTGGCCTTGTAGCCGTCAAAGAAATGCTCGCAATCGAGCAGCACCTCGCGTCCGCGGCCCACCGCCGCGCGCACGCTGTCGCGTATGGAAACGAGGTTCTCATCGAGCGTGGTCTCAAGGGCGACGCGCACGTGGTAATCCCAGCTTTTCGCCACGAAGCAGATCGCATCGGCCTGCGCCTCCAGCAGCGCCGCGAGGCCGGGATCGTTCGACGTGGAACGTCCAGGCCGCCGCGTCATTCCGAACGCGGTGAAGGTGGCGTCGAGCTGGCGAGGGGCAGAAAACAGATCGGTATCGATCGGATTGGCGCCGGGATAGCCGCCCTCGATGTAATCGATGCCCAGCCCGTCGAGCATCCCGGCGATGGCCAGCTTGTCCGCGAGCGTGAAATCAACTCCGTTCGTCTGCGCGCCGTCGCGCAGCGTCGTGTCGAACAGATAGAGGCGCTCACGCAAGGCTGGAATCTCACCAAAGCTGATAAAGAACATAGAGCGCGATCATCAGCGCGCCGACGAGTATCGTGTATTTGAGCGCGATGTAATAGAGCCAATGCCGCGGGAAAGGCGTGTCCGCTCTCGTCATCGCTCTCCTTTATCATGCTTTACCGCGAGCGATTTTTCCATGGTCGTGTTCGCCAGCCATTCACGTCCCAGCGGGACAGAGTTGCGCTGGCGCGCATGAAAGCCGCGATGGCTGAAGAATTCCTGCGCATTGTCGCTCACGTCGGCGGAAAGCCGAGAAACGCCACGCGCAGTCGCGAGTTTTTCGACTGCCTCAAGCAGCATGCTGCCCACGCCACGTCCGGACGCGCTGGGATGGACATAGAGCATGTCGAGCCGTTCAGCGTCCGCGAGCGAGGCGAAGCCAACCGGCTCGCCATCGACAAGCCCGATCAGGGTGAGAGAGCGCGCAAGGCGGTTTGCGAATGCTTCACCGTCGTCCGCCGCTGACGCCCAGGACTGCTGCTGCGCGGAGCTGTAGTCCTCGCCGGTGAGCTCCTCGACGCTCGCTCGAAAAATCTCCGCCAGGAGCGGGGCATCGGCCGCGAGGTACGGCCGCATCGCCATTCTGGGCCGCGCCGGCTTCATGCGCAAATTCCTTAGGCAATGCCAGCCATTTTCTGCCCATGCTGGCCGCCGCTCAGCTCGATGAGGTGGGAAAGCCGGGTGAGCGTCAGCCGGTGGTGAATTGTTTCGCGATCTGATCGCAAAAGGCAGCGTAGGGCAATTGGCTGTTCCGGCACTGATCGATGCCGCTCCTATTCGCCCACAGGATGACTGCGAGTACAACCAAGGCACCGGCAACGGCGGCAGCATACGGGGCATATTTGCGCATGATGAGCCTCCCGTCCTGAAGCACCCGCGAACGCGCTCGGGGTCTTCAATGGTGGCAATGCTATCAGGCTTCTCGCAAAAGTTGTGTGAGGCGCATCACACAAGTCCCTTTTTCCCGACAGCCCTATCTGGGAGGTCGACCACTCGATTAGCCCGGCCATTCCGGTCCTTTTGTTATGCGAGGTAACTGCCGCAGAGCCCCTGCTGAGCGGCAGCGGAACAGCTAGCTGTGGCGCGAAGGACACACTCCCCTTCGAACTGGGCCACTGTCCCCTGAGGCAGTGAACCATTGACGGCGCCGGACGACCAACCGTGCAGCGAGGCACGAAGTGTGCATCGCATGGCGTGAAGAAAGGGGAATTCCAATGAAGAAAGTACTCATCGCTTTGGTCGCAACTCTCGTTGCCGTAAGCGTTGCTGGCTGCGCCGGCATCGGCAAGGGCAAGGGTAAGGCGCCGCCGCCCATCGTGACGAAGGGTTGACCCGATAAGTTGCTATCCCGTTGCTGCGGGCCGGGCGTTGTCGGCGCACCTGCATGGTGACGCCAACAATGTCCGCCGCGCACGGAAGAACCGGCCGGTGATCAGCCGGGCGGCTGAGCAGCTTTCAGAGGATATAAATGCGCAAGTGGGGCAACTCCCCCGACACGTGCTGTCGCTCGGCTGATCTGTCCACGGGCTGCCGGGTTTCCCTCACGACAGACCACCACCTCGTATTCTTGCCCGCGAGCATAACTGCGTTGCTATCCCCCGGGAGTTGGGCATCTGCCGCGAGATCGGGCGGCATTCTGGGCTGCGCCGCCTTCATGATGCACTGACTGTCATCGCGCGGCTCGTGAACTAACGGGGATTGCATGAGCAAAAAAGCAGTGAAGAATCAGGTTGAGTTCCTGATCAAAGTGGCGAAGGCCCGCTTACCGGCACGCCAAGCCTTCGTGGCGAACATGCTGGGCAACGTGCGGCAACTGCTTCGCGATCTCCCGCTTGATCGGCCGCTGATAGAGCACACCGACGAGGAGATAATCGCTCTCGTCAGAAAAATGTTTCGTGAAGGTACCGCGAGGCGAGACTCGCTCTTGAACCGCAGCATCGGGAGGCGGAAGCGGAAGCGCTGAACGGCGAACCGAAGAAACGGAAAAGCGGTGTCATTCCGGCTGTGGCCCAAAGGGCCGAGAGCCCAAATCCAGTAACTTCAGCCTGTGCTACTGAATTCCGGGCTCGCCGCTTCGTTTCGCACGCAACCAAATCTACGCAGGCTGCGCAAGCTTGCCTGTGTTGGCGCCCCGGAGTGACAGTCGTAAAGTCATCATGCTTTAGGGGCGATCGTAGTTTTGGGCTCTATCTTGGCCCTGATCTCTTTTATGGCGACCTTGGCATCCACGGGTCCGGTCGCCGATTATCCGTTTTCTCCAATATCGGATTTGCCCCACCAATGGGTCGGGAACAGCGCGGCGGGAAAATCGGCGGCCCAACGGTGCGGATGCTCGTACGCCAGCGGCTGGTAATCCGCGTGCGAATGTGGATCCGGTTCAACCGTGCGCCGATAGAGGTGCCAGGTCGCATGTCCGAGCACCGGCATTACCACCGCCAGCCCGACAAAGAACGGGATCGAGCCGATCGCCAGGAGCACGGCCACAATCAATCCCCATAACGCCATCGGCACCGGATTCGCCGCCATCACGCGAAGCGAGGTGTGCATAGCGACCGCCGCGCCGACATCGCGGTCGAGCAGCAGCGGGAATGAGATCGCGCTGATGGACAGCACAAGCGCGGCGAACAGAAATCCGATACTCCAGCGGACAATGATGAGAGTCCATCCGCGCGGGGTGGTCAGCCAGTCGCTGGTGAATTGCTCAATCGAGGACGGCGCCGCATCGCCGAAGATCAGGGTATAAAGCCCGTAGCCGACAACGAGCCAGATCAGATAGATCGCCATCAACAACATGCTGAGCATGATGATTGCGCCCAGTGACGGCGAATGCAGCACATCGAAGGCATGGCTCGGAGAACTGCCGAGTCCCGCCTCGCGACGCCGGCTCAGCTCGTAGAGCCCGAGGGCGGCAACAGGCCCGACCAAAGCAAAACCGGTGGCAATCGGGATTGCCAATGGCAAGAGCGATAGCGTGCCCAAAGTCCAGCTGATCAACAAAATTCCAACCACCGGATAGATCAGGCACAGGAATAGGCCGTGGCTGGGGAATGCAGCGAAGTCGTCGTAGCCTCGGGCAAGGGCATAATAGAGATCGGATGTCGAGATGCGGCGAACGAGCGGTTGCAGGGGATTTGTGCTCGCGCCGACAAAGGTGTGCGAATAGGCCATAGGCGCTCCTCCTGAAGAATCGGCGTAGGGACATCACTGTGCAAGATGCGAGTCATCACGGTACGTGATCCGAAGCGGACATCGCGCAAAGACTTACTCAGCGCGGCACGCTAGCTGACGAAGGCCCCGAAGGCCCATGCGAAGACCAAAAGCACGATTGCCGCCGCGCCAAACAGCTCCAGGTGAGCCAGCTCATATTGTTCATGTACAGGATAATGGTCATGTCTTGTCATGGGTGGTCTCCACACACGAAGGACTGGTCCTATTCTATCGCAACCTCGGCCGAGACGATAGATATTTTTCGAAGTTTGCGCTTTCGACTAACGAATAAAAGTTTGTTTTTCCCTAGTTACGACATTGGAGCAAAGCATGAAAATTCAGGGGTGAGCAGGCGACAGCAGCCACTGTAAATCCCACAGTTAGGCCACGGCGAGTATCTGACGCAGCGCGAAATCGACAGGCTAATGGACGCGGCGCGCTCCGGCAGCCGGTATGGCCCCCGGTAACGCCACGATGATCCTGATTGTCTATCGGGAACGGCCTGAGAGCGCGCGAACTCTGCGAGCTGCAATGGTCTCAGGTCGATTTCAATGCGCGGCCTCGTTTGAGGTCCCTAAGACCTACGGGTTTCGCGCGGAGAATTACCGGCTTTTTCCGACGCTTGGCAAGAAAGCGTATATGTTCGGCCTCAAGTCTGCGCTGCAACCATAGGGAATATGCAAGACCGGTCTAAGTGGTGACCATTCGTAGAGAGGGCGTGTCGAAGTTGCGTCATCAGCTGCCGCTCTAGCCCAAACATCAGACCTTAATTCAAGCGCTTTGCATGACCGAGTCGTGCCACAGCACAAAAGCTGCCGTGAGCAGATGCGTCAAACGGCGCGCCTACTCGATCATTTCGTCGGCGAAGTTTGCCGAGGGCGCGCCGGCGCGGCCCTCTAAAAAAGAAGGTACCTTAAAACCGTGTATGGGTCACTGGACGCGGCTACCCCAACAACTACTGCTTTCCCTACGTTGAAGTGGCTCATCGTCCTGCTGATGCTGAAGCTCCTTAAACTTGGTGCTGCCCGGATCACGCGCCAATTCGCTCAATACCTTTTGCACGAACAAAACCTGTGCATCGTAATCGATGCACGCGCCAAGATCGTTATAGGGGAAACTCTTGGCGCCGTATTCGGAAAAGACATGGATTGACTTGCCATCCGATATGAAGGAGCCCCCTATGTGTTTCTTTAGAGATTCGTCGTAGAAAGAGATCTGGACGGTCCCCATATGTGCACTCCTCTCTGTTGGGATTGTTGTATCCCGGTGAACGTTCATCGCCTCGCGAGCACGCCTGGGCGCGACTCATCGGCTTCACAAACGGACCAAAAAGAGGGTCTGGAGAAAGGTAGCGCCTGCCGATGGCATTTTTTGCTGCCAATCGCTTAAGGTCGCCGGGCTTCGGCATGCCTGGGTTAAGGCAGCTGACAAAACATACTACGCCACCTGATCACCACGCACAAGGACGTAGGGCCTTCCGGCATGGTGTACCATGTGAAAGTCGACTGTTGCGCAGCAGCAATCGCGGGCTGTTGACGTCGGCTTTGGATCGTGAGCCCGCTTTAGTGGGCAGTGCCGAGTACTTCTGCTTCGCCCCCGAAAGCGGATCACTCAAGAGGTGTTTTCGGTAAAATGACGCGGCATGGCTGGTTTAATCAAGCCGTTCAGCGCAATCCACACCTGGGTCTGCTGTAATGCCACCTCAACCGCACAATCGGACGGTGGCATGCGCCACTGATTTGGCGGCGGTCACGAGGTCGGCGAGGCGCACCCGTTCGTCGGGCGTCGGCCATTCCTTGTAAACGCGAATGTCGCCCGGACCGTATTGCACGGTGGGAATACCAAGTAGCTTGAATGATGTTGCCGTCCCTGCTCAAGCAGCTTTTGGCACCTTTGGGTCGATTCATGAGCTTCAGATTAGGTCCGCTGATTGGGGTGAAGCGGCCGCACGCGACACCCGCTCCTAAAGCGTGCTGTTGACCGCCCAGGAGACATTAGCCGGTTCGAAACCCGCAGCGCAGCAGCAGCCTCGTGCTCTAACGAGGTATGCTATCCTGGCCGCCTGTTCCTGGGAGGCGCAGACCAGTGAGACGACGCGAGTTCATTCCGCTGCTCGGCGGGGCAGCAATTTTGCCGATAGCGGCGCGTGCGCAGCAAGCAGCGCTGCCAATCATTGGATTCCTCAGCAGCGCTTCACTTGATGCCGTCTGGACAGGTTTCATAACCGCATTCCATCAAGGTCTTGGCGAGGTCGGGTTCATCGACGGTCAGAACGTCTCAATTGAGTATCGCTGGGCAGAGGGCCAGTATGACCGGCCGCCACGATTAGCCGCCGATCTGGTTGGCCTTCCGGCCGCCCTAATCCTCGCCGCGGGTGGCAGCGATCCTGCACGCGCGGCAAAAGCCGCGACCTCTTCGATTCCAATTGCCTTCGTCAGCGCATCCGATCCGGTCAAAACAGGTCTGGTTTCCAGTCTGAATCGACCCGAGGGCAACGTCACCGGTGTAAGCCTGCTAGGCGCCGCGCTAGACGCCAAACGTGTGGAACTGCTGCACGACTTAGTGCCCAAAGCATCTAAAATCGCCGCGCTTATAAATCCAAACTACGCGGCAGCGGAGTCGCAGGTGAACGAAGTGCAAGCCGCGGCCACCCAGCTCGGACTAAAGGCTATGCTGGTCATGGCCAGATCTGAAATAGAAATAGATGCCGGTGTCGGATCAGTTGTTCAGCAAGGGGCAGATGCGCTCGTTGTCACCCAGGACCCGTTTCTCAACAGCCGGCGCGAAAAAATCATTTCTCTAGCGCAGCGTTACTCGTTGCCTGCGATCTATTCGATAAGGGAGGCCGTCGCCGCGGGTGGACTCATCAGTTACGGAACGCACTTCGCAGACGGATTTCGGCAAGCGGGCGTCTATGCCGGAAAGTTGCTGAAGGGTGTGAAACCGGCCGATCTACCGGTCCTACAGCCGACGAAGTTCGAATTGGTCATCAACCTGAAAACTGCGAAGTCGCTCGGCCTTGTTATCCCGATGATCATGCAGATGACTGCCGACGAGGTGATCGAGTAGCGCTACTAATTGGCATCATCACCGGTCTCGTCGGCTGGATCAATCAATCGTGCCTCAAGGATCAGATGAATTGGTTCGCAATTGTGCGGCCTATATGCTTTCGCAGGTTCGGCCCTACGTGCTCAGCGCGGAATCCGAGCGTGCGCTCAAGCCGCAAGCGGCCTTTCGTGGGTGCGCCAGCGACTGCCTCAAGATGATGCCGTGCCCGCGGGAGAGTTCGTGATCGGATCGCCGTTGGATGAGCGCGACACCATACGCGGCGGAAGAGCCGCGACATCTCGTGCGGCGGCGCACAGCCGCCACCCCGGGCCGTACTCAATCCAACTAAGAGACACACTCCACTCTAATGATCTATCGTCTGCTGATCGACGAAAGCCACCTCAGCCGCACAACCGGACGGTAGCATGCGCCACTGATTTCGCTGCGGTGACGAGGTCGGCGAGGCGCACCCGTTCGTCGGGCGTCGGCCATTCCTTGTAAACGCGAATGTCGCCCGGACCGTATTGCACGGTGGGAATACCAAGTACTTCCTGAATGATGTTGCCGTCCCCGACATTGCCGAGCCGTCCGTGCGCGCCGACAACAGCAGGTTCCTGCGACGCCAATGCCTGGCCTTCCGCCAGCGCGGCGACGAGAGGATGATCCGCAGGGCAGACCATCGGCAACTGGTTCCATGTTTGCTCGGTTCCGCGTGCGGGAATCTCGAGCGTGCAATTGAACGCGGAATGGTTCTCTTTGATGCGCGCAAGGAGTCGCTTCAGATCGCTCTCGACGCTGGCGACCGTCTGCCCCGGAACGGTGCGGAATTGCAACGTCAACTCGCATTCCCGCGTCGAGCGCCCGCTGGCATTTTTGAAATAGTAATGCTCCTTGTGCATCACATCGAAGGTGTGGGTCGGGAACCCGGGAAGCTCCGGATGTGGCGTGAAGCTCATCCAGTCCTCGGACGCGATGGGCGTGAGACTCGGACCGATCCGCCGCACGATTTCCATCTGCTGCTCGATGGGATTGATGTAAGCGGCGCGCGCTTCCGGGCTATAGCGGAAAAAAAGTTCGGGAGCCGAGCAAACGAGCCGCACCATCACAATGCCGACGCAAATATTGGCAATTGTGTTGTTCGAATGCTCCATATTGATGCACAGGTCCGCGTTGATGCCATGCCGCAGCAGCGCGCGCGTGCCCGCCCCGCCAAGCTTGTGCGCAACGACCGGAGTCATCAGAACGTCGCCCTTGAGCCGAATCCCTGAGCGTACGATGGCCTCAAGCGCGCAAATCGCGGCGACGCAGCCGCCCTTGTCGTCGTGTGCGCCCATTCCCCAGATCCAGCCGTCCTCGAATTTCGCGGCATAGGGATCGACGCTCCATCCGCTCATCTCGACGCCAGGATCCATGTGGCCGTTGATGAGAAGCGTTGGTCCGCCCCCGGTGCCTTTCAGGCGCCCAATCGGCTGCCGGCTCTTGCGCTGCGGATCGAATGGATGCGTGACCTGCTGCATCTCGACCTCGAGGCCGATGTCGGACATGTAATCGGCATAGAGATCGGCAAGATCACCTTCCTCGAAGGTGGAGCTCCGGATGCGAATCGAACGCTGCTCGAGATCGAGGACACGCTTTGCATCGATCGCGGCAAGCGCCGCATGCGTATCGATGATCGACGCCACTGCTAGTGTTTTTTCCGCTCATTCCCGCGCAAGCGGGAATCCAGAGAGCGCTGGGCCCCCGCTTTCGCGGGGACGAGCGGCTGAGGTAATGGCTCCATCAAAGCGACCATGCTGCCCGGGGCCGCCCCGCCGCTTACAGCTTCGCTTTTTCGGCCCAGCCCGGCATCGGATAGTGCACCTCGCACGACGCAAGCTCGAAGGGATAGACGGTGCAGTACTTGCCCTTCTGCACCTGCATCAGGATGCCTCGCACGAGGACGTTCTGGCCTGTCGCATCGAACTTGACGCCCCGGTAGGGCACGATCAGCTGGTCGGGCGGGATGTCGGTTGCCGCAAGGGCTGTGCGAATCTTCTCCGGGTCCGTGGAGCCGGCCCGGTTTATCGCCTCGAGCAGCGTCATGGCGCCCGTGAAGTTGCGTGCGGGAACGTCGGACAGATCGCGTCCATTCGAGTGCTTCCTGAACAGCGCATTGATCCTGGGAAGAAGCGGAATACGGCTTTCGAGGTCGGCATTGTAAGGAGACCGGGTGATTGCACCTTCCGCGTCCTTGCCCATCGTGCTGATGAACGTCGGGTCGGTAAACCCGGCGTTCTGGGCAACGATCAGCTTCGGATTGTAATCGAGATCCTTCGCAGTACGGAGCAAGAGGAAAGTGTCCGACGTATAGGACGACGGCATCAGGACATCTGCGTTGGCGGCCTTCAGTCGCTGCACCTCGGCGGTCAAGGACGTGGTCTGGGCCTTGTAGGCGATTTTCTCGAGCACACGAAAACCGCGCTCCTTGGCGAGCCGCTCCTGCACTTTCGCACTGTCGGTGCCGTAGGCGGTATCCTCGTGGAAGAGGGACACGGACTGGAATTTCTGACCGGCTTTGGCCCCGAAATCCTTCAGGAAATCGAACATCAACTCGCTGAAATTCTCGTCCGTAGGCGTGGTGCGGTAGAAATACTTGAGCCCGCGCTGAGTGAGCGCCGGCTGGGTGGAATCTGCATTGACGAAGGGGATTCCTGCGCGCTCGGCGGCCTGGCTTGCAGCGGCGGTGACCGAAGAGAAGTAGGCGCCGATGAGCGCATGCACCTTCTCCTGGGTAATGAGACGCTCGGTTTCGCTCTGGCCTACCTCGGGCTTGCCCTGATGGTCGACGACGACAAGGGTGACCTTGGCTCCGCCGAGGCCCGGCAAGCCCTTGTTCCTGGCAAGAGCGAGCGGGAGATCAGCGCCCTCATTGACGATCTCGACCGCGGTCCTGATGGCGGCCACGGCGTCAATGCCGATCTGCGCGGTGGGCCCCGAGAGCGGATAGAGCAACCCAATCTTGACCTCTTGCTGCGCCTTCGCTGATGCTGCGCCAATCAGCATTGCGAGGCACGCGAGAACAAGGGCTCTGAGTTTCATGCCGGTGCTCCGTCCAAGCTCTTACGAGTTGCTGCGCGATTGGAGCGCGTTTTGCATGCGCTCGTCAATCGACTAGCGCCGCTGCATCCGTAGGGTGGGCAAAGGCGCGCGATCAGCAGCTTGTCCGCGTGGGCAAAATCGTGCGCGCGCCGTGCTCACGCGCAAACGGCGCGTCAGACGATTTTGCGCACCCTACAGCAGGGCCCCGCACTAAAGTAAGATTAGCCGCTCGGAAGCGCGCGCACGCTGATGTGGACAGAACTCATCCTGCAAGCCGTCATCAGCGGGCTGCTGATGGGATTGATCTACGCGCTCGTGGCGGTCGGCCTTAGTCTGATTTTCGGACTGATGGAGATTGTGAACTTCGCGCATGGCGAGTTTCTCATGCTCGCCATGTTCACGGCGTTCTGGTTCTGGGCGCTTGGCGGCCTCGACCCGCTGGTGTCGCTGCCTTTGGTGACAATTCTCCTCGGGGCGGCAGGCGTGTTCGCGCACTTCGGCATTATCCGGCGGCTTTTGAAGGCACCCATGCTCGCGCAGATTTGCGGCACGTTCGGCCTGGGAATCGCCCTGCGTGCCGGCGCGCAATTCCTCTGGACGCCCGACTTTCGCACCATCGCCAATCCACTGATTGCCGGCCGCGTGCAGATCGGACCGATCTTCATCGGCGAGCCGCAGTTGATCACTGGCGGCATCTGCTTGTTCTCTTTTGCGGCGCTCTGGTGGTTCGTCTCGCGTACCGAAACGGGTTTGGGCCTGCAGGCAACCGCGCAGGATCGCCAGGCGGCAGCGGTGATGGGCATTCCGACGCAGCGAATGTTCGCGCTGGGTTGGGCGATCGGGCTCGGCTGCGTCGGCATCGCCGGCACCATGCTGTCGACCTTCTATTACATTTTTCCCGACGTGGGCACCAACTTTGCGCTGCTCGCTTACGTTGCCGTGGCACTCGGCGGGTTCGGCAGCATCCTCGGCAGCCTTCTCGCCGGCGTGTTGATTGGGCTTGTGGAATCGCTCGGTGGTCTCCTGCTCGACCCGTCCTACAAGACTCTCATCGTGTTCGCCCTCTATCTTGCGGTCGTCATCGTCAGGCCACAGGGCCTGTTCGGCCGGTTCTGAAAACGACTTCGATGGATTTGACGCAATTCCCCTCCCCCGCTCATTCCCGCGCAAGCGGGAATCCAGAATCGTCTGGGTCCCCGCTTTCGCGGGGACGAGCGGATGAAAAGCAAGGGATCCTGCTGAAAACGGCGCTGGCCGAGCCGCTTTGGCCCTGGCGGCCGCAGTGGATCTCCCTGCTCGGCATCGCGGCAATTGCATTGTTGATCGCCTATCCATTCATCTTCACGACACCGTTTGCCCATCACCTGATGATTCTGATCTTGTTGTACGCGCTCATGGCCCAGTCGTGGAACGTGGTGGCGGGGCTTTCCGGCCAGATCAGTCTCGGGCAGGCAATTTTTTTCGGACTCGGCGCCTATTCCTCGACCGTTCTCTTCGCGAAATACGGCATTACGCCCTGGGCGGGACTGCTGGCAGGCATGCTGCTTTCCGCGCTGGCCGCTGTTGCCATCGGCGTGCCGACGTTGCGGCTGCGCGGACACTATTTCGCAATCGCCACGTTGCTCATCGGCTCCGGCGTGCAGATCATCTTCCAGCGATGGGACTGGGTGGGCGCAGCTTCCGGCCTTTACGTGCCGATCGAGCGGAACTCGGCCTGGTTTTATCTGCAGTTTCACACCAGCAAGGTACCGTACTATTACCTCGCGCTAGGCGCCGCGGCGGCGGGCTATCTGGTCGTGTGGAAGCTGCGGCGCAGCCGGCTCGGTTTCCGGCTGCAGGCATTGCGCGACGATGAGGATGCAGCCGCAAGCCTCGGCATCGCGATCGCACGGCACAAGGTGCTGGCGTTCATGATCTCCGGCATGATGATGTCGGTCGCGGGCACATTTTACGCGCAATATGTGCTGGTGCTGGATCCGGAACGGCTGTTCGCGACGGAGATTTCGATCCTTGTCCTGCTCATGACCGTGCTTGGCGGAAGCGGCACGTTATGGGGGCCGGCGCTGGGAGCAGCCATCCTGGTGCCGCTGTCCGAATACAGCCGCATCTGGTTCGGCGGCACCGGCCGCACCATCGATCTCATGCTTTACGGCATCCTGATCCTGCTTGTGTGCATGTGGCGCCCGAGCGGCATTCTCAGTCTGTTCGAGGAGCGGATTCGTCGCCGCGCGGCAACGCCGTGAGCCCGCTGCTTGCGGTCAACGGCCTCACGAAGCGCTACGGCGGGCTGACCGCCAACTCCGATATTTCCTTCGATGTGAACGAGGGCGAGATTGTCGGCATCATTGGTCCGAACGGCGCCGGCAAGTCGACGCTGTTCGATCTGATCACCGGGTTCCAGCCGCCCGACGCCGGCCGCGTCCTCCTGGATGGAAACGAGATCACCGGCCTGCGCCCGGATCACATCAGCCGCCTGGGTGTCGGCCGCACGTTCCAGAAGCTCAAACCCTTTCCCGATCTGACGGTCACGGAAAACGTCATGGTCGGGGCGCTGGCCCGCACCTCGGACATGAAAACGGCTCGCGCGCGGGCGCTGGAGTCGCTTGCCTTTGTGAACTTGTTGGACAAGCGCAATAACTTCGCGCGTGAGCTCTCCACAGGACAGCGCAAGCGGCTCGAGCTTGCGCGTGCGCTCGCCACAAGCCCGCGCCTCATTCTCATGGACGAGGTAACCGGCGGCGTCGATCAGCCCTCCATCGCCGGGCTGATCGAGCTCGTGCTCGAGCTCAGAGAGCGGGGGCTCACCATTCTGATGATCGAGCACAACATGCAGGTGATCATGGGGCTGGCCGATCGCATCCTCGCGCTGCACCGGGGGCGGCGCATGGCTTTTGAAACGCCGGAAGAGGTGCGCAGCGATCCCGCCGTGGTCGATGCCTATCTCGGGAGCATTGACGATGCTGCTTGAGGTGCGCGATCTCGAAGTTGCCTATGGCGACTATCAGGTGGTCTGGGGCGTGTCGCTCTCGGTCGCCGCGGGCGAAAGCGTGGCCCTGCTCGGCCCGAACGGCTCGGGCAAGAGCACCGTCGTCAATACGATCAGCGGTCTGCTTGCGGCGAAGGCCGGCGAAATCCGCTTCGATGGAGCCAGTCTCAAGGGCCGACCCACACACGTGCGGGCGAGTCTCGGCATTGCGCACGTGCTTGAACGCCGGCGTGTTTTTCCGCACCTGACCGTAGCGCAGAATTTGATCCTGGGAGCGTGGCATTCGGTAGCGAAAGCGGCGCGCGCCACCACGCTGCAACGGGTATTTGCGCTGTTTCCAGGTCTGTCGGAGTGCAAGAGCCAGGTCGCACGTTCGCTTTCAGGCGGCGAGCAGCAGATGCTTGCCCTCGGCCGCGGGCTGATGGCGCTGCCGCGGCTGCTCATGGTGGATGAGCCGTTCCTCGGCCTCGCGCCGCGTGTTGTCGAGCAGATGAAGTCGGTATTCCAGGAGCTTCAGGCAGAAGGGATTGCGATACTGTTCATCGAACAGAATGTTCGGCTCGCGCTTTCCATGGCGAGCCGCGGCTATGTCCTGGAAAGCGGGCGCCTCGCAATCGACGGAGACGCAACCACACTGATAAATAGCCCCGAGGTGCGGCGGATTTTCCTCGGCTGATAAGCGTCGCGGCCTTCATGGATAATCACGGTCGAAAAGCTTGTAGGGGCGGGTTTTAAACCCGCCCTCTCTCGATGTTTTACAATTGCATGCTGGACCGATGATCCCGAAAAAATTTGCAGTCGAGATTGCCGAAAGGGGGCGGGTTTGAAACCCGCCCCTACAATTGTCACGACCTGTGAGAGTCGCGACGTTTCGTGTCCATCGCGTCCTCATTAAGCAGTACTAGCCATATGCGATAGCGCTGCCTTCCAAGGGGAGAGGGTACAGAGGGGTGCGGCGAGAGCGGGTCATCTGGCGAGCTCCCAGGTCGTGTCGTCCTTCGAGTCCTTCAACACGACACCCATGCCGGCAAGCTCCTCGCGGATGCGATCGGCTTCGGCGAAATTCCTCGCCTTGCGGGCCGACTTTCGCGCCGCGATCAGCGACTCGATCCTGGCTTCGTCCAGATGACCTCGCTGGCGTTTCAATATGTCCTGCAGGCTGGCCCGTGCCAAATCAATGCCGAGAAATGCGCAAGTCGCGAGCAAGTCGCAGGCTGCGGCGCGCGATCCCCGGCGCGCTTCACCGATCAACACGTGAAGGGCGGCGATCGCTTCCGGCGTGTTCAGATCATCGGCCAGGGCCGCAAGGACGCCGGCATTGACTTGCCCCTGCCCCGCCTCCGCCTTTTTGGTCACCTGCGCGATGCTGTCCAATACCACAGCCGCCTGCTCGGTGACGGTGCGCGTCCAGTCGAGCGGCTGGCGATAGTGCGTCATCAGCATTTGCAGCCGCAGAACCGATCCGGGCCACTCTTTCAGAAGATCCCTGATGGTGAAGAAGTTGCCGAGGCTTTTCGACATCTTCTCCCCTTCGACCTGCAGAAAGCCGTTGTGCACCCAGTAGTTCGCCATGAAAGTCGAATGGAATGCGCAACGCGACTGCGCGATCTCGTTCTCATGATGCGGAAAGACGAGGTCGATCCCGCCGCCATGGATATCGAAGGTTTCGCCCAAATGCTTCCAGCTCATGGCCGAGCACTCGATGTGCCAGCCCGGTCGCCCCGGGCTGGTAATGCCGGCGGGCGATGGCCACGCCGGCTCGCCCGACTGCGACGGCTTCCACAGCACGAAGTCCATGGGATTCTGCTTGTACGGGGCAACTTCGACGCGCGCGCCCGCAAGCATTTCGTCGAGGGAGCGCCTGGCAAGATTGCCATAGTCAGGCATGGACGCCACGCGAAACAGCACGTGCTCCTGCGCCACATAAGCATGATCGGAAGCGACCAGACGCTCGATGAGCATTTTCATCGGCTCGATGTGCTCGGTCGCGCGCGGCTCCACATCGGGGCGCAGGCAGCCCAGCGCGTCCACATCCTCATGAAACTGCCGCTCGGTGACCTCGGTGACGAAACGGATTGCCTCATTCAGCGGACGATCCGGATAATCCGAAGCCGCACGCGCGTTGATCTTGTCGTCCACGTCGGTGATATTGCGGACATATCTAACGTGCCCGGCGCCATAAAGGTGGCGCAGCAAGCGGTAGAGCACGTCAAAGACAATGAGCGGGCGCGCGTTGCCGATATGCGCAAAATCATAGACGGTCGGTCCGCACACATACATACGCACGCGTGCGGGATCGAGCGGGAGGAAAATCCGCTTCTGGCGCGTGAGGGTATCGTGAAGCTTCAATTGCATGGTCAACGCGGCTTTCGCCTCGTTTCAGCATTGCCGCATTGGTCAAAAGGCCGTCAAGGCTGCGCAAGGCCTGCTTCGGCCGGGCAGATGCCGGCGAAGGGCCGGTGAAAAATTCCCGACTGTGTCTTTCCTGCTCTAGGCAAATCGGCCGCAAGCCCGGTAACAGCGTATTAGTCATTCGGCGCGGCGCTCTCGCGTGGTTAGGGACGTATTAAGCGCGGCCCCGCATGCTTGCGTACTTTTCGGGGATATGGGGGCTCCTGGAATGCGCATTTTTGCAGCGCTCTGCATCGTGGCTGGGCTGTGCACAGCTGCCCATGCGGAAAAACGCATATTCATCATTGCCAACAATGCGGACGCGTACGGCGTCGACCGCTGCCTCGCCACCGGGGCAAGCTGCGGTGTGGCCGTGGCCACGGCCTATTGCCAGGCGCGGGATTTCCTGAAGGCAGCCTCGTTCCGCAAGATCGATCGCGAGGAGATCACCGGAGGCGTGCCGGCTACCAACGGCACCTCGGCGCGCGACGAGTTCGTCGCAATCGAGTGCCTGCGCTAACGCGTCCTGATCGAATCACGGCCTTATCATCCGCTCGTCCCCGCGAAAGCGGGGATCCAGATTCGTTCTGGATTCCTGCTTACGCGGGAATGAGCGGAAGAGAGGAAGCGCCTCAACTTCATCGAACGCATTGCAGCACCGACATTGCGCCTTCCGGCATCTTGCGCCAATCTTGCGGCGGACGAAGATGCGCTCCGCGCGGGGCGCGGGCCGATGACAAAATCCAACCTGGAGCGCAGCCGCCCGCAACAGACCGAGTGTCTGCTGAAGCTCGAGCAATTTCTTCCGCATCGTCTCAATGTACTTTCCAGCCTCGTTTCCCAGGCGCTGACGCGTGTTTACGCCCGCCATGGTATAACCATACCCGAATGGCGCGCATTGGTGACGTTGGGCGAATACGGGGAAATGACCGGCAAGGGGATCGGCGCCCACACGCACATGCACAAGACGAAGGTTTCACGCGCAGTGGCGCAGCTGGAGCGACGCAAGCTCGTCGCGCGTCGTTCCAACCGGCAGGACCTTCGCGAATCCTTCTTCACGTTGACGCCAGCAGGCCAGGCTGTTTATGCCGAGCTCGCCCCCCGCGCGATTGATTTCATGGAACGGCTGGTGCAGGTCGTAGCCGTGAGCGATCGCGGAGCATTCGACCGCGCAATGGCGGAGCTGACCCGACGCTCGGCCGAGCTGGTTGCAGAGGCTCAAAGCAGCAAAGCCGACCTCAATCGTTGAGCCATGCGTTAGGGCCACGTGCGGAAGGAATGACCTGTGATCCTCTATACCTTCTTTCGCTCATCTGCCGCTTACCGTGTCCGCATTGCCCTTAACCTGAAAAATTTGCGGGCCGAGATGGTGGGCGTTCACCTGCAGAAGCAGGGAGGACTGAACAGAAAGGATGACTATCGGCGGATCAACCCGCAGATGCGCATTCCGGCCCTAAAGACCGATGCGGGTGATGTGTTGATCCAGTCGCTTGCCATCATCGACTATCTCGACGAGGTACATCCGCAGCCGCCCTTCCTGCCCGGCGATCCCATTGCCCGGGCGAAAGTGCGGGCCGTCGCGCAGATTATCGCCTGCGACATCCATCCGCTGAACAATACCTCACCGCTGCGCTACCTGAAGAATGAGCTCAGCCATGAACAGGCGCAGATCGACGCCTGGTATCGTCACTGGATCCTCGAGGGCTTCGAGGCGGTCGAGGCACTGATCAATCCGGGGCCTTATGCATTCGGCAACGAGGTTACGCTCGCGGACATATGCCTCGTGCCGCAGGTCGCAAACGCACGCCGTTTCAACGTCCCGCTCGACCATTTTCCAAAAATCGTCGGGGTCGAGCAAGCATGCCTCGCGCTGCCCGCCTTCGACAAAGCAAGACCCGAAAACCAGCCGGATGCGGAGTGATACCGCCGTGCGATCCACACTTTAGACACCATTGCGGCGCTTGCATTCGGGGTCTCGCAGGGGTGGCTGTTTTCCATGGCTGGGATGTCAAGTACGACGTGGCTGGGCGCTTGCGGCGTCCTGCTCCTTGCACTGTGCGCCCAAGGGGATGAAGCGCTGGCCCAGTTTGGCTCGCCGGTCCCTCCTGCGGGCGTACCGGCCGGTCCCGGGGCGCCTGCGCGCAATCCCATATGTCTGCGTCTGGAAAGCCAGCTTGCAATGATCGACCGCGGCGGAGCGATCGATCCGGCGAAGGCCGAGCAGATCAAGCGTTACGAGGAAGCTGCCGGCAAACAGCAGGCAGAACTCGACCGCCTTGGCCAGCAATCGCAACGCTATGGCTGCCAGGGTGGCGGTTTTTTCTCCTTGTTCAGCGGACAATCCCCGCAGTGCGGACCTCTGAACAACCAGATCCAGCAGGTGCGTGCCAGCCTCGACAGAATACTTGCCGACATCCAGCGCCTTCAGGGCAACAGCGGGGAGCGCGAGGGAGAACGTCGCAATGTGCTGGTGGGTCTTGGACAGAATGACTGTGGACCACAGTACCGCCAGTATGTCTCCGCACCCCAGGGCGGCTTTTTCGAGCAACTGTTCGGGGTGAGCCCGGGTGCACCGCCGTTTTCCAGTGCCTCTCCGGCTGCAGGCACATACCGCACCCTCTGTGTACGAACCTGCGACGGATACTATTTCCCGATCTCCTATGCGACGGTGCCGGCCAAATTTGCGGACGACGAGCAGTCTTGCCGCCGTCTTTGCCCGGCGGCGGAAGTGGCGCTGTTCAGCCACCGCAACCCGGGCGAGGACGTCTCCCGCGCGATCAGCATGAGCGGGAAGCTCTATTCCGAGTTGCCGAGCGCCTTCAGCTATCGCAAGCAGCTCAACCCGAGCTGCAGCTGCCGCGCGCCTGGCCAGTCCTGGGCCGACGCTTTGCGTCAAAGCGAGGACTTCATAGAACGCGGCGATATCGTGGTGACGGAGGAGCGCGCGCGCCAGCTGTCGCAGCCGCGTCCTGATGCGCAAGGGAAGCCCTCGCCAACGCCGAAAAATACGAACGCAGCCGGGAGCGCGGATGCATCCGTGAGCAACATGTCCGTTCCCACGGGCGCCAAAACGGGCGCACCGGAAGAAAGGGCTGACGATGACCCCGGCAAGCGCAAGGTGAGAACAGTTGGACCCAACGTTTTTCCTGTGCGCAGTCCCGCGAATCGTGATTGATAGCGCTTCCGCCAAAGAAAAGGAGAAAGCACGACCATGTTGAGGCTCTCGATAATCGCCGGATTGGCAGCAGGCGCGATCGCTCTTGCTTCGCACGGCGTTTCGGCCCTGCCGATATCCAACAACGCACTCGCCGGCGCGGCAAGTGAACGCAACCTCGTAAGCACCGTGCAATGGCGATATTGCCATCGCGTGCGCGAGGAATGCGCCGCCAGATGGGGCTGGCGGACATGGCATTACTTCCGATGCGTGGGGCGCCGAGGCTGCGGCTGATTACGCTAGCCCTGTAGCCCGGATTGAGCGGCAGCGAAATCCGGGAACGGCAGCCCCGGATTTCACTTCGTTCAATCCGGGCTACTGCGGCTGATTACGCGACACATGTGAGCGAAGCTGGCGTTTACCGCCGGCTTTTTTCTTGGCCTTTCGCCCGCGACTCAATGTGACGAACAGGCCCTGTAGCCCGGATTGAGCGGCAGCGAAATCCGGGAGCGGCAGCCCCGGATTTCACTTCGTTCAATCCGGGCTACGCCCTATGCCGTTATTGTCGTGAGCGAGTAACGCGGGTCTGCGGCCAGGCACTCGGCTTCGGACAGCCCCAGCTCTTTGCGCACCATGTTGGTGCCGAGCACCATGGACACCATCTTGTAGCTCGCGTGGCGGCGACCCATGCCTTCACGACCCATGCCGCAGTCAGACGAGATCATCAGCCGTTCAGCCGGTACGTGCTTGAGCGACTCTCGAATGAGAGCGGCGACTTGCTCCGGCCGCTCCACCTGAAGCGTATGGTGATCGATCACGCCCACGACGACCTTCTTGTCCTTGATTGCCTGTCCGATCGCCTGGAGGTCGCCGGTACCCGATGAGCAGGTCTCGAATGTGAGGGCGTCGGCGTCCAGCGCATTGAGCGCGTCCAGCGTCGGCTTATAGCTCTGCACATCGCGGAACATGCGCTGCTGGGACGGATTGCCCCAGCAGGTGTGGCACCACACTTCGGTCTTGGCGCGCAGCCCTTTCACGGTGTTGTTGAACACCTTGACGAGGTCGCCGACATCGAGCTTGCCGAACGCCTTGCCGCGCGCCGGGACCATGTGGATTTGCGGCTCCTCCATCTGAATTACGGGGCAGCCTGCGTCGGCGAGATGATGAAGCTCCTGGTTGAGCGCCTCGCTCAGCGCCCAGGTGCGCTCGACCGGATCCTTGTAGTAATCGTCCTCGACGGAGGCAGCGAGGAGCTCCGGCAGAATCGTGCCGAATTTCACGGGCCGTCTGGTCATGCGCTGGGCGGTTTTCCACATTGCGCTGTACTGCAACCGTCCGCGTCCGATTGGCCCAACGACCTTTGGAAACACGCGCGCTTCAAGGAAATCGTGCAGGATATGGCCGCGCGGAAAACCCACCGCGCCAATCTTGTACGAGCTTGGCTGCGCCACCCGTGCGAAGCCATCCATGTGCGTGAGCGGATAGGTCTGCCAGCTCAAACCGCTGATCTGCTCGTCGTAATGAGCATCGCCATCGGTGAGGATATCGAGCCCGGCAACTTCCTGCGCACGCAGGAAGCAGGAGACCGCATCCTCGTACTGCTCGCGGTATCGGGAGCTCACCATCGCCTCGAGAAAGCTCCGGCCGCCCATGTTCTCGGTGTACCAGCTCGGACGCGGCAGCGATCCGATGATCGAGGTGGGCAGCACCACATCTGCTGACGCCTTATACATGCAGACAATCCCGCAGCGGCTGAGTTAGTTAGAAATCAAAGGCGCCGGCTTTAGCAGCTCCGCCCTTCAGCAGTGACTGGTCTGGCTCCGGCAAAGGTGTTCCGGCATCGCGGAAACGATTTACGATGGGGTAGCGCCGGTCGCGACCGAAGTTTTTGAGCGTAACTTTCACCCCCGGGGCAGCCTGCCGCCGCTTGTACTCCGCAAGGTGCAGCATTCGCTCGACGCGCATCACGGTATCGCGGTCGAAGCCCTCCTGAACGATCTTTGCCACCGGCTCCTCGCGCTCCACCAGACGCTCGAGTATGCCATCGAGCACGTCGTAGGGCGGCAGCGTGTCCTGATCGGTCTGATTCTCGCGCAGCTCCGCAGTCGGCGCCCGGGTGATAATGCTCGACGGGATCACGTCCCGTTCGGGCCCGAGCGCGTCATCCGGCTTCCAGCAATTGCGCAGCCGCGCGAGCCGATAGACTTCGGTTTTGTAGAGATCCTTGATCGGATTGAAGCCGCCATTCATGTCGCCGTAGAGCGTGGCGTAGCCTACGGACATCTCCGACTTGTTCCCGGTGGTTACCACCATGAGCCCGAACTTGTTGGAAATCGCCATGAGAATGGTACCGCGCGCGCGCGCCTGCAGGTTCTCCTCGGTGACGTCGCGCGCCTGGTCCTTGAATACCGGAGCAAGCGCCTCTTCGAGCCCGCGCACCGCGCTTTCGATCGGCAGAACATCGTACTTGATGCCGAGCGCCTTCGCCGCGCAAGCTGCATCCTCGATCGAGGTCGCGGATGTAAAGCGATAAGGCAGCATCACGCAGCGAACCCGCTCCGGTCCAAGCGCATCGACCGCGAGCGCGGCGACGAGTGCGGAGTCGATGCCCCCGGACAGTCCGAGCACCACGCCCTTGAAGCCGTTCTTGTTCACGTAATCGCGCAGTCCCAACATGCAGGCGCAGTAATCGGCGCGATCGCCCTCCTCCACCGGGAGGATAGGGCCATCAACGCAGCGCCATCCATTTCCGGTGCGCTGCCAGTGCACGGTTTTCAGGAGCTCCCGGAATGCCGGAAGCTGGAATGCGAGCGAACGATCGCTATGCAGTCCAAACGATGCACCGTCGAACACCAGCTCGTCCTGCCCGCCCACCTGATTCGCGTAGACGATCGGCAAGTCGCTTTCGGTGACCCGCGCGACGGCGATATTGAGACGCACGGTGTCCTTGTCGCGCCAATAGGGGGAGCCATTCGGCACAAGCAGCAATTCCGCCCCAGTCTCGCTCAGGCATTCGACGACTTCGGCCCCCCAGATATCCTCACAGATTGGGATGCCGAGGCGAACTCCACGAAAACTGACCGGGCCCGGCAGCGGCCCGGGGGAGAACACGCGCTTTTCGTCAAACACGCCATAGTTCGGCAGATCGACTTTAAAATTGCGCGCGGCGATGAGGCCGTCGGCGAGAACGCAGTAGGCGTTATAGAGCTTGCCGGCCTCGACCCATGGCGTGCCGATGAACAGCGCCGGCCCTCCATCCGCCGTCTCGCGCGCGAGCTCCTCGACCTTGGCCCGACACGCCGCCTGCAGCGCAGGTTTGAGCACCAGATCCTCGGGAGGGTAGCCGGAGAGGAACAGCTCGGGGAAAAGGACAAGATCGGCTTTCTCGGAGGCCGCCTGCGCGCGCGCCCGACGCGCCATCTCTGCATTGCCGGCCACATCCCCCATCGTGGGATTGAGCTGCGCGATTGCAATCGCCAGCCGGTCGGCAGGGCCTTGGTTCATGCAGCGGGTCTAGCGCGTCTCTTTGCGTCGCGACAGCCCGTCTCACAAACGCAAATCTCATTCCGTCATTCTGAGGCGCGAGCGAGCAAAGCGAGCGAGCCTCGAAGGATGACGGTGCAACGTATTGCTTGTGACGCAGTTGCTCCTAGTGAACGGCCAGAACCGAATACGGGCCCGCTTTCCAGCTCAGTTGGAGCAACACACCGGCGCTGGTGGTCGTCCACTCGACCGGCTGCGGCAGAGCCGCAAAGGCGACCACGTGGTTCTCAAAATGAGCAAGCCCGGTGGTGCGCATGCTCCAATAGCGGCCTCCGATGCCGACGCTCATCGCCGGCGTGACCTGATATGAAAGAAAGCCCTCGAGCTGATAGCCGCGGCCCTTGCCGTCCTCCGTCACAGGCCCGGTGAAATCGCCGGGAAAATTGCTGATGCGCAACCAATGCGCGTCCGTTCCATGCAGCCACACCGAAGGCAGCCAGGCCGTCTCAAAGCTGAGCCGAAAACGGCCGATGTCGAGGGATGCGTCGGCACCAAGCCGCATCGCAAACCAGTTGTTGTCCTGGGTGATGACCTTGATCCGGTTGGGAAGCGGAAACGCTCCGCAAATCGACGGATTAAAAGCGGCCTGATGACATCCAAACGCTGCTAAATCGCCGCCACCGCAGTGCGCACGCGCACGTGGGCGAGCTTTATCTAATCCTTGGAGATGCGACCAAAGCCGAGCAACAGCTTGCGATGCTGGAAGACATTTGTCTGATCCCCTGTGTCGAAACAGGCGATCTGAAACACGCAATCGCTGCTTACAGAACCATTGCGACGCGCTGAAGGCTTGTCAGCGGCGCTCAGTTCGCTCATCATTCTTGCCAAATAATCGCTTGGCGCAGGAGCAAGATGGAAGCCGGCAACAAGTGCATAGATCTTTTGACGCCGGTGATTTCCTGCGCGCGCGTCAGCATATTAATAATGCCTCCGTGGCTACATGAAGTGATCACTACGAGCCCACGATCCCCACGTTGAAGCAGGTGGCGTGCTCGTGCCAGTGCTGGTCAGGTACGGGCTTGCCGGCGAGTTCTTCCGGCGTGAAATGGTGGTCCATATAGGCCTTTGTGTCGCAGCCGACACCGTCATGGACTCCGTATTCCACCCAGGTGTTGGGGACCACGCGCTCAATACTCGTGCGCGGCACAGCCCCCGTAGTGAACGCGTGGCCTTCCACCACGATCGGCGCTTCTGATATAATGGGTTGGACTTTCAGCGCTTGCAGCTTGCGGCGATCACGGGTTGAATAAATCGAGTGCAGAAACTGCCGGGAAGGTCGACGGGCGGGCGGTGCTGATGATGTGAGCCCCCAAGTCAACAAGAGCAGTCAAGCCGAGCCTATCCACGTGAATTACGTATCCGTCCGCTCGACACGCGCGCCTGGTTACGTTTGCGGTACCCGGACCAGGGGTATGGCCATATTGCTCGCAACTGCAATTGTGGTCGCCTTGATGCTACCGATATCCGCTGACGAGCGCCCAGGCGATCCATTCGGAAATCACACAGCCGAGCTCAACCAGGAAGTACCTCTGGTCAGCACATGGGACGCAGTGAGGGTCAAATTGCAGCGCGAGAAAAGTTACTTCCATGATTGCCTGCTTTTTGAGAAGGCGCCCTGTCCGTCCATACCCGCGCTCGTTCAGAAGCTGAATGAGATTCGCCAGTATGAGGGCAAAGCTCTCCTCGGACATCTCAACTTGGCCGTAAACCTGATGATCAAGCCCGCGCCCGGCGGGTGGGTCGTTCCGCTTGAGGCGATCGCGATGAGACGTGGCGATTGCAAAGCATATTCGCTGACCAAGTATGCGGGTGCCCAGGAACTTGGAATTCCGTCGGATTATGTGAGACTGATAATCGTGCACAATCGCAAGGACGGAGACTGTCTCTTATACACATCTCCGAGCCCACGAGACCAACGAGAGCATCTC
>JBKPOZ010000056.1:0-2360 GCA_046733355.1 Pseudomonadota bacterium | reverse complement strand
CCACAGGGTCTTCAAGTGTCGGATGAGGATCGGTGGTCATGTCAGAAGTGGCGCCTGGCGATGGTGTAGAGCAGTCTGCAAATGGCTCTTCAGGCCGATGCCGTCGTCGTCCTCTGGACGGGCCAGTGTGCGTGTCAGTCTCACCTTGTATCTCACCACTGCTGCTTCCGACATAGACGTGCCGTGCTGCGTTGGTCACCAGCTACGATAGGGTGATTCCGACACGAGAAGCTGGTTCAGATTTTCCTCAGATTGCACAGATGAATTTCCGCTTCGAGGGCGTTTGAGGACCTGGCGCAGGGCTGTCCATGACCCCTTGCGGACATCCGCCATATTATACTCGGTCCCTATCGCGCCCCCTCACAGCGATCACAAAGTTCAGATTCATGCGGCAAGCGCGGTCAATATTTTTTTGGACGAGACACCGGGATCGTCAGACGAAAGATCGCGCCGCCACCGACCTGGTTCTCTGCCCACAGCCGGCCGCCAAGCCCTCGACGAGGCCCCGCCCGAACACTTGTGGGCCGCCGTGGCTTGCTTGGATCAGCGCACGCGGCGGAAGTCGAGCATCTCGTGCATAGTAGTCCCGCTGATTTGGAATGCTCTCGCTGATAGGTGATCCCTATTTCTCCTGCGTCGCGGATTTGAGATTCACGCCATGTTTGGAGGATACCTCATGCGGGCTTTGCTTGTTACGGCAGTTATGATCACCCTGGGAGCAACTCCCGCAGTGACCCAGACGATATCTGGCCCACCGGTCATCGGTACTGTCAAATCGTTTGATGGAAAAAGCGTGTCGTTGGTCGCCAAGGACGGGAAGGCCTCTGATGTTCTATTGACGTCGGCAACCCGGATCCTCATCAGCGTTCCACGAAGACTCGCAGACATCAAGCCCGGCGATTTCATTGCTTCGGCTGGGACGCGTGGAGCCGATGGTGTACTCCGCGCGACTGAAATCCGCATATTTTCTGCACCTGCCGGCGAAGGCCAATTTCCGATGACTAAGCCGGGTCAGACAATGACCAATGCGACCGTCAAGCAAGTCATCACCGGCGCCACGGTCAAGCAGATAAGCGGCGGCCAGACCACGGTCATAAGGCTCACCTTTCACGGCGCGGGTGCTGCCGGTTCCCCGAATTGCACGGGGCGGGCAGCCGACGCGCCCGGTGGTCCCGGCAAGGGATGCGTCGGCGAGACCGAATTCGAAGTTCCCGCCAATGTCCCCGTGGTCGCGCAACTGCCTGCGGACTCGTCGGTGCTTAAACCTGGAGCCAAGGTCAACGTATTCTTGGCTCAGGCCAGCGACCGACCGACAGCTGCGAGAATCATTGTCTCGCAATAAAATCAAAAACCGTCGGGCGTTGTTTCTGCGACCTGAAAGCGACTAAATCGACCGACCATGAAGTGGGGCGGTAAACCCAGGTCTCAGCTGGTAGCGCCCGTTCTGCGCACAGTCGCTAGGCCCCTGTAGCAAGGAGCATTGCTCCGTATACGCCGGCCCCGAGCGCGAAGGAAAGGAAATGACTTTGGCGCTCCTCGGGCAACTCATGCCTCAGAACGTTCAGCACGATGGTGCCGGCCAGAAAGGCGAACAAAGCCGAGATCGCGGGTGGTGGTATATCAATGAACACTCCTATGACCCACCCTAGGACCGGGGCGGCCGCGAGGATCCATCTGCCGCTCGCATCATAAGCCGGATAAAACTGCTCACGCAGACCCTGGTCGGCGACCACGAAGTGCATCGACATGGCAATCGCATAGCTGAGCAGGTTCAAAAGCCCTGTCTCCTCGCGGTGGAGGAGAAGATAGCCGATCATGATGTTGAAACTGGCGTAGAAGGCGAGTTGAAGCCAAAAGGTGCGGCTCGATGGGCGTCGCACCCCGTCTTGCTTGGCGCGGCGCCGGGCTGAGGAGCGCGCCCACAATTCCAATCCGTAAAGGGTCGCTAAACCCAAGAGTGCCGAAAAATAAAGGTGCCGCTCGCTGTTGCCAAGAAAGCCGAACGCGCCGCCGGCATGGGCATGGGTGGCGAACACGTCCTGATGATGAGCAAGCTCGGGTAAAATATGCACGAAAACATAAGCGATCGAGATGCCTCCTGCAGCGGACAGCCACACATTGCGACGGGTCTTTCGCAAGACCGCTATTACCCGCCCGAGCAGATGGATGGCAGCAAATGCGAGCGACGCCAGAAAAGTCAGCGAGAGGTACTCCGGCCCCGATATTGCTTTACCGGGGCTGGCTGCGCTCAACGCCTGGGTCGCAATCAGAGTAATGACCACGACTGTAACCGCCAGTCCCAGTAAGCGGTGCCGGCTCGAATTCACTGGCTTTTTGCCTTGTTGTACTATGAATAGTGC
>JBKPOZ010000055.1:0-6500 GCA_046733355.1 Pseudomonadota bacterium | reverse complement strand
AAGATTTATCGTCTCGGGATTTTGGAGCCGATACCCGCGGCACAGAATGCCGCGAATGTCGACAGCTTGCGCAAAGGGCTGCGGGATCTCGGCTACGCCGAAGGGCGAAACTTAGTCATCGAATATCGATCAGCCGATGGCCGGGCCGAGCGGTTCGCCGACCTCGCGTCCGAATTGATTCACCTGAACGTCGATGTAATCGTGACGAGGGGGACCCCTGCTACTAGGGCGATCCAAAACGCGACCGGAACAGTTCCAGTGGTCATGGCGACGATGGGTGGCCCCGGCGCCATCGTGGCGAGCTTCGCGCATCCCGCGAGCAATATCACCGGCGTGATTACCTTCAGCACAGAGCTGTCCGCGAAACGGGTGGAAATCCTAAAAGAGTTGGTTCCGGGTCTCTCACGAGTTGCTTTGCTTCACAATATGGGCAATCCAGCTGTTCCACCCGAATGGGAAGAGACAAAGACAGCGGCGCGCTCGCTAAGCCTCCAGGCTGAGCTTCTTGATGTGCGCAGCGAGGTCGACCTCGCCCGCGCATTCGAACTTGCAGTCCGGCAGCATGTCGACGGCCTCGTAGTCGGGGCAGACGGTCTCACCCAAATGCATCAACAAACGATCGTTGGCTGGGTAAACCGTAATCGGCTGCCCACTGTCTTTCCGGCCCGCGAGTTCGTCGAGGCTGGGGGTTTGATCACTTATGCAGTGAACTATCCTGACCTCTATCTCCAGCTCGCCACGTTCGTCGATAAAATCTTTAAAGGCGCAAAGCCGAGCGAGCTTCCTGTGCAACAGCCGACTAAGTTCGAGCTGGTAATCAATGCGAAGACCGCGAAGACCCTCGGACTTACGATCCCGCCCACGCTCCTCTTCCGCGCGGACGAGGTGATCGAATGAATGTCGCTTTGACCGAACGCTGTTGCTGTATCTGCTCACGGCAGCTGTTGGCACTCATGAGACCCATGAGCCGTCTCGGAAGACGGTCTGCTCATTGAGCGGGAGCTGACTCTTTCCAAGCCTGCCCGCAAGCCCGAGTCTGACCCAAACCGGTCAAAGCTGCGTCAACACCCCGCAGCGCAGCAGGCTCTCTGACTTGACTCTTCACCGATCCGTTATGCCGTCAGCTGGCTTAGGGCGCAACCTGATCGACTAAACTGACGTGAGGTCATTGCGCTGCTCGGAACGGCGGCGGCGTGGCCGCTGGCGCCGCGGGCGCAACAGGGTTCCCGGGGAACATAACATCTGCGATGATAGGAAGGCGATAGCGAAGGGAGGAGAACATGAACAGGCGCGAAATGCTCAAGGATACCGGGTTAGCAACGGCGGCGGTGTCGCTTCTTGCTGCTGGTGACGCTCGGGCACAGGCCCCTGCAGCAGTGAACGTGCTTGTCGCCTATCACTCGGTAACTGGTAACACCGAGAAGATGGCGCAGGGCGTGGCTGACGCTGCCAAGGAAGTCTCAGGCGCCAACGTTGTTCTGAAGAAAGTTGGCGATGTTACGGCCGAGGACCTGTTGGCCGCAACTTGGCCGCAACTGCACTCATCGTGGGATCGCCGGTGTACTACACAAGCATGTCTGGCGAGGTAAAGACTTTCTTCGATGACTGGCTACTCAAGTACAATTCCCATTTGCCGAGTTCAGGATGCGGAACAAGGTCGGCGGCGCGTTCGTCACCGCAGCATCGATCTCCAACGGCAAGGAAACCACCATGACCGCAATCCTGAGCGCGATGCTCATTAACCAGATGATTGTCGTCAGCGGAGGAGGTGCATTCGGGGCCAGCGCGACGACTGGACCCGATTCGCCCGGGATAGACGAGAAGGAATTGGCGACTGCTCGTGCACTGGGCAAGCGCGTTACGGAAGTGGCTGTGATCACCAAGCGGGGTTCAGCTTAGGCGCAACTGGAAAGAGCCGCATCTACGGGGACGCCCCGCATTTGCTGCATCTGCTCACAGCCGCTCATGGCACGCATGCGCATTGAGGCGGAGCGGACTTACTGCGGACGTGTTCGGGACAGCCCCCAAAGGGAGCTGATGACCCAAAGCGGCGGTTAGCCGGGCCGAAAGCCCGCAGCGCAGCAAGCCACTGACTTCATCCTGACCAATCTGATATGATGTTTCGGAACTGCTGGGGCAGCGGATGCGATTCAATCGAATGAGGCGCCGCGAGTTCATCACGTTGCTCGGCGGAGCATTCACGAGCCGGCCAATCCCGGCAAATGCGCAACGGGCAGCTGGCGTGCGCACCGTGGGGGTGCTGACGGGCCTTGCCGATGATGCGGAAGCCCAAGCCCGCTTAATGGCTTTCCAGCAGGGTCTCGAAACGGAGGGCTGGTTCCTGGGCGAAAACCTTCGCATCGAGTACCGCTATGGCGGAGGGGATTCTGCGCGCACGCAGGCATTTGCGAAGGAGCTGGTGGAACTCAAGCCCGACTGCATCCTTGGCCACAGCACGCCCGTTGTGACGGCGCTGATGCATGCGACTCGCACAATTCCCATCGTCTTCGTGTCGGTTTCCGATCCGATCGGCAGCGGATTCGTCGCCACCCTGGCCCACCCGGGCGGCAACATCACTGGATTCTCCATCCTGCATGCAAGCATCGCAGGGAAATATGTACGCAACGCGCGACATTCCGGTGGTTTTCCTTGCAACGTCCGGCCCAGTGGGTCTAGGGATCTGTTGAATATCCCTCTATCGCGGCTTTGCCCGCTCCATAACGACAGTCGGACTGACATGTCATTCACCTAAGTCCTGGAATCGGCATGCCGAATGTCTGCAGAATCAACAGGACATTGAGTGAAAGCACCACCACCGTACTGGCGATCGCCACGCGATTCGTAAGCCGGCTGTTTGCGAACTCGCCCATGATGTCAGCGCGACGCGTGAACACCATAAGGGTGATCATCGGAAGCGGCAAAGCGATGCTCAGCATCACTTGGCTAATGATCAGCGCGTTCGTTGCATTAGCACCGAGGCCGACTACGATGAAGGCCGGGACCATCGTCACAAGGCGGCGAACCTCGATCGGGATCCGGAAGCCGACGAAACCTTGCATGATCATCTGCCCGGCCATAGTTCCGACGGTCGAGCTTGAGACGCCCGACGCCAACAGTGACACCAGAAAGACGCCCGCCGCCGCGGTGCCGAGCAGCGGTGTCAGCGTGTGATAGGCGGCCTCGATCTCCGCAACGTCGCTGTGGCCGGCGTGGAAGGCGCTTGATGCCATCATCACCATCGCCATGTTGACCATGCCGGCAATCGCCAGGGCGATGATGACTTCGGTGTTGGATACTCGTAAAATCATGTGCTTCTCGCGGTTATCGCGCGCTGGTATGCGTCCCTGCGTGAGGCCGGAATGCAGATACACGGCATGTGGCATCACGGTCGCGCCGATGATGCCGACGCAGAGCAACAGTGCCTCGGCATCGGGGATCTGCGGCAACACGGTGTGCAGGGCCGCTTGGCGCCATTTTATCGGCGCGATGAACATCTCGATCAGATAACACAACCCGATAATCCCGACTAAGGTGCTGATGATCAGCTCCAATGGTCGGAAACCGAAGCGCTCGAACATCAAGATGGCATAGACGATGACCCCGGTGATCAGCATTCCGTAAAGCAGGGGGATGCCGAACAAGAGAGAGAGCCCGATTGCGCCGCCGAGGAACTCCGCCAGGTCGGTGGCCATCGCCGCGACCTCGCTGATGACCCACATGCCGTAGACGACAGGCTTGGGGAACTGGTCGCGACACATCTCTGCCAAGTTACGCCCCGTCACGATGCCGAGCTTCGCTGACAGCGCCTGGAATAGCATCGCAATCAGATTGGCCAACAAAACGACCCAGAGCAAAGTGTACCCGTACTTGGCGCCGGACTGAATGTTGGTGGCGAAATTACCGGGATCCATGTAGGCGATTGAGGCGACGACCGCCGGCCCGACGAACGCGAGGTACGCGCGCACACCCCTGCGCTCGCCGGCCATTACCTTGCCCGCATTTTCGACAGTACGTTCAGAGAGTGACTTTCGTCGGCTCACTGACCCAGCAATTGGCGCACTATCCGCCGAATAGGCCATTTCACTCATGATACCGTCTATTAATCACGAAAGTGTAGCCTATTATACAGACTAAAGTAGCTTCACCGATTGTCAATATGAGCTACGCTAGTGGTGTTGTGCCGGGGGAATGTTGCGGGGCATGCTTATAGAAGGTCGATTGCACGTGAACGACCAACAAACTGCCGTCATGGCGCACAAGCCTGGTCTCATTTGGAGACTTTTCGGGATCGGGCCTTTAGGAAAGTACAATGCCTCGTAGGACGCAGGGGAATAGAGCCAGCCCTTCGCCAGATCTTCCCGCGGAAGGGGCGCAGGCACGCCGCTTCGGTAAGACCCGTACAGCCCAATCGACCGCTTTACTCGAAGACTACGTCGAGCTTATTGCTGACCTGGTAGCGAAGACGGGGGAGGCACGTCCGATAGACATCGCCCGTCGGTTGGGCGTTTCACATCCCACTGCAATCAGCGCCATTAATCGGTTGAAGAAGAAGGCACTGGCAACAGCCCGTCCCTACCGCGGGGTTTTCCTGACCGAGGAGGGGGAGGCACTGGCAAAACGAGTGCGGGCTCGCCATAGGCTCGTCGTCAATGTGTTGCTCGCACTGGGAGTTCCCGCCGAAGCTGCGGAATCCGACGCGGAAGGACTAGAACATCATGTCTCGGACACGACGTTAAAGGCATTCGCGCGGTTCTTGGAGTCGGCTGAGTAAGGATTAGGAGTGCCTGAGCGATCGACCATCAGCATTCTTCAAACCGAGCCACCGATCAGCGACCGACACGTTCTCGGCCCAACGACGGAGAGGACGCGCGGCGGCCACCAGGCCATGACACGTGAGCGCCGCAAGCATGGCTTGGGCACCGGAATATCTAGCACACCGTTCGCTATACGGAATTAGCGCCAAACCGGTGCAAGGACTTCTGGCGAATAACCGGAGTCGAACCCCAAATTCAGTGCGGCAAAACATCATCGTTTAGTTCAGTTTGCGTCCCGCAGCGCGTTACTGGAGCCGGAAACCTGCTCTGCGCTTGAGGTGAGCGATGGAAGAAAGGGCGGAAAAGCTTTGGTGGAAGTAGATCTACTTGCGAGCTTACGGGCGGGCCCTTCGTCGTTCACGGGGGACGATGAAGAGGCCATGTGGCCGCTCACGCTTCATACTTTCGAAACAGCTCCGATCTCACGGCTGGTGTTGGCGTTGAAAGGCCTTGCTGCCAAGTCCGAAGAAACCGCGAAAGAAGGGTCGCGTTGAGAAAAGGCTCTCAAACAGTGTTGGAGTACCGTGTCGGGCTCGCATTACTCCTGCTGCGCTATTTCGCAGTTTGAAATTGCGGCGACCTTGGCCTCGCAAGACGCCGACCCCGCGCACCGAAGGGGGTGGTTGAGTCGTGGATTGGTAATTGGGGGGTCCGCGGCGAAGCGGGCCCCGTGATGACAATTGGGTTCACGGTTGTGGGGGAGCATAGTGAGCTGGCCGAGGCGATATATCTCGCGCTGCCCGAAACGGACACACCAGCCCCCGAAAGCGTGGGGCGAGCAGAGCAGTGAAGCTGTGCCTTCACAACGCGGCACTCGCCACAATGAGCCGCCACGACTTCGCTAGACATGGCTTCGATTGTAACACGTTCAAAAGGCTGCTCGCCTAGACAGTATTCTTGTCCACCATTGAAAAGCCAAGAGCTGATGCTGTTTTACTCTGGCTCGCTGTTTCATCGTCTAGAGTGTCCTTGGCTTCTGTGGGTTCTTGATCGTCCGCCTCGCCAGGAGTGTAAAACGCTTCAAAATCAGCATCAGTTGTTAGATTAAAGCGGACGCCTCGGTCCGCCTCGACCCGCATCTTATCTGGCAAACCACCAAGAGCTATGCGGAGTGCTGCAAGGTTTTTCGGTTTGTATCGCATAATGGCTCCTCGGATAATAACGACGGCGCGTCTGGGGCAGCCGACGGCACGGTCCCGGATACGCCATTTTTGTGATGGTGGTCACGTCCCATATGTGACGGCGATCACAATCTCCGGGGTGGGCTATATCGTATAAGACTGCCAGCTCAACCCCGTGATGTTGCGGGAGATCGCCATGCAAAAGATCACGCTTACCGCCGCGATTGCCGCCGTCCTGCTCTTCGCGATAGCCGCCGGAACGGCGGCGTCCCGCGTCGACGTGCAGTCTGGCGCCTCGCCCAGCAAATATGTGTCAGGACATCACGCGATCCTTTCGCCCGTTTGGTAATAAATGCCACCGTACGGCTGTAACGCGTCGTTCCGGGAGGCTCGAGCCTTCGGGCGCGAATGTTTGAGCGGGCAGTATGGGGGGCACCGGAAAGGGCCAGACCAGCCTATCCAGCAGCAGTAGCCATGGCGCGGGCGGGGTTCTATTAGCAGCGAAATGTATTCGTCGCGTTTCCCCGCTGCCGGCGGGTTTTCATCCCGCCATGCATTCCTCTAT
>JBKPOZ010000054.1:0-3972 GCA_046733355.1 Pseudomonadota bacterium | reverse complement strand
TGGACCTATCAGCCCGATGGGCTTCCACCACCTCATTGCTAAGCTTGGGAAGGCCGCAAAGATGCCGTTTGCCGTCCATCCCCACATGCTGAGACACGCTTGCGGGTTCAAACTGGCCAACGATGGCCACGACACTCGCGCTCTGCAACACTATCTCGGCCACCGCAATATTCAGCACACGGTGCGTTACACCGAGCTACGGCCCGACAGATTCAAGGATTTCTGGCGGTAACGTAACGTAAAGCTTGAAGGTTCATGGCGAGCCATGCGAAGTGCTGAAAAGGCTTCCGAAGATCGCGGTAGCTCACCGCAGCAGCCATTCCAGGAGCAAAACGAACGCAATAACCAGAGGCACAAGCGCAAGCCCCATGAGCAAAGGATGAACGGGACGACCTCTCCGCCTCAGCACTCAGCCCGCCACGGCCAGACCAAAGACCGCAAGCGAGCAGAGCAGCCCAAACGCCGAGAAAACCCCCAAAAAGCCTTCCGAAGTGATGAAATGGTTAAGCGGTAGCCAAAGCGATGCTGTCATGGCGAAAGCCTCATGCGAGTGACGACTCAGCGATAGTCTAACGCCAATGAGCTAACCTGTTGAATTCCGAGGGTGGCGTTTAAAATAATCGGCTATGCGATCCCACCTGGTCGCGATGGCCAGCAGGTGGCCTCGTTCTTTTTCCGTCGATTCTTTGCGCGCGGCTTGTCGGCACTTCTCTGCGACCAGTCGGTAGTCTTCCGAGGTTTTTAAGTTCGGGACTGTCATTGCCTACGCGCTCGCTCGTCGGCTTCGCGCCTGTCTAGGTGATCGCTGATATCGGCAAGGTCAAACCACCCTCTCGCAACCTCCTGAAAAGTAATTCTGATCTGGTCGTTCAATGTTTGCGCCGCCTCCTGTTGGGCGACAAGGCCGCGACGGCGATAATAGTCGGCAAGGGAGTACATTCAACCGCAAGCCGTGCATGTGATCTGACCGGCAAGACGGCTACGGCCTGGTCTGTTCACCCGAGAGTCGGAACAACGACACAAGCCCAGATCATCCGATATGGTAAGCAAAGACCCGTAGGCTGAGGGGCTTCCTGAACCGTCGTGTGTTGGTTTTGGCTTCGAGGCTTTGGATTTCGGTGCGGATGCGTCGATATGTCCTGCGGCGTGTCCATTTGGGCTTGGGCGGGAGCGGTTCCTTGATGTCCGGCAAGCTACTGAGTTCTAAGCGCAGTTTGCACGCGGCGAGGCGTTTGCGGCCGTCTTGATTGTGTTTCTGCGAGGCGTAGAGCGCCCGGTGGCAGTGGCGACAGGCATATGAGCCGTATCTGCCGAATAGCCGAATCGTGCCGCCGCGGCAGGTGCTACATACAAATATAGCACGATGTTTGCCGAAATAGGTGGGAATCCGCGCGATACCGAAGCGCTGCACATAACCGTTGCGGCCCATGATCTCGAGCGTAGAAGCGGAAAGCCGCAAATAGACAAGGTCGGGATATTTCAGGCTGACGTCGGGTTCATTGACTTGCCCCTGGTAGCGCGGAATAACGTGACGCAATTCATTGATGTTGATCGCCGGCATTAATTCGACAATTGGCCGTGGCTCGGAATTGGGCGGGATTGCGCCGCGTTGCCGAGCGCACATGGCATGCATTTTTGAAGCATGGCTGGCCAACGACGCGCTTATTTAAAATAAAGCGCCCCGCCGAAGCGGGGCAAGGACCTGGAACGAAATCAAGATGAAGATGCGCGCAGTAACAGCCCAATCGCGGCTATTTTGAGGCTGCCCAGTAGGGCGCGGACTATTTCAACCCCGCATCCTGAAGCATCGCCGCGAGCGTCGCGCGCCCGCTGTCCGTCAGCGTATAGGCTCCGCTCTCGCGATCATGGACGATAAAAGCCCTTAATGGCCATGGACTGCATCGCATGCGCGGTGATGCCGACATCGGCATGGGCGATCCCGGTCCCGGTGCAAAACAGGATCACGCGCTCCTGAACGGTGAATGTCGTCGCAGCCTTCTTTGGCATGGTTTACTTCCGACGCCAAGCCTCGGTTAACAGGTTCTCGGGTGAGGTCCCACCATTGCACTGCTAAACTGAGGACAACGAATCCAAGCCGCAAGTAGCGCGACGCTGGCAACGGTGAGCCACATGTCCTTTACAGGCATTAGGTCGATGGCTTCGACCACACAATCCTTGGTTTTCATGGACAAGTCCGACTCGACTCGTGCTGGCCCGCTGGCATTTTAGCGTATGTTGTTGCGTCCCGAGTATCTTTTCGAAAAACAGACCGTTCCAAAAGACGAATCATGCCCGCTCATAGAACAGGAAAACTCGCCCGCGTGACTCTGGGTCATATGCGAGCCCACGGTTGTCGCGATCTGCTGGTCAATTGCAATTCTTGCAATCACAGCACAGCTATGAACGTAGGCCATCTGACAGATGATACCGAGATCGCAGCCCTGGGCTTTGCCCTCGTATGCCGCCGGTCCGGCTATGTCGGGGCGCGGGTGACGCCAAACTGGCCGGGTGACCCTTTATCGCAAGCACAATAAGCCGCCGCTCGGGCCATTGGGCGATCTCAATGACGGTGTGCCAACTTCACCCACTCGCAAACGTGCTACCGCCGCAATCAAGCACGCGGTCTCAGCGTAAACGTCGTATCGTCTCGGTAATTGCAACTATACTGGCCGCCCCAAAGAGAGCGACGAACAGGGGGTCACCTTCCCCCAGTGCAAGGCTACAACCCCCAACTGAGAGCAGGAACAGGCCGACCAGCTCTCCCAAGCCTGTATCAGTCCACGGCGCTTTCATCTGCGCGTTGCTGCCGCCGTCGCCACCAGCCGACAAAGCCACGGCTGAGCCTGCGACTATAGCCCGCATTATGGCCACCTGCCCCTCACTTTTACTGTCCTGCTTCTAAGGACAGACAGGCCGTGAAATGGACTCCGTCCACCGAGAAAAAGCCGCTAAGGCTGCCCACCGCAGGAACCGCGAGCGGGTCCAACGTGTTTTCTAGTCGGAGCCCACGAGTGCGTGTTGCCCCCCAAAACCTCATGAGGGCTCCCGGAACCCCGCCGATATCGACTCCGGGCGGGATTCTCGTGTGGGCCAGCGTTGCCGAGCGTTCGCGATTCATTTTTTTCCGAAATGTCGCCCGATAGGTTCGGGTCGATATGACACATCAACTCCGGTCCGCAGAATAATGCCTCGCCCGATGTACGGGGTTCTTGCGGCACCGCTCATGGCGATTCTGTCCCGTAATTTAGGTGTCGGAGCGATCACCCAATGGATCATTTACGCAAGCATCGTGAAATAGGTGTTGATCCCCTCATCCGATGGCTTCTTTACACAATCATTGCATTGACCCCGATTCTCCCTGCGTGATTTTCATAAGCGAGCTGCAGGGGCATTTTGCCGCAATAATCACTGCCTGCAACGCGCGATCTTCTGCCGCCGTCGCCACCAGCCGAGAAGGCCAACACCCGCCAAGATCAGGCCGGGAGGTCATCACCGGCGATGGGTCCACCAATGAGGGCGGCGTTCTGAGATATCGTTGACGCCAGCGCCTCCCGGACTGCACCGACCGCACTGACCGGTTGACGGCCTGCCGAGCCGCCAGCGAAAGCATGCCGAGTGGCTACACCGGCCACGCTGGCGCAACCTAAACTAACATTCCACCTGACCCACTGTTTCCGGGAGGTTTGAAGTTGATCGCCACGCTACCTCGACGTGCAAGCATTACATTGCCTAACACCAATTTATCCATTTTCGTCCTGAGGAAACAATCCAATGCTTCCTCCGGCTTGCAGACCATGGGCTCGTTCTCATTAAAGGAGGTGTTAAGTACCATCGGTATGCCTGTTAGATCGCGGAAGTTTTCGATCAACTTGTGATATCTTGGATTGGTCGAACTTGTTATTGTTTGTAGCCGACCAGAGCCATCAACATGGGTAACGGCAGGAATTAATTTCCGCTTCTCTTCGCGAACTT
>JBKPOZ010000053.1:0-12244 GCA_046733355.1 Pseudomonadota bacterium | reverse complement strand
TGGGCACCACCGACCGTCGCGCCTTGGCGCCAAAAACGATCATCGATTTCGGGCAAGCGCAGGAGATTCCGCCCTGCAAGGTGAGGCGCCGCATTGAACGCTGTGCACGAGCTTTGATTTCGAGGCCACAAAGTTGGGGCTCACGACCCGTCCGGGAGCACGAACATTTCGCCCTCGTTGACCTGATATTCCGCAAGGACGTCCGGGCTGGCTTCAGATTCTATCTTGATTTCCGCGTCGGGAAGACACGCTTGGACTCTTCGGACCGCTTCGTCTTTGTCGGAAACGGCTACAAGAAATACTTCCCGGCGCATAGCACCACTGGCGCCTCTTCCAGGCCTCGCCGCGCTGATCTTCCAGCCCTTTGCCATGGCTTAGTATGACACAGGTTCCAGTTTCTGGCGAAGCCGTCGCGATCAGTAATGGCCATAATTGCGTTCGCTGATCCAATCACCAAGCACCACATACATGCCCAAATGGGCGAAGCCGACGACAGTCCCGGCGTAATTGCTCCGCCGCCGCTCATCGCGCTCGCCACCTTGCTGCTCGGTCTGGGGCTCGATTGGCTTTTCCCATCGTTCATTCTGCGAGGGCTTCTCGCCCTTTGGACCCGCGTGACCGCCGGCGCGGTGCTCATTGCAGCCGGGCTTACGATAGCCATTACTGCTGTGCGCGCTTTCCGCCGGGCCGGAACTAACGTCGAGCCGTGGAAACCCGCCTTGACCATGGTGACGACCAGGATTTTCGCGTGGCTACGAAATCCAATGTATCTCGCGCTCGTTCTGTTGCTCGCCGGAACGGGCATCGCGCTTGGGTCCGACTGGCTGATCGGCCTCTTGGTCTCCGCAGCCCTTATCCTGCATTTCGGGGTGGTTAGGCGGGAGGAGCGATATCTGGAAAGAAAGTTCGGCGAGAGCTACCGGGAGTATACGCGCAGAGTGCCACGCTACTGGCCGTGAGGCAGCAACCCTATGAGTGAGCGTCGATCGTACCCCGCATGAGCGGTAGCGACATGCGGGACCGAAAGTCCCGGATATCGCTTCGCTCATCCAGGCTACAACCGCGCGCTCCACATGAACGGTCACAACAAGCAAAAAGGCGCGAACGGCTGTGCGAGAAGGCTAACTCGTTTGAGCGTCACCTCCCGAGTAGAGCGTCGGTTCGCTCGCGCAATCGCTTGATCAGGGCGTCGGCGCCGCCACCCGCGGCGATGATAGAGACGAATTCGTCGCGTCGTGTGGCGAGATCGCTGATCGTGCCGTTGAGATAGATGTCGACCACGCGCTCACCGCGCACGAGATAATTAATGCTCACCGTGCGTCCGCCCGGCTGCAGCAGCCTGGTTTTGACGATTTCGCCGCCGCCGCGCGTTTCTGCGACCGGCTGCGGATCGACGACGAAGCTCTCCCCGGAATAATCTTTTATCTGGCTCGCGTAATCGGCGACGATGAACCGTGCGAAGGCATCGCGAACGGCGGCCTGCTGTTCGGGCGAGAAGGTTTTCCAGGCCGGACCGACCGCCAGCCGTGTCATCGTGGGGATATCGAAAACCGCGGTGATCACGGGCGCAAAGCGCTTGTCGCGCTCGCGCACGCTCAGCCGGCCAGCCTGCTGGATGGTTGGCATCAGCTGCTGATAATAGCTCTGGATTTTCGCGACTGCCGCATTCGGCGTCTGCGCCCACAATGGAAGCGATACAAATATTGCCGCGACCACGGTGAGCCGACTGATCAACAATTTTGCGCTAAAATCGAAATTTTGCATGTTTTGTGTGGTCACCAGCTGAACGGGGGGTTTTAGCGAATGGCTTCACTTCGCCGCCTGTTTGTGACGCCGGCAAGATCAAGTGCACGCGCGTTTTTAGAAAAATTCGGGCAGGATTGAGGCCTCCGGATGGCAGCTGCCGACAAAAACTGGCCGTTCATTTCTGCATGATGCGCGCCGAGGAGCGCTGCGGTCCGCCAGGGCCTTCCATGCGCTCACGGGGCGCATTCAGCCGTGAAAAGATCGCAAAACGCCCTCGTTCCTGTGCGCGTTCGCGCCACTGGCGCTCGGGCTATTGACCCTGATCGCGCTGA
Source organism: Pseudomonadota bacterium (assembly GCA_046733355.1). Lineage (GTDB taxonomy): Bacteria > Pseudomonadota > Alphaproteobacteria > Rhizobiales > Xanthobacteraceae > VAZQ01. The sequence goes on along the minus strand of JBKPOZ010000053.1, from coordinate 10,166 downwards.
TGGAGTTACACTCGCAACACGCAACAAGACGCCTCGCCGGCATGTGCTCACGGCAGCAATCGTGCAGCTGGTCGAGCTATCGAGCCGTTACGCCTGGCCCGTGATTCTGGGCTTCTCGCTTCTGGCCTTGCTCTCTGCGGTCTATTTCGGCCGTCATTTCGCGATCAGCACCGACAGCAACAAGCTCCTGTCGGGCTCGCTGCCGTGGCGGCAGCAGGAGCTGAGGCTCGACGCCGCCTTCCCGCAACGAATCGATCGTATTGTTGCGGTGATCGACGCCACGACGCCCGAGGCTGCCGATAATGCCGCCGACGCGCTGGTCAATGCGCTTGCACCCCGCGCGGACCTGATCCGCACAGTCAGTCGTCCGGATGGCGGCGAGTTCTTCGAGCGCAACGGCGTCCTCTACCTCAGCGTCGACGAGGTGCGGAACGCGAGCGCCGATCTCATTTCCGCGCAGCCGTTCCTCGGAACGCTGGCAGCCGATCCTTCGCTGCGCGGCATCTTCCGCACGCTCTCCCAATCGCTCGAAGGGGTGCGCCTCGGCAAGGCAAAGCTCGAGGATCTCCAGCCGGCGCTCGTGGCGGTCGCCGATGCGTTGGAGCGCCTTGCCAAACGGGAAACGCCTTCCTTCTCGTGGCGCACGCTGATCAGCGGAAAACCCGCGCAGCCATCGGAGCTGCGACGTTTCGTCAACATTCAGCCGGTCCTCGACTTCGATGATCTGCAACCGGGCCGCAAGGCAACGGGTGTCATACGCGACGCGGCATCGCAATTGGGTCTCACGCCCGACAAGGGGGTGAAGGTGCGTCTCACCGGATCGGTCGCGCTTGCCGACGAGGAATTTGCGACAGTCGCTGACGGTGCCGTCCTCAACGGGATGATCACCGTGCTTCTCGTCACGCTCGTGCTGTGGCTCGCGCTCAAGCAGGTGCGGCTCATTTTTGCGGTTTCTGTGACTCTTGTGTTCGGTCTCCTCTACACGGCCGCCCTCGGCCTGTCCCTGGTAGGGGCACTAAACCTGATCTCGATTGCCTTCGCGGTGCTTTTCGTCGGCCTCGGCGTTGATTTCGGCATCCAGTTCTGCGTGCGTTATCGCGCCGAGCGGCATGCCTGCGATCATCTGCATCGAGCAATGCTGGGGACCGCGCGCGGCCTGGCGGCGCCGCTTCTGCTCGCAGCCGCGGCGATCGTGGCCGCGTTCTATTCGTTTCTACCGACGGCATATCGCGGTCTTTCCGAGCTGGGACTGATTGCCGGAACCGGCATCGCCATCGCCCTGGCGACCACGCTGACTTTGCTCCCGGCTTTATTGGCGGTACTCAAACCATCCGCTGAGCCGAGGCCGATAGGCTATGGTGCGCTCGCGCCTCTCGACCGCATTCTTGACAAGCAGCGCAAGTGGATCGTCGGCACCACGCTGGCAGGCACCATTCTGGCTCTGCCGCTGCTCACCGCCCTGCGCTTCGATTTCAATCCGCTCAATCTGCGCGCCCAGGACGCTGAATCGGTCGCGACCGTGCTCGATTTGATGAAGGTCGCCGAAACGAGTCCGAACACCATGGACGTGCTCCGTAACAGTCTTGCCGAGGCCTTGCCCATTACCGAGAAGCTGCGCCAGCTGCCAGAGGTCGGACGCGTGCTGACGCTGCAAAGTTTTGTTCCCGAACAGCAGGAGGCCAAGCTCGCGCTCATTGAGGACGCGGACTTCTTTCTGCGCAACACCCTGAATCCTGACGAGGTCGAGCTCGAGCCGAGCGCAGCCGACACGCATGGAGCAATCGCGAACCTGATCCGCGACCTGGCGGATACGGTGCGTGAATCGGAAAGCGGTGCCGCGGTGAACGCACGCCGTCTCGCAACGGTACTTGCTCACTTCGTCAACGCATCGGAGGGCGTGCTCGACGAAGCGCGCCGCGTTCTTGTCGTCCCATTACTGACAACGCTGCGTCAGGCGCGACAGCTTCTGGGGGCGGAGCGCGTAAACATCGAAACCCTGCCAGCCGCGCTGAAGCAGAGCTGGATCGCCGCCGATGGGCAAGCGCGCATCGAGGTGGCGCCGAAGGAGCTTACGAACGACAACGGCTCGCTGAGCCGCTTTGTTGCGGCCGTGCGCAGCGTGGCGCCCGATGCCGCCGGCAAGCCGATTTTCATCATCGAAGCGGCGGCGAGCGTCGTTAAAGCATTTATTCAGGCTGGCTTGCTCTCGGTGGTGGCGATTGCGCTCATCCTGTTCATCGCGTTGCGGCGCTGGGTCGATGTCGCCCTCACCCTCGTGCCTTTGCTCGTTGCGATCGTCGTGACGCTCGAGATCTGTGTGCTCATCGGGCTGCGGCTGAATTTCGCCAACATCATCGCCCTGCCGCTTCTCTTCGGCGTCGGCGTCGCCTTCAAGATCTACTACATCCTTGCCTGGCGTTCGGGCGAGACGAATTTCCTGCAATCGAGTCTGACGCGTGCCATCCTGTTCAGTGCGTGCACCACGGCGACCGCGTTCGGCAGCCTCTGGTTTTCCCATCATCCGGGCACGTCGAGCATGGGCAAGCTCATGGCGCTGTCGCTTCTGACGACCCTGGCGGCCGCGGTCATTTTCCAGCCAGCGCTCATGGCCACGCAGCGGCAGCCGCGCCCCGGCTAAACCCTGTCGCGATCGCGAAAACTGCCGATGTGCGGCATAAGCGACACACTTATTTAGCGCTGCGGCTGATACCCTGAGGGCGCCCGAAGCTGCTGACGCGCTGCGCCACCGCGCCGCGCGCATTCTCTGCTTGGGCGAAGCCCTGCGCGCGCGTCGAAACCGCAGCGCGGATGGCGAGAAGGAGTCATGATGCGTCGCGCGGGGGGCTGGGGCAGATGGGCGCTCGTGTGGCTCTTGCCGCTGCTCGCCGGCGCATGCGCGGGGTGGCCGCGCGATGCGTCGCTGCCCATCAGCGATCCCTACGAGGAAACCAATCGCAAGCTGATGGCGACAAACCAGGAAGTGCTGCGGCCGGTGTCCGAAGTGGTGAAGGCGACGGTACCTGGTCCCGTCCATGACCGCCTGCACGACTTCAATTCCAATCTCAAGGAGCCGCGCATCTTCGTTAACAATGTGCTGCAGGCGCGGCTTGACGCGGCCGCCCGCACCGCTACCCGCTTCGTGCTGAATTCCACGTTCGGAGTTGCCGGCTTGGTCGACATCGCGAGCCGCGAGGGAATCGGGCAGGAGAGCGGCGATTTCGGCCAGACCCTCTTTGTTTGGGGGGTGAGCGAAGGTCCTTACGTCGTGCGGCCGTACCTGGGCCCGTCCACGATGCGCGACGCCGTGGGCTCTGCCGTCGATACTGTCGGCAACCCGCTCGGCTGGCTCATCGGCACGCAGCTGGCGGTGACGATCGGTACCACGGCCGTAGACGCGGTAGACCGGCTCGGGCAGTTGAAGGCGGCCGAAGACGCTTCCATCGATTTCTACAGCTTCGTCCGGTCGAGCTATTACCAGATGCGCCGGGCGGAGCTGCGCGAGGCGCTGAGGCTTCCACCGACCATCGAGTCACCGGCCACCAGTGATCTCGATGACCCCGGTCCTGAGGCCGGCACTTCGGTCGCTGCCGCCCGGTGAAGAGGCCATCGTGAGATCAGTCGAGCTGGTGTGCTCGGCTGCGTCCCTTCGGGTGCGCCGCAGGAGATGATGCGTTTCGAGGAAGTGCCAGACAAACAGGCCCGGCAAGCCCAAAGCAAGCTCGCGAACGCGCTTTGACAATGCGATCGCGAGCGCTGCGTCGGCGGGCAGTCCGAACAATGCCCCGAACACGACAAAGCTGCCTTCGAGCGCTCCCAGCGCGCCTGGCACCATGAAGGCTGCGGCGCGCACGGCAGATGCGAGGCTTTCCAGGATGAATGCCTCGACCATACTGAGGGGCTGTCCCAAAGCGTGCGCCGCCAGCCAGACTTCGCCGGCACCGGCCGCCCATCCAATGAGACGCAGCACCCCCGCGCGATAAATCGATCGGCGATCCCGGTACGCGACCAAGAGCGCATCATCGATCGCCGATGAGCCGGCTGCGAATGCCAATCGCCATCGCGGCGGCAGCAGGCGGTAAGCCACTTTTGCGGAGCCGGCAAACAGGCCCCGGCGCTGGCACAGAATGAATCCTGCTATTCCTGCACACAAGACGGCTGTGACGACCAGCACCATGCCTGCGACAGCCAGCACTGCGGGCTCGGTGGAGCGGAGCAGCAACAAGGCCACTCCCGCGAGCACGAATATCAGCTGCGTCGCCGCCCCGACCGTTGTGTCCACCACCAGGCTCGCTGCCGCTTGCGCGCCTGGAACGCCGCGCAAATTGGCGAGCCGGATGCTGACGAAATCGCCGCCGACCGAGAGCAGCAATGAGTTGATGGATTCGCGGATCCAACGTATCCAGACGATGATAACGGTCCCTGGACGGCTCGATGCGGGGAGCAACTCGCGCCACGAGAGCGCGCTGAAGCTCAAAGGAATGACATGGAAGGCGGTGATAGGAACGAGCCACCAGCCGATCGCGAGCATCGCATGAGCGACATCCGCCGCGCCGCTCTTGATGATGAGAAAAACGAGAAGCAGAAAGCCGAAAAAAGCGGCGGCAATCAGCGAAGCCGAGACGTGCCGGCCGGCGCGAATTCCAATGGGCATTCGTCAATTTATCATCAGCAGGTGACCGCTCCAATTGCCGAGGGAGCATCTATTCAGCCACAGCAATCGGTCAGTACGCCGGCATCCGCGCCTGCCCTCGTTCTCATTTCGCGCGCGCCCTCGCGGCTTCTATTCGATGTAGTGGATGTTGCTGCGCTCAACCTCCTGGGCATCGGACTTCCACAACGCACGATGATGGCGGCGCGACGGGCGGGGTACGGGCAGATAATCTTTTTAGAAACCGGTGACGGCGCCCCGCCGCGTGCTCGCGGCTTGGCCGATTGGAGCGACGTTGCGATGGCGCTTCGATTGCAAACCGCACCCGTGGTGATCGCTCCAGCCACAATCCTCGGCGAGATCGATTGGCTCGAAAAGCTGGCAGCGGTGCGGATTGAACCAACCGTCTGGGCAGGCATACCAACTCGTTTGATTGTGCTGCCGGCCCCGACCGTTGCCGATGCGCTGGCGACGCTCCAGGCCGAACCCGCGCCACACGATATCGCAGCAATCGAGCACAGGCTGGAACATCGCTTCGGCCCGGCGGCGCCCATTCCGGTCGACATTGATCCCATGATCCTCGTCACCGCGAAAGACATCCGCGCCGCGGAACGACGGCTGCTGCGCTCGCTCGTCAAGAGCAGCGACGGCTTCATGGCCCGCCACTTCGACCGTCATATTTCGCTGCAGATTTCCCGGCGTCTGGCACCAACGCGCGTCGAACCAACGCAAGTTACGATGCTCTCAATCGCCATCGGCTTGTGCGCCGCCCCGTTTTTTCTCTCCTCGCAGTGGTACTGGCAAACAATCGGCGCCCTGCTGTTTCTGCTGCACTCGATTGTCGACGGATGTGACGGAGAGCTGGCAAGGCTCAAGTTTCAGGAATCGAGGTATGGAGGCATCCTGGATTTCTGGGGGGACAACCTCGTCCACATCGCCATTTTCGCAGGCATGGCTGCCGGCTGGTCGCTGTATGCACATGCGACCTGGCCATTGTGGCTCGGAGCCGCGGCAATAGCGGGCACGCTGGCTTCGGCGTCGTTCGTCTATGGGCGGCACATGCGTTTGCGCAGCGGGACCGGGCCGCTGTTTACCTCCGTTTCAGGGATGCCCTCCGGTCGACTTGCTCAGCTGCTCGATGCCGCGACCCGCCGTGATTTCGTCTATCTCGTCCCGGTGCTTGCGCTGTTCGGCCAGGCGAAATGGCTTCTTCTCCTGGCCGCTGTCGGGGCGCCGGTGTTTTTTCTGGCTCTGATGTTTTTGGCCGCGCGCGAACGAGCGCAACTGCGTAATGCGTTTTGATCCACTCGCTTCCCAACATGACGATTCAGTGAAAAACCATTCGGCTTTAGCTGGCATAGGTCATTGACGGCCGACGGGCAGGCGAGCGCCACCCGCAGTGCTGGACTGCTGGGCCAGATGGATCAAGTCAGCGCATAATACCGCGTCGTCCAGATTGCCTCTGCTGCCGCTCGTCACCGCAGTGTGGAAATCCTCAGCCACAGAGGCGAACCAGTCGGCGTGATGCGATCCTTCGGCCAAGGAGGGGGGACAGATCCACTGGCGCTTTTGCGAATTCGTGCTCAAGACGAGGCGCTCGTTTGCGACGCTGATATGGCCGTGCTCGCCATCGATTTCGATGGAATTGGCGCGCGCATCGCCGGCCCATGTCACATGGATATGACCGATGCCGGAAATGAGCTCGAGAGCGACGGTTGCCGTGTCCTCGAGCGGCCAATGGTGAAAACGACGCTTCTCGAGCACCGCGGCGATGCCGCGCGGCGCGCCAGCCCAGTGGGAGATGCAATAAAGCGGGTGCCAGCCATGATCGAGCAGGATGCCTCCCCCGGCAAGCTCGGGATTGCTGCGCCAGTTTGCGCCTTCTTCACCCGCAAAGGCGACCGCGGGTTCGGTGCGCACGGTCTGCCAGCGGATGGAGCGAAGGCGTCCAATCGCGCCCTCCTCGATCAGAGCTGAAATTTTTACGCAGATCGGCGCTTTGAGCCAATTGTGAACCGTATGGACGACGCGGCCTGCGCTTGCCGCGGCAGCCCCCACGCAGCGCGCATCCTCGGCGCGCGTGACGAGCGGTTTCTCGCATAAAACGTGAAGATTGGCCGCCAATGCCCGCTTGATGAGCGCCGCATGGCTCGCGGGCGGCGTGCAGATATCCACGAAGTCCAGCTCTTCGCTTGCCAGCAGATCATCAACATTCTGATACCAGCGCCCGTCCGGGCACGCTTGCAGGAAGGCTTCGCGCCGCCACAGCAACACATCCGTGGCTGCGACAATCCTGATATCGTCGCGTGCCTGCCAGCCGGGCAGGTGCCCGTTGGCTGCGACGTTTCCAAACCCGATAAATGCGCCCCGCAGCACGCCTCGTTGCCTCAATCGAGGCCGAATTTCCGCGCGATCGCGGCAAACGATTTGTCAAGAATATCGATGCCGCATAGGGCTTCCTCTTCGCTCAGCACAAGAGGCGGGTTGATACGGATGATGTGCGAATACGACATCGTGACGAGCCCGCGGTTGAGCGCCTCGTGGAAAAGAGTTCGCGTGATGGTTTCGTCAAGCGGCACCTTTGTTGCGCGATCAGACACCAGTTCCATGCCGATCATCAGGCCGCGTCCGCGCACGTCTCCAATGAAGCGGTATTTTTCCTGCAGCTGTTTTAGCGCATCGAGCATGCGCCGCCCGACGCGAGCGGAATTTTCCACCAGGTTCTCATGGACGATGATTTCTACGGAGCTGAGACCCGCGGCAGCCGCGAGCGGATTGCCGCCATAGCTCGACGAGCTCCCGCTCGGCTCGCCAAAGGGCGTAGCCGACATGCGTTCGAACGATGACGCGACCGCACTCAGCGGATACCCGCCGCCGATTCCCTTGCCGATCGTCATGATGTCGGGCGCAAGATCGAATTGATCGCACGCCCACATCGTTCCGGTGCGGCCGAAGCCGGTGAGGATTTCATCGGCAATGAGCAGCGCACCGAACTCGTCGGCGATGTCGCGCACCGCGTGAACAAAATCATCGGGCGGCACGAGGTTGCCTGCAGTGCCTTGCATCGGCTCCAGGATGATCGCTGCAACCTCGCCCTGGGTGTCGTTTTTCATCACGTTGCGCAGATGCTCGGCGCAGGCAAGGCCGCAGGAGGGATATTCGAGCTTCCACGGGCAGCGATAACAGCTGGCGTAAGGCGAAAGATGCATGCCCGGCGGAAAGGGGCCCTGATGATTGCGGTAGCTGCCGCCAAGAAGCCCGATCACGCCGGCCGTTTTGCCGTGGTAGCCGCCCCAAAACCCGACAAACTCAAACTTCTTCGTCACCGACTTTGCGAGTCGGAAGGCTGCCTCAACGGCCTCGGCGCCCCCGGAATAGAGTTGCAGATGCGTGATGCCTTCGGGCAGCAGCTCGCTTACCAGATTGACAAAGCTTGCCCGGACGTCCGTGGCGAAGCTGCCGAAGGTCGCGCGCGCGAGCTGCTCGCTCAGACGTTTGACATAGTGCGGATGACAATGGCCGACGCTGCCGATCGCCACGCCGGCAACGAAATCCAGATATTCGTTTCCATCTGCGTCGATAATGGTGCAGCCGCTGGCGCGATCGACGGCGATTTGTGAATAGAGCGCGATCGATTGCAGGCCGGGTCCCATTGCCGCGGCCTCGCGATCAAATATCGCCTTGGACCTGGGGCCGGGCACGGCACGCCTCTCACCTGCGGCCCGCGGTCCGCCCGTCAGCTTGCGAGAAGGGATGTCGTCCAACAGATCAACTCATTCGGCGGCCACCAGCCGCGGCTGGCGCTGGAAGCGTGCGGTCAAATGCTCGGCGATCAGCTCGGCAGCGCGATCGCGATAGAGCGCGAAGCTCGGCCATGCATTGATGTCGACGATCACCGGCTCGCCACTCGCCTGGATGATGGCGTCCCCGCCAAAAATCTCCAGCCCGAGCGCAGCAGCCGCACCGAAAGCCGCGCGGCGCAGCCGGGAAGCTTCGAACGCATAGCCCAGCATGCCCTTGTCGCGATGGTAGAACCATTCGAACCAGCCGTTGTCTGCAGGCGCCAAGGCATCTCTCACGCCGTAGAATTTGACCAGATCACCCGGCACGTGCTCCTGCGCAACGACGAAGGGGATGCCGCGCCTCGCAAATTTGGTCAACGCCTCCTGCCAGCCTTTCTCGGATGCGGCGTACATAATGTCCGACGGTTCGGTAGCGTGGAAATCGTAGCGCTTGACCCACACTGCGCCTGAGGGGCGCGGGATGGTAGCATTGCTCGCGATGATGTGGCTCGCGGGCGATGGAACATGATGGCGGGCGAAGAGCTCCACCATGTGATGGCGATAGGTGTTGCGAATTGCCTCGGGCGAATTGACGACAATGGAACTGGTGCGTTCCGAGGCTCTGAGGCGATCCACCACTGCGTTGCGCTCGCACATCGCAAAAATGTTGGCAAAATGCGTATTGAATTCGGCATCGGGGGCAACCAGCTCCACGCTGAAGCCGCGCGCCCGCAAGGCGGCGCCCACGCTTTCCAGAATTGCGCGGTCGTCCTCGATACGGCCCGGGGAGTGCGCGAGCTCCCGGTAAATGCCGACGCAGCTTCTGGCCACGTTCATGCGCCCGAATCGTCCTTCATGCCCAGAAGCGAATGCCCGCGGATTCAGCGGCAGCGATGTCGCGCGCCCGATCGATATCGAAAACGCGCGGCAGAACTATGCCGTAAACCGGCTCGTCCCGGGTGACGAGCCAGCCGAGATAGTCGCGCAGACGGGCGAACGGGATCGCCGGCTCACGCGGGCGCCGTGCCGGAAGCCAATAAAGGCCCGCCGTGACGTGAGTGCCCGTCTCGCCGCCGAGCTCCCGGATCCTGCCGTCATACAGCGTGGCCCATAACGGATGCTCGTCATAGGTGTGATCGGTCAGAGCAAGGCAGATGGCGTCCCGTGCAAGATCGTTTGCCGACCGTACGAATGCATTAAAGTTATTGATCGGCATCACGGCATCCACGGTTGTTACCACTGCCGGCGTGCCTGCTAGTCGGCTCGCCACCTCCCGGAAGCTCGCATAGGACGATGGAGTCGTGCGCACAATCACCTCGAGATCAAAATCTTCGGCATGATTGAGGAGCCATTCCCGGCAATCGTCGCTGGTTTCGTTGATGATGACCGTCAATTGATTGATTCCGCCAGCGCGGAAGCGCTCGACCGCGAGCTCGATCAGAGGCCGTCCTGCGACCGGCACCATCGGTTTGCTGGCCCGATATCCATCCGCTCGCAATCGGCTCCCCTGTCCTGCGGCGATTATGCCTCCCCGAATGCGCGAGCTGCTCCATTTGTCGTTCACTGCAGGAGGCTCAGCAGATCGTGGAGCTGCTTAACTCGCCATTCGACCGGTGAGTCCGCTGCGCCCGGCATTGCGCCAGGCTGCGCGCACTCTGGCATCATCCAAATGAAGCGCATGCCTGTGCGGCGAGCTCCCTCGCGGTCCCGGTAGAGCGAATCACCCACCAATACCG
>JBKPOZ010000052.1:0-6786 GCA_046733355.1 Pseudomonadota bacterium | reverse complement strand
TGACAGCCGAAGTGCGTCCAGAACGCGCCCAATGAGCCCAGTAGACCAAGAAAAAAGGACGACACAGCCTCCAACATGACTGGCCTTTCGCATGTACACTCTACAATCTCTCCGCACCCCAAATACGCAACGGTTCCCAAGTGGGGAGAGGGAGTGCTGGCGCGCCTTTCGCACTGTCATGTCTCCATCTCATTCAGGAACGCCACGAACATGGGGGTGATTGGCCGCTCCGTGCCGCGGCTCGAGGATCGGCCGCTGCTGACGGGCGCAGGGCTGTTTGCGGCGGATATCAGCTTTCCGCAGATGCTGCACATGCGCGTCGTGCGCTCGGCGCATGCGCATGGGCGTCTGGTTGCAATCGATTGCGAACCGGCGCGCAGATATCCGGGCGTCGTGGCCGCGTGGACATTTGCGGACATAAGCGAGCTTCCTCCGATCGATTTCCGCCTCACGCGCATGGAAGCGCTTGCGCCCTATCGCCAGCCCGTGCTCGCGCGAAGCATCGTGCGCTACGTCGGTGAGCCGGTCGCGGCGGTTTTCGCAGACGACGCCTATGCGGCCGAAGACGCAGCCGAGCTCGTCAGCGTCACGGTCGAGGAACTGCCTCCCATTCTGGACGTCAGCGAAGCGCCCGGCGAATTCGAAGACGGCCGCTCGACGGAAGCCTCCGTGCTCGAATGGTCGTACGGCGATATTGCCGCCGCTTTCGCGCAAGCGCCGCTCCTCGTGAAGCTCGATCTGCGTGTCGGACGCCATTCCGGCGTGCCGTTGGAGACGCGCGGTGCAGTCGCTCGCTACGACCGCGCGCGCGATGTTTTGGAGCTGCACGGCGCAGCGAAGGTACCGCACTGGAACCGGGATGCAATTGCGCGCATGCTCGGGCGCGATCCGTCGAGCGTCCAGCTCTTCGAGGGCCACGTCGGCGGCGGCTTCGGCGTTCGCGGCGAGCTTTACCCAGAGGACGTGCTCGTCTGTCTCGCGACACTGCGCCTCAAGCGGCCGGTTAAATGGATCGAGGATCGCCGCGAGCATCTCATGGCCACCAATCATTCGCGTGAGCAGCGCCACAAGGCGCGTGCGGCCGCGGATAGCGAGGGCCGCCTGCTCGCGATCGAGGATGAGTTCTTGCACGATCAGGGCGGCTATGTGCGTACCCACGCGGCCACCGTTCCCGACCTTACTGCGGTGATGTTGCCGGGCCCGTACGAGCTCCCCGCCTACCGCGCGCGCGGGTGCATCCGGCTCACCAACAAGACGCCGTGCGGCACGTATCGGGCGCCGGGGCGTTTTGAGAGCACATTCGTACGCGAGCGCATCATGGACGCGATCGCCGCGCGCACGGGCATCGATCGCGTCGAAATCAGGCGGCGCAACCTGATCGCCACGGAGAAGATGCCCTATGCGCGGCCGCTCTCGACTTTGGGGACGCCGGTCGTGCTCGACTCCGGTGACTATGCGGTTCTGCTCGACAAGGCGCTTGCCGCATTCAAATGGGATGAGAATGGACGCGTGCTGGAAAAACGCCGCGCGCGTGGCGAGTGCGTCGGCATGGGCTTGGCGCTGTTTTTGGAGAAGACAGGGCTCGGCCCATACGATGCGGTGCGGATTGTTGTGGACACTGCAGGCTCCATTGAGGTCATCACTGGTGCCGCCTCGCTGGGGCAGGGCGTCGAGACCGTTATTGCGCAAATCTGTGCCGATACGCTCGGTGTCGATTACCGGCACGTGCGCGTCATCCACGGCCGTACTGACCGGATCGAATTCGGCGTGGGGGCCTTCGCGTCGCGCGTGACGGTGATGACCGGGGAAGCGACGCGGCGTGCCGCACTCGCAGTACGCGAGAAGGCGCTCGGTGTCGCGGCCGAGCTGATGCAATTGCCGGCTGCCGAGCTCGATGTGGTTGACGGGAATGTGGTGCGCAGGAATGCGAGCGGCGGGCCTTCGATGTGTCTGGGCGAAGTGGCAAAAGCGCTCGAGCCTGCATCGAAACTGCGCGGCGCCAGCGCTCCCGGGCTTGCCGCCGAAGCGTGGTTTCACTCCGACCATATGAACTATCCCTATGGCGTGCACATCGCGGTTGCGCGTGTCGACAAGGAGACGGGAGGAACCGCGCTCGAACGTTATTTCCTGGCCTATGATGTAGGGCGCGCCGTTAATCCGATGCTCATCGAAGGGCAGCTTGTGGGCGGTGTCGCCCAAGGCGTGGGCGGCGCGTTGTTTGAGGAATTTCGCTACGACGAGCGCGGCGAGCCTCTGTCTGTCAATTTCGCCGATTATCTGATGCCCAGCGCGCGCGAGCTGCCGGCGCTCGACGTTCTGATCACCGAGGACGCGCCGAGCCCGCTCAACCCGCTCGGACTCAAAGGCGCCGGCGAGGGCGGTATCAACGCGGTCGGCGCCACGATCGCCTCGGCCATCGATGACGCCATCGGCGTGCCGGGCGCCATCACCCAGCTGCCCGTCACACCGCAGCGGCTGCGCGCATTCCTCAAAAGCGGATCCTGACGGGCGGCTCGGGGCGCGCTGTTTTTCTGGTGTCGTCTGGTCTAATGAGTGCCTGTGAGTTCGGGTGGAAACCTGGGTCCAGGGATATGAACGAGCGGGATGCATTTGGCTGGGCTGTGCACAGCCTTCGAGTCTACGATTGGAATCCGGCCGGTTCCGACAAGCCTCGCTTTCAGGTGAATGGCGATTCTCTGAACTTTAGGGAAATTTGCGAGAGGGTAAAAAACCTTAAGGAACCGCTGTCCGAAATCGTCAAATATGACCTCTATCCCCTTCTTGCCCGGACACCGCACTTGCAGGCCAAACTCAGACTGAACGAAACCTACTCCGTAGCTGCAAGCTGTCTGCTCGAGCTCGTGACACAGCTCGAGCACAAGTAGCCCTGTGAAAATGTCCTATGGCCATCGGGATGATTGGCACTGCCTCGGACAAATTGGAGGCGTGGCGTAGTTTGGCTAACTTGGCAGCTTGCTGGCGCAGGTGGCGGTGGCGCGGATCACGATAGAAACACTTTCACTACGTTGAACAGCGCCTTTGGATCGTACTGACCCTGATACACTGGCGGCGGCGCGGGGCCGCGCTTGAGCAGGATATAGATCGCCTCCCACGCCGAGCGGACGGAGCATTCGATCGTGAAGGCTATTTCCCTTGGAACCTCGACGTACTGGCCGATCAGTCCGAGATTGGTCGCTCCCTCTGGAACCGGGCCAGGCCTGTCGCTGCGCATCCGGGGAACCAGATATTGTTGACATAGGGCATGTTGCACGGCACGCAAATCGAAGACTCCATGATCGCGGCCAAGTGCCGGTCGAACCGAAGGTGCCGCAGTGTCTCCTCCAGGATCTCCGCGCCGGTGCATTGATCCATGCGTTTGCGCACAAAATCGCCGTAGCGTTCGGGATACAGACCATAGCCCCACCAGACGCTCGTGCCCGCCGGTTGGCCGATGATTTCCGGCTGGTGGAAGACAGACAGCGACACAACCCAGCCCGAGTCCTTCAGAGTTACAAGCCCGCCGCGTCCCGGCTCGCTGCCGGTGAGCGCAGAGATTTGCTCGATGAACTCGGTCCCTCTGTCGGTGACTGTGAAAGTCACCCAGCGCGACAAGGGCACGCGGGCCTCCCCGAAGAATGCGTCGGGCTTTCCGAATTGCGGGCGTCCGTCGGCGAGGCGCGTCCATAGTGCCCAGGACCGTCCGCTCGGCCGCGGACGCGGCGGCTCGGTCATTGATCCAACCGAAAGATCGGCCGCTTGCGATCCGGTGGTCACCATTACGAGATCCTCTGGCGCGATCGCGATCGAAGTCATGCTGCCGCCGCGCTCATAGTCGAGACGATCGGCGGTCATGCGGCCTGGCGACGACGCGAACCCGATATCCTGCACGAAGGCACCGGTGAGGAAGTTCACGCCCCGCGGGCGCAGCCACGCGACCAGCGGCTCGATGAACGCTTGATGCTGATTGATGGGCGTGCGCATCACCCCTGTCATGTCCGAGAGGTGACCGAACAAGTACAGGAAGCGGTTCATGTAGCGCCTAAACTCGATCGCGCTGTGCTCGGGCAGTGACCCCATGATGGTCGACCAGAGCAACCAGAATTCGGTCGAGAAAAATCGCTGAGAAAAGAACTCCGCGATGCGCCGCCCATCCAGCATCGCTTCGGGCATCAGCAGAACCCGTGCAAGCCTGAGGCCGTCACCCAGGCTCAGGCCGTAACGCTGCCCATGCACGACGGTGCCGTCGCGATCGAGGATATGCGCCCTGTCGTCGTACGGTTCGCCAGTATTGAACGCGAAGAATTCCTCCGTGACGGAAATGGAGGGATTGCTTGCGGAGGGAATTGAGTTGAGCAGTTCGAACGTGCAGCGGAATTCCTTGTCAAACACCGAGCCGGGGAGGTTATAGCCACGCTCCGCGCTGCCGCCGAGAAAGAAGCCGCCGCCCAGCTGCTCGTCCGCCTCGTAAATTGTGATGTTCTCGCCGGACACTCCCGCGTTGCGGATGAGGAGCGCGGCCGCGGCCAGTCCGCCAAATCCTCCACCAATGATGTGCGCCCTCATCGGCTTTCTCGCCCGGACGCCGCGGTTTGAATCGAATCGAATTGCTTCGTGCCGCTGTCATGCAGGATAACGTTCATAGGATCAGTCAGGAGGTACAACTTGCGCCTCGGCTCTGACTTTCAGATTTTCTGCCGTCCGCAGTGTCATGGTCGCGCGCGCCGCCTCGCGCGATGCGGTCACGGCGGCAAGGCGCGCGTGCGACGCTGTCCTTGCGGCCTCGTCGGCCTGCGCAGTTGCTGGCGTGGTCAGGCCAGTTATCGCATGCTGGGTTTGCGATACAGCGGCGTCGTGGCATACCATTATGTTTCTGTTTGAAAAATTGTGAGGCTGAACGCAGACGTCAACATGCAACGGCGCAAGTTCATTGCCTTCATGGGGGTGGCGGCCGCGTGGCCGCTGCGTGCATATGCGCAACAGCAAAAAGTACCCCGGGTGGGTGCACTGGTCATAGGCAATGCGGATTTGCAATCGTTCCAGAAAGAGCTCCGCGAAGGGCTTCGTGAACTTGGGCATATCGAAGGGCAAAATATTGTCTTTGAATTTCGTTCCGCGGAAGGAATGCTCGATCGGCTTCCCGGGTTGGCTGCGAAGCTGGTACAGCTGAAGGTCGACGTCATTGTGGCCCTCTACACGCCCTGCGGGTTAGCTGCGAAGGAGGCAACGCGCGAAATACCGATCGTCCTGTTGACCGGGGACCGCTCGCAACAGGCCTGGTCACCAGCCTCGCGCGCCCCGGCGGGAACGTCACGGGTTTGTCTATGATGGCCGCAGAAATCCCGGGCAAATTGGTCGAACTGTTTCGCGATTTACTGCCCAGCATGCGCACGGCAGCCGTTCTCACCAATGCGGCAGATCCCGTATTCGAGAAGTTGGTCCTGGAGCAGGTCGAGGTTGCTGCGCGAATCACGGGCATGGAGGTTCAGCCCATCAGAGTACGTGGACCTGAAGAGCTCGACACTGCTTTTGCAAGCATTGTGCGGATGCGCGCGGACGCCGTGGTCATTCAGGGAAGCCTGTCGACGAAGCGTGTAGCTGATCTCGCACTTGAGCATCGCTTGCCGGCCGCCTCATTCTCTCGCGCATTTGTCGATGTCGGCGGCCTTATGTCCTACGGCGCGGATGGACCGGATTTGTTTCGGCGAAGCGCTCTATTCGTGCACAAAATCCTGCAGGGTGCCAAACCTGCGGACATGCCCGTAGAGCAGCCGACGAAGTTTGAATTGGTGGTCTATCTCAAAACGGCGAAGACACTCGGCATTGATATACCATTCTTTTTCCAGCAGCGCGCTGACACGGTTATCGAATAAGCTTCCCGCACTTCCGCTTGGGGGTCGAAAACGGGCTCACCAAATTTGGTTCATCATGCGTAAAACCAACCGCTTGCCGGAAAGGAGGGCTTCAAACCGATCCATAGAACGACAAGACGCTCTCCGCCCACTTGGCCAAAATAGGGCCGGGCGCCGGATGACTGATGTCGGCCAAACTGAGTATGCCGACCATCCGCTTGCTCTCGTTGATCACCGGTAATCTGCGCACCTTCAGCTCCTCCATATGGTGCACGGCCTTGGCGAGGTCATCCTCGTCACGGCAGCAATGGATGCCCGGTGTCATCACATCACGCGCGGTCGCGCGATGGGCATCGAAGTTGTCTTGCGTCAGCCCTTTGCAGACGATGTCTCGGTCGGTCACCATACCGATGAGACGGTCGTTCTCTCCAATCGGAATGCAACCAATGTTGTGTTCGCGCATCAAATTTGCCAGTTCGGCGACACGGGTCTGCGGACTAACCCAATGGACGCCCTTGTGCATCGCGTCTTTGACTTTCATGGATCGCCTCCGTGAGCCGCCGGATGTGGATGGCCATGCGACCGTCCCGTGCGGGAGGTCATGCAATCGACGAGAGGACGATATCATACTTGGACCATCCCGCGCTGGGGGGATTTCGATGGGCTTAGGGCTCAAAAGCGGTATAGCCAGTTCGAGCGCCTCAGTATGACGGATCGAAATTGCAGATTGTGCAACAGTGGTGTCAGACGGACAGGAGCCGACGCTGCACGGCGTCGTCGCTCATAAGCGCCGACATGGCGCCTTCCCACTGAATCTGGCCTTTCTCCAGGACGTAGACGCGGTCGCAGACGAGGCCGGCGAAATGAATGTTCTGCTCCGAGAGCAGCACGGAAATGCCCTCTTTCTTCAGAGCCAGGATGATGTCGGCCATCTGCT
>JBKPOZ010000051.1:0-16321 GCA_046733355.1 Pseudomonadota bacterium | reverse complement strand
CTCCAGAGCAAATCAAAGACACGGCACGCTAACAAAACGAAAGCCCCAGGGTGCTAAGCCCGGGGCGCCTTGTAATCGCTCACACCTTGGGGGGCTTCAGAACGATCAAAGTTTATAGTCGAGCTTGAAGCGAACGATGTTCTCAATAAGCTCGAGTTTAGCAATTCCCTTGTTAATCTCGTGGACGCGTGCGCCGCGAGGCTATCGTGGGAATCAGAGGGGGCGAGATTGAGAGCTGGATGGAGAGTTGAGCGCGCTAGAAATTTCGGAAAGCGTGGCCTTCTCCGCCTCGCTGACTTCGACTCCACCGAATCCTAGAAATCCTCCCTCGTTGGCCGCCTCCGCCGTGTTTTGCGCGATTTCGCGCAACCAGTTTTTAAATGCCGCCGCGTCGCCGGACGCCTTAGCATCGAGCAGCGCCGCGACTGCGCGCAATTCTTCGATGGCTTTTGTTCTAATCTCAGCGATTTCTTTTACCTTGAACTTCGTTTGGAGTGCGTTCCGCGTTGCGTCGCGCGTCTCCGCAGTGGCGAAATCCTCGGCGACTGCTTTGATCAGCTCATTCGTCTGCGGAGCCCGGCGTGCCTCCAGCATAGCCCAGCCGCCCGCCATGCCCTCCTTGAATAGACCCCAAAGGCCACTTGGATCCGAGGCTGTAACTGCCATGCTGACGACCATCGGACTACCGAAGATGCGGTTCCACTCCTCCGGTGTGAAGCTCGCCTTGGTACTCATCACTGTTCTCCCGCTGGTGTTTCCTTGTCACGGGTGCAGTCGATGTCGGTAAAATTGCCGCATGAAAAGAAAGTTCCCGTGCCTCGCCCCGCCAGGCGGGACCACCGCATGTTTGCTCTGGGACTGCTTCACAAATTTCCTCAGCGCCCCGCCATACCGTTCTTCTGTCACTTGACGTACGGCTCCACATATACTGGCGGCATCAACCGCACGTTGTGACCAAGTACCTGGAGCTCGAGCTACTCCACGATGACGGTCGCGCCGATCTGGATCCGGTTGTAGAGATCGATCACGTCCTGGTTGGTCATGCGAATGCAGCCCGATGACACCGCCTGGCCGATTTGGTCAGGTTCGTTCGAACCGTGAATGCGATAGAGGCTCGAGCCTAAATAGATCGCGCGTGCACCCATTGGGTTGTCGGGCCCGCCCGCCATATGGCGCGGCAGATCGGGCCGACGCTGCAGCATCTCCCCGGGCGGCGTCCAGTCCGGCCACTCACGCTTGGCGGTCACTTGGTTGATGCCGCTCCAGGCGTAGCCGGCCTTGCCGACGGCGATTGCATAGCTCAGCGCCTGGCCGTTGCCGAGCACGAGGTAAAGGCGGCGCTGCGCCGTGCTCACTATGATTGTGCCGGGCTTTTGTTTGGTGGGATAGCTCACCACCCCTCGCGCGATTGAGGGACCGAATAAGCTCGCAAAAAACGAGCGGCCGCCCGCATAGCGGTCGTAAGGATGGGCTGCGGTCGGCGTCGCAGCTGCGGCAACGCTCAGCGCGACGAGCCCAGCTGTTACGATTGTGACGATCTTCATGATCTAATCCCCTTGTGTTAGGCACTCGGACGGGCTGACCGAGTGACACACCCCGCTTCCGCTGTATTTGTGCAAGACGCCCGCTTCTGCCATCCCACCTTCCGGCTCATCGCCGGGGGGAATGGCTCCCGCCTGTTTGTCGCCTCAAGCCGATCAAAGGTTCAAATCTAGTCGGGCAGGATCAGGACATGGGCAGCGGCCCGCTATGGACCCGCCGGGAAGTCGGAGCATCGAGGGAAGCGCATGGCACGCGCGGCCGTTCACGTAGCGGACGGGTGATCTCTCAGGTGATCAACAGGGCCGAGTTGCACGTTCGCCAGCGCAATGTATGGGATCGATGTGGTCCCGTGTCGATGTACATCCATTTTAGTGCCGGGCGAAATCGCAATGGGCGATGCGGTCTAGTCCTGCGAGTGGAAGCTTTGCTCGCCGGTTCTGCTGAGATTGAAGCATGGCTCCAATGAGAACCTCTGAGAGAGGCGCATACCATCTCGCCCTTCGAAACCTGCGTGCGGGTTGCCGTCAAAATTAAAACCCCGCTTCCCAGAGGGAGTGACGGGGCTATCAGTTTACCGGCCCAAGAGGGGGTTGGGGGTCTGGGGGCACGGGCCGGCCTCTTGTTTGGCACATATGGGTGGTGTCCGGCGCAGCCGGAGACACTTACGTAAAATTAATCTGAGCCGGTCAGCGTTCGGCTTCATTGTCTACGGACGTGGGAAGAAGAATTGGATGAAGTGCGTGTCGTACTAAGTAGGTGGCAAAAGGTCTGGGCGATACTCGTGGCCTTAACTCTTATCGCTGGAGGAATTGGCTCGTGTGTCCAGGGCCTCGTGACGTACCACGATTGGGCATGCCGCATGGGATATTGGTCAGTACTCGCATGTGCCGGCGAGATGGAAATCAAACCTGATCAGTCGGAAAACAATTACTCTCCGCCTGCCCCGAGACCGTAGCCAGCGCTGGCGGCGGGGGTGCGGTGCGGAAAGGGCGGGACGGAGAGCGTGGTCCGGCGCTTCCTTTTCACGGTTGCGGGACGCCCGTCGCTCTGTTCTTCGTCAGGCCGAGACGGTCACACGTGCTGCTGGAAATGGTTCAACGCTAGTTCGCAAAGCCGGTCAGGGTTTCTTTCACCTGCTTTGGCAAGTTCGATGATCTTGTCGGCGACAATTTTGTCAGCAATCGAGTCTCTATCCCCACAACGAAGCGCCGCGCGGGATAGCTCGTACGCGACACCCATAACCCGCCGCGCCTCGGGATCGAATGATGAGCCGTATAGGAATTCGGTCATAGGCATGCGCGTCTCCCTGAGTTCAGGCGGGAGCGCAACTGGTCTCTCAGGCATCGGCGCCTGTAACAACTGCTGCTGCCAATGATGGAACTTACCTTATCCACCCGGAACATAGCCGGCATTAACATGCGGCAACTGTCTCGGGCTTATGCCCGCTATCCAAGCCCGCTCATTGTTCTCTGGCGCGGCCCTAGGGCTGGCGGGACCGCGCGGGTTGCGGCATATCTCCTCGGCTCGCGACTTCCTCTCTTGAAACCTTCGGCCTGAGGTGAGCGTTGCGAGGATGGCGAGCGCCGCGCTTGCGTGCGGCTGGGGATCATTATCGGTGAGAACCGAGAGCGTCGCGCAGCGTGGCGGCGTGAACACCCGGAAGTCTTCTTTTACGAAGACTAAGCTTTTCGAGACAGCGGCGGGTTAGACACCTCGCTGAAAAACCAATTGCCGATCAACGGGGCGAAATAGTCTGGTTAGACAATGCAAGTGCCCGAAGATAATCAGTTGTGTTAGGTCCACCAGCGCGCTTCCCTAATTTTCAACGAGCAAGTTTTGACACCTCGCAAAAAGCATTGACTGTCAAAGCGGCCGCCGGGACCGTTTTGACACTGCAAGCCATTGATCTAACTGGCAGCGCTAGGAACCGTTGTTTGCTACGCTCACCTCCATCATCGGCGTACAGTCTCCACTCTCGCGTCCTATGATGCACGGCAAACAACTGTGATGCGCATTCTGCGGCCTGTGTTCTACTTTCCATATCGGATAGGACGATCTGCTCTTGCAAACACTTGAAGGGATGCCCATCCGAGCTGAGCAAGCGTTTGAAAGCTCGCACAGAACATGAAAGTTGTATCAATGCTCTCCGTCGAGCGTTAGCCGACGGTGAATTGTTTCGCGATCTGATCGCACAAGCCAAAGTACCTGCCTCCTGATTGAGGTTCAGCACCAGGAATCATGATTCGCCGGTATTCAGGAGGACTTTTTCAACAGCATCGACCCCAACCGGACTTCCGCAGGTTGCAATCAGAACGAAGGAATAGACTGAGGCTCGCCGCGCCAAGCGGCGGAAGCTATTTGTCAGCTCTCCGCGGAAAACCGCAACGTGAATAGCGGTTTGCCTCTACCGCTCGACTCGTGGGTAACCCATATGCGCCAAGGCTTTCCACTCCAAACCGTGGCACCGCTGCCGTTTCTCAGCATCTCGCCCGCCGCGGTAATCGCCTCGCGACGCGCTGCTTCTTACTTCCGCAGGTTGCAATCAGAACGAAGGAATAGACTGAGGCTCGCCGCGCCAAGAGGCGGAAGCTATTTGTCAGCTCTCCGCGGAAAACCGCAACGTGAATAGCGGTTTGCCTCTACCGCTCGACTCGTGGGTAACCCACATGCGCCAAGGCTTTCCACTCCAAACCGTGGCACCGCTGCCGTTTCTCAGCATCTCGCCCGCCGCGGTAATCGCCTCCCGACGCGCTGCTTCTATATCAGGAAGTTCGGTTCCCTCCTGATCAAGAATTGTGCGATCATCTTCAATGTGAAAATAAAAGCGGGGCATGAGGGGTGCTCCTTCCGTCTGCTAGGCGGGAGCACAAGCCGTCTCTCAGCCACGACTGCCTTGGTATATCGATGATACCGCATAAAGCAACTTATTCGATCAAATGTTCTGTCGGGAATTCCACGTAGCTAACATTACTTTTCGGAACTTTCTCTCAGGACAGCTGGAATAGCCGTGAGCTTGATCTTACGCCTCCCGGCCCCCCTTTATGGATAGGTGAAGGTAATTTGGGCGAAACCCGGCGAGTTGCTTCAACGCCTCAATGTCCAATATCTGCAAACCATGGGTGTTGAGGACGATCAGTTTCCGTGCTCGCAACTCCTGTATCACGCGGTTCGCATGCACTGCCGACATTCCGACTGTGTCGGCAAGCTCACTCTGGGTAACAGGAAATTCGAACCCGTTTTCGACTCGAAGTCCTACTGCCTCAAGTCGCGCCAGCAGCTCGCAAAATAAATGAGCGACTGCCTCCGTTGCCGAGCGACGACTCACACTAACAATCCATTCGCGTAGCACTGCCTCATCAACGAGCGCTATCCACCAGAGTGCGCGTGTGATGGTGGGATATTTGTCCGTAATTTCCAGCACTGCTGCACGCGGGATTTCGACGACCCGGCAAGGGGACAATGTTGCGACTGAATGATCCATTTCCCTGAGAATAAAGGCGTGCCAGTCGCACATGTCTCCCGGCACCAGATAGGCCATAATCGAGCGAGTGCCTTCAGGGACAATTTTGTACCGGCAGGCGAATCCGTCCAGAATGAGATGCACCACATCAGCTGCTTCTCCCTCCTGAATAAGGTCTTGCCGGGCGTTTATAGACAGCGGCTTGCTGCAAATCTGCTCCAGCAGCTTGGTATCGGGGCCGGAGAGCGGGGCGAATAAATTGAGCTTTCGAATAAAAGCGTTAGGCATCACCAGGGAGATTGCTTCAGGACTGCCATTTACCGTGTTTAGCTGTCGTAGTCCCCTCCAAAGTTCCAGGCTAGTTTTAATCAGCTGTCGATAATGTACAATAGCTTCGAGGCAGGAAACTCTGGTATGTCTTGCGCAGGTGAAAAGCGAAGCGCTCACGCCACCAACTGATAACATTCGCAAGACGTCTTCATGAGGCCCTTTCGACGCGGATTGTAATTTGTTGTCGGCCACCTCCTTCCAGCCGTTACAAAATGCAAAGCGGACTTGAAATTCGCGGTTTAGCCTGGAAGGATGGCAAAGGAACGTCTCATTGAGACATTTATTGGCGGCATCAGCGCCATAACGAACGAGCGTTCCGAGAATAGCAAGTCACTGTTCCACCTCAAGGCTCCTCACCATACGGAGAAGTGCGCTCGGTGTTCGCTGCTGTGCGGCATCGGGATTGCTAGGCCGGAGCAGTGATTATCTGTCCATACTGATCAGATAGCCGCCGAGAACCATGAGCCCGATCCCCACCGCTTTTTGCAGCACCTTCTTGGGAGCGAGTGTCTCGCTTTCCAGCTCGGGAACCGATACCGACACGGCGATCCCGAGCACAAATACGAACAGCGGCTGAAATGAATTCACCAGCAGTACAAGCGCAACCGGCGCCATCAGGGTCGCATACAGCGTAACCGACTCGCCAACGTCGAAGAATATTTCGGTCACTCCGATCAGTGCGACGGCGGAATATCTTCTCTGCCGGAGAACAGCAACGAAGTCTCTGCGGTAGGCTGCCGCGAAAACCAGAAGAATGATCCCGGCTGCGACTTGACCAACGAAGCTCCAGAACAAAGACGCCCAAAATCCGCTCTTGACAGCGATTAGCTTGTAGAGGACGCCATTGATCGCGTTCAAGAAAGAAGCAGTAAGCATCAATCCAACCACTTTGCGCTTGAACCGGATGCGGCGCCGGCCGAATTCGAGCGAGAGGGCGAGGCTCCTGTGCAGGGTTCCGGATGTCGGCCATCCGAGAGGTGGCCGGGGACACCCGGCGCCGGAAGCCGCCAAAGAACGAACCGGCGGCTGATTGCGTTATGGGGATTTAGTCGAGGCGAACCTTGGCCGGCCAGGCGCAGCTTTATTTGAGCAGGGGACGGTTCCACTCAGTCCCCGAAGGAGGTCGTGGCGCGGATGAGTCGCGCGTCCCTTACTGCACGACCGTGATCTGCCCGACCATGTTGGGGTGATACCGGCAATAGTATTCAATCTCACCAGGCGATTTCAGCGTCACGCTCTTCTTCTCGTCGGGCGGAATGTCGAGATCCCACTCGCCCTTAAGCTTGTTGAGCAGCGCAAGCGCTTTGTCGTTCACCGCCTTGTGGTCGCGCTCCATCTGTGTGGCAAAAGCCCGTACTTCTTTGTTCTTGCTCTTTTGCAGGGCGAGCTGGGCCGCCTGGATGTCGATCTGGCCGGCCGTGTAGGCAATATGGGCAATCTGCGGATCAGTGAGCTTGTTGCCCTGTGCCGCCGCGAGCCCGGCGGCAAACACCAACGTGGCGGATGTGCAGACAACCGTTGCAAAACGCATCTGAGCCTCCTGTCAAGGAAAACGGGCCGAGTAGCCATTAGACGAAGCAGCGGTTCAAAGGTTCCCGAAAAATGTCGAACAGACGCGCGAGTTCCTGGGCCGCGTATCTGCTGTCTGGCTCGGAACGCTTGCGGCCCTGGCTAAGCCGAATTCATATGATCATCGGGTTCAGCCTGCCTGTGCTCTGTTCATGTCGTTGCAGGCAGACGTGCACTGCCAGTCAACTGCGCACCCAGCCGATAACCGCTTCACACCACCACACGATCCCTAGTCCTCTACACCGAGCATCACACTGCTCGCCTTGATAATCGCATATGCCGTCTGCCTAATGCCGACCTCCATCTCGTCGGCTGACTCATTTGTGATTGTTGCGGTTACAAACATGAGGCGTCGTAGCCCCCTTCGTCACCTCGAGGATGCCTTTCAGGCGGTTGCGCGGCTCCTCCTGATCTGTGGCAAACGAAACAGGGATGTTGCAACCGCTCCTCTGTTTGCATCGCAGTAAGCTTCGGCCCCGCTTGGCTGGCCTAATTGCAGATCACTCGCAATTGATCATGAAGAGTTCGAAAGCAAGCTCGCCAAGCCCACTCGGCACGTTTAATGAGCAAGAGACGATCTGATCAATGTATCGGTAAATCAGCATCTTGGCTCGCAATCGTTCCCGCGGCAATGCTCATCGCGGCGCCCGCCTCTTGGGCACAAGAGGCGCCGTCTGTTCGCATCCGCGGAACGATCGAGCGTGTCGAGGATTCCACTTATGCCATAAAGGCTCGCGATGGAGCCGAGTTAAAGCTGACGCTCTCGGAGAAGCCACAAATCGCCGGGGTGGTCAAAGCGTCGCTTTCCGACATAAAGCAGGGCTCGTTCGTGGGTGTAACTGCAATGCCGCAGGCCGACGGAACGCTGCGCGCGGTGGAAGTGCACATCTTTCCTGAGGCCATGCGCGGCAGCGGTGAAGGACACTACCCGTGGGACCTTAGGCCGCAAAGCACGATGACCAACGCGAACGTCGACCAAATCGTAACTGCAGTTGATGGACGTACGCTGACGCTGAAATACAGCGACGGCGAGAAGAAGGTATTTGTTCCGGCTGAGGCTCCAATCGTGGCCTCCGTAGTTGGCGACAAGAATGTTCTGCAGCCGGGCGCAAAGGTGTTCGTGGTCGCGGTCAAGCGGCCCGATGGGAGCCTGGAAGGGCGCGCGTGGCGCGTCGGTCGCGATGGATTAACTCCACCGATGTAAAGAGACCGGCCGCAGAGAACCAGCTGCGTTCATGGGCGGCGGTCGGTAGACCGAGCTAAAGCTAAGCACGTCCGCTCACTCCCGGTGTTTTATCCCGTGATCCGCGACCCGAGGGGCTTCGTCGCCGGACCATGAATCACCTCACCGCTCAGTTCAAAGCGTGAACCGTGGCAGGGGCAGTCCCAAGTGCGGTCCGTTTCGTTCCACCCCACGATACAGCCCATGTGACTGCAGACTGCTGATACCGCATGGACATGGCCGTTCTCATCCTTGAAGGCTGCGACGTTCTCTCCGTCAATCTTCATGATAGCGGCATCACCGGCACCAAGTTCGTCGAAGGATTTCGGCTTTCGTGAGAGGTAGCCGCTGACGAGGTGCGCGGCCACTTGCACATTCTCCTTCACAAACTGAGTGCCGCCGCCAATAAGATCGAGGCGGGTCGCATCGAAAATGTCGAGCCAGCGGTTTTCTTTATCAGTCGCAAGATCGGCCAGGATCATGCCTGCGGCTGTGCCATTCGTAATACCCCATGCCTTGAAACCGGTCGCGACGAGGTAGCGGGAGCCGCTAGAGGACGACCATCCGACAAACGGGGCCTCATCCATGGGCGAGTAATCTTCGTTGACCCAGCGATACTCAATCGGGCCAACGTCGAAATTGCTCGTAAGCCACCGCTCTATGTCTTGCAGATGCTTGCGTTCATCGTCCGTGTGGCCCGGTTTGAAGCTCATGCCCGAAGCGATTGCATAAACTTCATTTTGTTGGGTGTGGGTCCGAAGCGAATGGCTTGGATCCTCAGCATTGAGGTACATGCCGCTTGGCGGCCGACGGATTTTCGCGGCGATAACCGGCTCAGCATAAGGGTACACCTCAGTATAGAAGCCGCCCACCTGACCGAGCGGCAGATGAGTAGCCATGACCACATGGCGAGCATTCACCCTGCCGCGCTCAGTCGAGACATAGGTCGGGCCCCAATCGACAGCGCGACTCTGCTCGAACACATGGCAGCCGTCACCCGAAATGGTGCCAGCCAGACCGGCGACATATTTCGTGGGGTGAAACTGCGCTTGATTGTCAAAACGGACGGCAGCGCGGATCGGAAAGGGCAGATCGGTTTCATGCACCAGCGTGGCCGGCAGTCCGAGCCGCTTTGCTACCTGAACTTCCTTTTCGATATCACCCACATTCT
Organism: Pseudomonadota bacterium; assembly: GCA_046733355.1. Classification (GTDB taxonomy): domain Bacteria; phylum Pseudomonadota; class Alphaproteobacteria; order Rhizobiales; family Xanthobacteraceae; genus VAZQ01. The sequence continues at coordinate 7,027 of JBKPOZ010000051.1, read as the reverse complement.
CTTGGCTCTGCGCATAAATGAAAGCAGACTTCGGCTCGATGTCGCAGGCGATCCCGTATTGCACGGCGAAGTTCTTGATCTGGCGGAGCCCCGTTTCCTGCGCGTCGGCATAGAGCCTTGCGCGTTCCTCGCCAAACTTTTGCTCCAGAGTCTGATAGGTCAACGTGTGTTGCGACGTGATTTTTGCGGTCGATCTACCGGTGACTTGCCGCCCTACCTTAAGTGCCTCAATCAGCGCGACGTTGACACCCCTATCCTTCAGAACACGCGCAGTTGTAGTGCCGACGATTCCTCCTCCGATGATCGCGATGTCGACATTGATCTCTCCGGTTAGCTCCGGGAAATCAGGTGCAGTCGATGTTGCGTTCCAGTAGGAGCGGTCTTCGTGAAGATCGGGTGTTGCCATCTCCGACCCCCTTTCTTGTTAAACGATATCCTGGTTGGATGGATGCTGCCGAGGTTCTCCAAATCATGATCAGACTAGACCTCAAGCTCGCCCAAGGAGTGCTTTTCAAAAAAGTCGAGCGGGACCTTCTTGCGAGTTAGCTCCCATGCGCTTGCCTTTCAGCCGCTCTCGCAAATCTCAATCGGGTGCGGCTTTACAGGCTTCATCCAGGCACAACTGACGCAGACAAAGCCACCCGGCTTGTTCTGCTTAAGAAAGGCCCGGCTGCTTCGAAGGAGGGAGCGCTCGCGGAATGCTGTCCCGGCGAGTTCGCGCAGGGCCGACCACCCAGCGGCAACTTTGCTGTTGGGCTGTCCTTTGGGGCGCCGTCGACCAAGCAACATTGCCGATCTCCGTCCTCAATCAGACGGCACGGCGGCCTTAACGGTGCACGCCCGACCCGCCCGTGCAATTTGCTGTTTCGAAAGAACGTTTCACGGAAGAAACGAGTTCCCGGCGAACACTCCACTCGCAGAGCCGCCTAAGTTCGAAACACGACGCAAACGACGGGCAGTACAGATTACCCGTTTCGCGCGGGAACGAGGCGCTACGACCTACGTTCAACCATTGAGCACCAACGCCACCAAAGAGCGGGGGCCCAATCTGCATCCCGGCCGCTGATTACGAACGCTTGCCGCGGTGCATTCAAAAGAAATTCAGGAGTAGTGCAATGAATCCGGAGACATCTCGCATCTCGCGGCGGCAGTCCGTCGCGGGACTTTCGGTACTTGGACTGAGCGGATTGTTTATCCCAGCGGCTCACGCTCAAGCCCAACAAAAGCGCCGCGCCGAGACCACGGGCGTGGGAGTTGGCCCTGTTCCGAAAGACGAGGACATTTTCACTTTCGCCTTGAATCTCGAATATATGGAGGCGGAATTCTACTTGCGCGCAACAACAGGCCAGGGGATTGACGATGCCGACGTAGGGTCCGATGCCGGCCGTGTAGTCGGGGGTCATGAAGCGCGTTTTAACAAGCAGGAAATTCGAGAATTCGTCGAAGAGCTTGCCGAGAATGAGCTGGCTCACGTGCGCTTCTATCGCAAGACGCTCGGCCGCAATGCCATATCTCGCCCAGCCATAGACTTTGAGGCGGGCTTCAAGGCCGCCGCCCAAGCTGCCGGACTGCCTGCGGATTTCGATCCGTTCGCGGACGATATGAGCGTATTGCTCGGAGGTATGCTGTTCGAGGACGTAGGCGTCACTGCCTATGCAGGAGCAGCCCCGCTGCTCAAAAACAAGGAGTTCGTCGAAGCGGCTGCCGGCATCCTGGCGGTCGAGGCGTACCACATGGGTATGGCGCGATCGCAGCTGTACCTAATGGGTGAAAAAGCGTGGAACGCAGCGAATGGGATCTCGCAAGCTCGCGACAAGGTGGATGGACATGGGAAGGACCAAGGCATTCGCATGAATGGAAAGGCGAATGTGGTTCCGAACACGCCCGAGGGGATGGCCTTCCGGCGCACGCCGCAGGAGGTTCTGCACATCGTTTATCTCACCGACAAATCAGGGGTGAGCAAGGGTGGGTTCTACCCCAACGGAATGAACGGGGCGCTCCGTTCGACCTAAACAATCGGCGAAACTGTACCGGCGGTGCAATCACCGCCGGTGCTTTGCCGCCCAGCTCGGCAAAGGGGGAGACGGGGCAGCAAGGGCCCATCGGACCGCAGGGCCCGCCCGGAGAGAAAGGGGCGCAAGGAGAGAAAGGGCCGCAAGGCGTTGCGGGGCCGGCGGGACCAAAGGGGGAGATGGGGCAGCAAGGGCCCATCGGACCGCAGGGCCCGCCCGGAGAGAAAGGGGCGCAAGGAGAGAAAGGGCCGCCCGGAGAGAAAGGGCCGCAAGGCGAAAAGGGCGAGGCCGGCGCTTCAGGAATGCGCGTGGTCACCGGCGAGAACGTCACCTGCAATCAGGACGAAACTCTCGTCTCGCTGATTTGCGCAAGCGGCAGCCCCGATGGCGCACGCTGCCCATCCGGCGGCAATGCCACAGCACTCTGCTTGCGCAAGTGAGGTGGCGCAAAGCCTTCCGGCAGCCGCTTACTCCAATAAAGCCCGGGCTGAGCCCGAAGAAAGAAAGCCGCCCAAAGAGCGATTTCCCCCAAGGGAGTTAGGTTTTTATCTCTTGTATTGGAGTACGTGGCGTTCGGCGACCGAAAAACAGCAGCCCTAACTTGCGAGAATGGCGGGTCGTGCTTGCTGATGCGATGCCGAGGCGAGTTTCGTAGATACGTGAAGGCGGCGACTCGGGAGGCAGCGGAGAGCGAGGCGGCAAGATTGTTCAGGCTAGCTGATTTCCAGACCGAGCAGCCCCTTGGTTCAGGGTTATGCTTTGCGATAACGGACTTATTCGTCTTCGGTTCTGGAGGGACTCGTAAGAAAAGCCGCCCGGTGATGAGCCGAGCGGCTGAGTGAGCGGCCCGCGACACCATTCTTGTGCAACCAATTGGAGGCTCTAACACATCGGAACCGCACGCCTATTGAGACGTTTTTCGCCAATAGATGAGCCTCAACCCGAGGGAGAATAATATGGGTCTCGGACGTGGTGCACTACTTTGGCTGCTTGGGATCCCATTGCCTATCATAATCCTGTTAGCGCTTTTCTGGCGTTAACCGGAGAAAAGCGGTGAGGACCCCGGGAGTAGCCCCGGGGTCTTCTTTATGTGCCAGCACCAGGCCAGCAACTCGGGGTCGTAATTCTCAAGCCCCGCTAATTCAAAGGAGCGGGAGAAAAATGGAAAGAACAGTGGACGAAAGACGCGAGACAGACGCGCTCATCGGCAGTGACAAGGTAGAGGGAACGGTTGTTTACGGTCGCGATGGTCGCAACATCGGTACCGTGCAACGAGTGATGATCGACAAGAGAAACGGCAAAGTGGCGTATGCAGTTGTGTCGTTTGGTGGTTTTTTGGGAATGGGCGAGGACTACTATCCGATGCCTTGGTCCAAACTACACTACGACACCTCGTTGGGCGGCTATCGCGTTGATGTCACCGAAGACCAGCTAAAAGGCGCGCCTAAATTCCATCGTAGCACCGATTGGGATTGGTCTGACCGCTCGCGTGATAGGACGGTGCATGACTACTACAAAACACCCTTGTGGTACGGTGGGTCGCAGGGGGCGCACATACTGTGCCTGATCCCGAGACGCGCGGGATCTGACATACTACTCAGCGGTTTTGTGCTAGGTCGCGATCCCATGAGCGCCGGTCGCGCGGTTGCTTGTGGCGCACTGCCGGGGTGTCTCCCACAGCTCGGCGTAATCGCTCCCTCGAATTAAAGCTTGAGTTGCTCGAGTATGGACTTGCGCTGCCCCGGGACGAAAGACGCGATTGCGCGCACCAGGGCTCAGTTAGAGGAGAGATGCGCTCGCGCCTTCTCGAGGCTACAAAGGCTGTCGCCTAACGCCCGCGCGACCTGACGCATCGGAATGCCCCCTCAGCTTAGAGAGCTGCTCGCCCTCATGGCGCTGGCGGTGTTCGGTTGGGGTTTTTCATGGATGCACGGCGATCAGCTCCTCCCGTCCATCTTCGCTGCGGAAGGGCTAGTGGTTGCGGGTATTGCGCTGAGGCGGTTTTGGTAGCGGGTGCGGATCATAAATCGACTTGACTCAGCGAAGCCCATACGCTCGTATTCCTAGGCTGGGCTAGCTTCGGCTGCCCCTCCTTTAATCTGACTCACCCAGCGGCCTTCCTAGAGGCTCTCAGAGGCGTTGTGGCCGGGACGGTATGCTTCTAGTGAGCGCGAGGGGATTTGTTTGAATTTCCGTTTTGAGCTTGCGTATCTGCTTGGCTTCTCGCCGTGGGACCGTTGGCATGCAAAACCCTGGAAACCGTTGCGTGATCTAATTGAGGGTCCCGAAGCTCGGCCCCAAGGCCGCGCCATCGACCTGGGGTGCGGCATGGGCCTCCTAACGGTTTACCTCGCCCAGCACGGCTGGCAAGTCACTGGCGTTGACGCCGTCGAGCGCGCTTTACGGGTTGCGCGCAGGCGGGCGGTTAAATGTGGTGTCGATGTCGCTTTCCTGTGTGCTGATGTCAGGCGGCTGGACCTAGCCGGTGTTCAGGGCCCCTTCGACCTTCTCCTCGACTTTGGGTGCTTTCACACCATGTCGCAGAGCGAGCGCGGGCATTATGTGCGCAGCATCACGGGTGTAGCAGCAGAAAATGCAGAGCTTTTGCTGTTCGCCCTCGAACCCGGAGGATTCTTCCGGCTGTGGCCACGGGGTGCCGGGCGGGCTGACATCGAACACCATTTTTCGGCAAGCTGGAGCATCATCTCGAGCGCTTCGGAGGATAAAATACCGGAGAAGCGTCCCCTAGGTGCCACCGCCACTTGGTACCGGCTGAAGCGGAAGTCCGGATGAATCTCGGGGTGCCGGTATCTCGCTCACGAAAAAAGCGGATGTCGGCGACATGCGCTGGCACGGTTGTCGCGACCTGCTAGTTTATTGCCAGGCCATCCATTGCAACCACAGCAGCGTGATGCATGCGGATCACGTGTGAACATGGCCACCGTTGCACCATAGGCATTGACGTGCGTGAATCCCGACCTGTGCAAATCGACGTCGAGCCGACGTGTGGAGTGCCGAGTCTGCGCTAATCTGTCGCGCACGCGGAACGATCTTCGCCTCTCTTTATTCCTTTGGGTATGCGTGCGAGACTTCACGAGTATGAGGAAACGCGTGTTATTATTCCAATTTATCTCGGCGTCTGCCTTTGCGTCTGTGGAATGCTGGCTTGGGGATTTTACCACCTCATGCAGCCCGCACAGTATCTAAACCCCGGCGTAGCCGCGTATAAAGCGCCGCCTGGGCTTGGAATAACGTCCCTGCCAACCTCGGACTATGAGCGCACACTGCCGTCTGTGGCAATCGCCTCAGATTTGGAGCACACCGCTGACGAGACGGCCGGACGCGCAACACAGAGCCCAGAGCCTGACGCGGCCGTTGCTTCCGTTCCTTCCCCGCAGACTCAAGCGCGAAAGCAAGAACATATTACAAGACCCGCCAGGGAGAGGAGAGAGGCAACTGCGAGGGAGACGCATCGCGTGCAGCAGAGTGCACCTATCCAAAATCATCCATTAGGTGGTTTTGGTGCTGCGTATGCCGGATATGCGGCACTGCACTGAGGGCCATGGCGGCGTTTCTTCCTGAGTTCTGATCCCGACAGGCCGGTGTCCCAATTGAGACACCTTTGGAGTGAAGTGTTCGCTCGGACCTTGAGACCGTCCCAAAGTCCAAGGATCCCCTGTGCTACTGCGTTTCTGCGCCCCGCTGCATATCGCGGGGCTTTTTTTGTTCAATAGCCGTGTCCGCTGTGCTCTTCGGGACAGTGGAAGTCTTTTGCGGGCCCTAAGGCCAACCTCAAGAGTGTAACACTTCAGGGGTCAACTTGCCGCTCGGCTCATCACCGGGCGGCTTTTCTTACAACCGCTTCCGTAACCGCAGACGAATAACTCGGTTATCGCAAAGCATGACCCTGAACCAAGGGGCTGCTCGGTCCTGTTTCGGATTGGGCAGCCTCTTTTTGCTTTATAGTCGCTGCCGCAGCAGCAGGCGCTTACGCTGCCAATCATTGAGGTTGAACATCTCGGCGGCTGCGATCTCTGCCGCGTGGAGACTTGCCGCCCTCAGCGATGAACAACTCGTGCTCGTTGGGGATGTAATGGTTCGCGAGAGCGCGGAGCGACAAGGCTCTTATCGGCCGAGGCTCCTCCTAGAAGCTGGCGTTTAGTCAATGAGCCTGTCGGCACGAAGGGCAAGGGAAGCAGGCACGTCCAAGCCTATCAACTTAGCGACACGCGTATTGACGACGAGTTCGAAAGAGGTGGGTTGCTCGACCGGCAGATCATCTGGCCTAGCACCGCGAAAAACCTTCTTCACTTGGCGCGCAAGCTGCCTGTAGATTTGTGCAATACTCGGGCCATACCCTATTAGCCCACCTTCCTCCGCGCTTTCGGGCCATTGATAGATGGCAGGCAGGCGCAAAACTATCGCGAGCTCGAAGAGGCTCAGCTCGACGTGCATTCAGGACGGGCGAAGCGAGTACGTTCAGTGCCTTGGCTCCAGAGCGATGAGCCTCCTCGACAGGCCGCCACAATGCGTTCCGGGCGATTTATGAACATGCTCGTGAGTTCTACGCCGCGCTCACGTGCCGCAGCCTCCAACTTCTGCGCTCTCTGCGCGGCAGTCGCATTAGCATCCACAAGCGCTACCATGCGGCGAGCATCTGGAACCAGCTCCATAAGAAGCTCTTGGCGCTTTCCGTCCAGTTCGGATGCTAGGAAACTGATACCCGTGGTGTTGCCACCTGGCCGAGCGAGGGACGGAACGATGCCCGCTTCAACCATGTCGTCTAGAACAGCGAGGATCGGAATACTTTTCGTCGCCTGTTGTGCAGCCCGTGTAGCCGCAGGGCCGCCGGATTCGATCGCATCAACTTTCGCTTTCACTAGTCGGCCGTGAACAACCTCTAACCCACTGAGCCGGACTCTACTTTCGGCCGATCTGGCGCTTTGAGATTGCAAGCTTTTGAGGGTCGAAGCCTTGAAAGCTTGCAATTTCATTTCTTGGATTCCCTCGAATCG
>JBKPOZ010000050.1:0-11589 GCA_046733355.1 Pseudomonadota bacterium | reverse complement strand
GGAACACCGATCGTTGGTTGCGTGATGGTCACGGTTTGAAAGACGTGGGAAGCAGAATTGCCAAATTCGGCCCCGATTATCCCCTGCAAAGTCCAGCGGCCCCAATACGCCTCACCTTCGGCGGCAACATGGGCTACGTCTACGTCGCCGAATTGGTTCCACTGGATGTAATTGCCATAAAGACCAAGAAGACCGCTGTAAGGATTGCGCCAGAACAGGTGACCGCCGCCGCTGTAGAACGCCTTGCTATCCAGCGAACCTGCAGTCCCATCGAATTGCAGCCCTAACTGGCCGCCCAATGGCAGCGCAACAAAGCCGCGCGCCTCGTATAAACTCCGGCTGTTGAGCGAACCGCCCAGCCCATCCCATCTGCTGTTCAACCCGTCTACTGCCGGCGCGCCCCATGGCGTTTGTGCGTAAAGCCGTGCCGCATTGGAATCTAAAGCGTGGGCGCCGATGGGATAGGATGCGGCAGCAACGCCAACCAATGCGGTCGTGATCAGCACCCGTTGTCGTAAGCAGCCCATTGAGCCTCTCCCCCCGGCCAAAATACGGCCGAACATTCGCGCCAGTCCCTTTTTCATTGGAGCTCTCGAGAGCGCTCAAACTTCAAGGGGCTCAAGTAGACATTCAAGGCCGTAGCCTCCTAGTGCAGAAAAGCCACTGTGGATTAAATTCCCCTTCGGTGCTCCCGCAGATGGTCCGCCGTGCATCCGGCACCGGCCGTTCGCCATCGCGGGTGACAGGCAATGGCTCCCTCTCCTCGTCCGCGCCCCACATCGTCGGCTGAGGTGCATGGGCAACTTGTTTTGCATAACGGGAAAGCCCGCAAGAGGAGGGAATCGGCGGTGCGGTTAATCAAAGCACAGCGGTGTAAGCTGATTCACCACAGGCTCTCAGGGCTACAGGCGGCCATCTTGGGTGTAGCCTTGAGGAAGGACGTACCTGGTGCTCGGGGCGCCGACGTGAGCAATGCCGAATTGATCGCTGAAATCTGGGGTTGGAAGCCGCAGGCCCGTTCAGCCACATCTCGCGTGCTGAGCTTGGCGCAGCACGGGCAAGCCGTCGGCGGTCTCGAAAAAGCGCATGCTCATCTCGTTCGTGTGCGGCACCTGGGGCATAGAAGGCGGCGCCATGGTCCTCACGCCGCACGGCGAGCGCATCGCTCACAATTGAATGCTGATGCCCGAAGTCGGTGCGACTAACAGCTTTGCCGGCGCCATGGCGCGCGGGCTCTCGCGTCCTTCGTTTGAAGGAATGCCTTGGCGCGCGCGTATCAGGCAAGGTGCTCCGCCCAAAGCAGCCAACCTCTGGCCATGTCCCGCCCGCCGTATCTGCCACCGCAAACAAGCGGTTCTTATACGTCTGCAGCACGGTCCTCGACGCCAGGCGGCAGAGCGGGCCATTTGCCGGTGATGCTGCTGACATGCGCCGCTGCCCAAGCGGCGATGTGGTCGCGCAGGCGGTGTCCCTCTGGCTCGTGAATCCGGCTGCGGAACGGCTCAACCTTCTCGCTCGCTTTCCGGCGCCGCATCTACACCCGCCGGCTCGGCATTGCCCGATATGCTCCTCGGTGGACCCGGTGGTGCAGATCAGTGAGGTTTCGTTCAAGGTCTGCCTCGTAGTCACGCCACGTCAGCCGATCAACTCCAGGGGCTGCGTTCTCCTTTAACGCGAAGAACGCCTCCTCCCGAAGATCGATGCTGATGTGGTGGAAGAGCGCGGTGAACTTCTCCTTCTTCCTTTCCCTTGCGACTTTCCGTATGCGTTCCAGCGCCTGTGACACGCTTTCCCGACTCTGCGTCCGGCGCGTGAATGCGCGGTTTTGACCGGGACCTGATCCGCGGAGGGCATTATGGCCAGCGGTCATGTGAACCGCACTCAAAGCCGAACACATGGCTGCACCGACCAAGTCTGCGACGTGAAGAAAGTCCTTGCCAACTCGGAGCCGTCCACACATGGCCAGCGGTCATGTGAACCGCACTCAAAGGCCGAACACATGGCTGCACCGACCAAGTCTCAGCAGCCGATTCTTGTTCAATAGCTGTCGCTGCTCCACGGAACAGAAAGCGGGCTGGCTCGAGCAGCTACCATCTCAGACACGTGTCAATCAGACGCAAGGACATGATCCGGCGGCCGATATCGATCTCGGGAACAAACAGGACCCACGTCTGTCCCGCCGGCTTCAACTCCTACATTCTTTCGATAAAGTTAGGAGCACCTTCTGCTGATGGCCCGAGTCCTTATCCTGCGGACCGCTCACATCTTAATTGGCAGCAATGGCGGCGTCAGTGAGCCATAGGCACCCTGGACAAGACGAGCAGCACACGTGACCAGCGAACCTCTCCCTCCTGCACACGAGCAAGCATCGACCGACCCGTTTCAGGGAACCAATCGGTTTGTTTTCGAGAGCGATCAAGTTCCCGCGAACGAACGTATGGACATGACGCGCGAGCTTGCAGGCCAGCTCTTCAATGGTTTCCACTTGCTTCCGACTAAGGATCCCAGCTTTCGCTCGGCGATCTGGGCAATACGTGCAGGTGACGTGGTCGTTGGCATTGGACACGTCTCTGCGACACAGTTCCAATTCGGGCCCGCGGTACAAAATGCTTCGAAACGCGAAACGGTCCCTCGCGAAAACGAGGAGGGGATTTTCTGGATTTACCTGCAGGGCGGGGCGACCGTGCAGCAGGGGTCAGTGACGGGCCAGCGGGATTCAGGTTCTGCATGGTTCATGCATGCCGACATGCCGGGCACTGGGATAACACAAGGCACTCATGTGCTGGGGATCAACCTACCCAGCAAAGCTCTGCGTCGGGCGGTCGGGCACAATCGGCACCTCGCGCCGACCGCACTAGCCAAGGGCAACCCCCTTATCCAGCTACTCACGGGGTACGTCGAATCAACTAAGCAACTGCCCGCCCATGCCGACGCCAGATTGCTAAGCTCAATCGGAAAGCATTTGACTGATCTCGTGGGACTGGCACTCGGGCCTTCCAGGGACGCCGCGGAACAGGCCGAGAAGGGTGCACTAAAATCCGCCCGCCTCGATGCGGTGCTGCGCGCGATTGAGTCCAACTACGCAAACCCGGACTTCTCTGTAAGCGAAGTTGCCGCACAGCTTAAGCTGTCAGTACGATATGTACAGGATATACTCCACGAAACCGGCACTGGATTCGCCGAGCGAGTTCTGGAATTGCGTTTGCAGGAAGCCTGCGAATTGTTGAGCCGGGCCCCATATGAGCAACCGAAAAGTGAGCGACGTCGCGTTTTCCTGCGGCTTCAACAACCTGTCCTATTTTCATCGTGCCTTCCGTCGCCGTTTCGGCATGACCCCAGCTGGTGCCCGGTCATCTTAGGATGCAAGCGTTTCGGATGGGTTCGATCTATATGCGAACGTTCGAGCTGGGCTGCGCGCGAGGGCACTGCGCCTGTGAAATGACGAGGGAGATATGGTGCCCTTCTTGCACGATGCGTGGCACCGTCGGCCTAAGGGCGTCCTTCTAGCCGTTTCGTCGGTGCCGGGCTGGTTTTGCCTGAGGTCACGTTTTGGCCAGTCGCGAACATCTGCATCTGAGAAGAAGGAGTGCATAGTTTGTGGCTCATCCCAGTAAAAAAGCTTCAATCTCATTCCGAAAACGCGCCCAAGCCGGCTCATGCTCCAAAATCAGGTGATTCTTGCCTTCCAGCGCGACCAGCCGTGCCCCTCTAATTGCGGCTGCTATCTTGCGGCTTTCCTCAAATGGTTGCGCTGCGTCGTCACGGCAATGTAACACCAGCGTCGGTACCCGAACCTCGTGTAGCAAATCGCTAACGTCGATCTCTGCGGTCGCTTGCATGATGCGTGCCGCATTTTCCGGTGACGTACTGATGCGTTGCAGATCATTAAACCACTGCATCTGCTCAGGCGTACCACCAGGGATGAATATCGATGTCCAAATCTGCCGAAAAGCCGGGTTGTCCTTTCCCCAGCCATGACGAACCAATGTCATGAGGGCATCGAACTGCACCTTCTCTTCATCCGTCCTGCGTGCTCGGCCCCGTACGAACCCACCATACAAGACGAGCCGATTTACGCGATCAGGATGACGCACGGCGTAAGCGATCGAGGCGGCGACGCCTTGCGACACGCCGAATAGATGAAACCGTTCGAGTCCAGCGGCATCTACCACCGTTTCAAGGTCGCGCACGAAGGCATCAAAGGAAATATCCTGGACGTCCCAGTCGGAGAGGCCGTTGCCACGTTCATCATAGCGGATCAGCCGGTGCTGCTCCGCCAAGCCGTGCAATAGATGGCTCCAGATTGGACTGCGCCAATCGTATTCAAGATGGTTGAGCCAGTTCGCACTTTTGACCAGCGGCGGCCCCGACCCTACCGCGGCATATGCAATACGTACGCCATCTACGGCAGTGCAGAATTGGATTTCCTGACGCGGCTCCAGGCGGGCCACGGACAGAGATGGGACAGGGCTACTATCTAGCGCTGGCCTGGACTCGTGCACCTCGCTGACAAAACGAACACCTTTGCGCGATACTGTCCGTATGAGTCGTTGCGATTTTCCAGTGTCGCCGACTGCCTTACGTGCTGCATTGATCCGACTGTCAAGCGCAGAGTCCGAAACAATACGGCCGCCCCATACTGAAGCGATAAGCTCGTCTTTGCTCACTACTCGGTCCCGGTTGCGGATCAGATGAAGCAAGAGATCGAATACCTGCGGCTCGATTGAAACCAGTTTTCCACTTGATCGGAGTTCCCGACGGTCGGGATCTAGAACGAAACTAGCGAACGAATAGTGCACGTTGTCCCTCACTGTGGACACTAAATTAGAGTACAGAACTAGCACGGCTGCACGGCAAGAAAATCTCAGGCTGCTCACAAGAATAAATCAAGGCCCGGCTCAAGTTTTTGGGGCCGTTTTGCGCTTCCTTGCGCGAAAGCACTGCTCGCATGCCGGTAACGAAGCGGAGACGGTTAGCGCCTGAACGCTCGGAGCGCCGGCGAAGTGTTCAAGTGCTGGATCGTCGAGCGCGGTTTTGTGCATACGAATGGTGCGCTCCAGTGCACGACTTTCGCTCAGTGATCCGGCAACTTATGCGCAACCCACATCGCAAACGTAATGAGATGACTATGAGCACGTTTGAGAAGACGACAGCGAAGATACCTTGGTCAGGGCTGCATTCAAATCTGTTTGATGCCAGCTTCATTAATCGCATACGGAAGTGGCGTGCTGCTTTCCTCAAGCATCGCGCCTTACGCAGGGCGGAGGCAGAGCTCAAGGCGCTCGATGACCGCATGCTCAAGGACATGGGCCTTTACCGCTGCGAGATCGGATCGGTGCTGATGGAGGTGCACAGTGCGCGGCCGCCAGTCCTGGCAACAGCTCGTAAGCGGCGAGTAGGGCGCTGACCGATGAAACAAGGGATTCCCAAATCCGAGCGCCACTCCCCCGCTTGCCCGAGGGATGTAATTCACGTCACCGATGATGACAACACAGGGAGGAAGACAATGTCCGCCACCATTTCAGTCAATGGCAAAGTCAATAACGGCGTTAACTTGACAGCTCTACTCGGGGCGCGCGAGGCATTGGAGCAGGCTCCTGAAGCGGCCCAGTTCAAATGGCGCGCAAGCTGCGAATGGTTGAACGGCACGCACAGCCGCTCGGCAATCGGCGACTTCTTCGGGCTCGGGGCTGAGCAGTCCCGCAACAAGACGTTCACGGTCGAGGCAGACCATCCGCAAGTCTTTGCGGCGGAGGACAATGCTCCGACACCGGTCGAGCTCGTCCTCTCGGGCCTTGCAAGCTGCCTCACTGCCGGTGTGGCAGCCGTCGCTCAACGGCGTGGGATCCAACTCCATTCGGTCAAGGCGACGCTCGAAGCCGACATGGACCTTCAGGGCATCCTCGGCATCGATGACGACGTGCGCAATGGCTTTGGCGCAATCCGCGTGCACTTCGATATTCGCGCAGATGCGACCGAGGACGACATCAAGGCAGTGGTTGCCCAATCGCAGAAGCGCTCGGCCGTATTCGACATCATCACCAACCCGACGAGCGTCTTCGTCACCGTCAACTGACGGCGGCGGCTGCACCAAGGAGGCAGTGTCGTGAGGTTCGTGACCACCATCATAATCGGCGCCGGCCAGTCCGGATTAGCCATGAGTAGCCATCTGACTGCCCGCTCGATCGACCACGTCCTGCTTGAGCGTGGCGAGATCGCTAACTCATGGCGCACCGAGCGGTGGGACTCGCTTCGCCTTCTCACGCCCAACTGGCAGAGCCGTCTGCCCGGGTACGCGTATGACGGACATGACCCCCATGGCTTCATGCGCATGACTGAGATCGTCCAATTTCTGCAGCGCTATGCAGAGCTTTCGCATGCTCCCGTCTTAACCGGAACGCGCGTGACGCGGGTGCGACAGGCGGAAGGAGGCTACGAGGTCTCGACCAGCCAAGGTCCGTGGCGGTGCCGCGTGCTGGTGATTGCGAGCGGCGCTTGCAACATCGCGGCGGTCCCATCACTGAGCGCCCATCTGCCGCACGAGGTGATGAGCCTTACGCCCATGCAGTACCGCAACCCCAGTCTTCTGCCGGATGGCGGCGTGATGATTGTCGGTGCGTCGGCGAGTGGCGTTCAGCTCGCCCGCGAGATCTCTGCTTCTGGCCGCCGAGTCGTGCTCTCAAGTGGTGAGCACGTTCGGATGCCGCGCACCTACCGCGGACGAGACATCCTATGGTGGATGGATGCCATAGGCGCCATGGATGCCCGCTACGATACTGTCGAGGACATCCAAAGGGCGCGGCGATTGCCCTCGCCTCAGCTTGTCGGCACACCCGAGCGGGTGAGTGTCGACCTCAATGGCCTGCGTAAAGCGGGCGTCGAAGTCGTCGGGCGCCTCGTGGGCTTGCGTGATGGCCGGGTGCAGTTCTCGGGACAGCTGGCGAATCACTGTGCGCTGGCTGATCTGAAAATGAACCGACTGCTTGCCAGCATCGATGCTTGGGTAAACACGAACGGGTTTGCCGAGACGTTTCCCGCGACGCAACGCTACCAGCCTACGCATGTCGGGCCAGAAAAAACAGTACTTTGCCTGAACCTGCGCGACGGCGGCATTAGCACGGTGATCTGGGCGACAGGATATCGGCCCGACTACTCCTGGCTCGACGTACCGGTGCTCGATCGCAAAGGGGGCATCCGTCACGACGGAGGCGTTGTAGCGGCCCCGGGGATGTACGTCCTGGGCCTGCCGTTCATGCGCCGGCGCAAATCGTCCTTCATCGACGGAGCTGGCGATGATGCGGCGGATCTCGCCGCACATTTATGTCTTGGTCTCGCTCGCGGCCGCTTGAGAGCAATCACAATGGACGCACTTTACAGCTTTGAGCCGCGCTATGATGTGGTGATTGCCGGGGCACGCTGTGCAGGCGCCGCCACGGCGCTCCTCCTGGCGAGGTCAGGGGCGAACGTACTGGTCGTAGATCGTCAAGCCTACGGTTCCGACACGCTATCGACGCACACGCTGATGCGTGGAGCCGTTCTCCAGCTCACGCGCTGGGGACTCATTCCGGAAATTACGGGGGCTGAGACACCCGCGATCCGATCGACCACCTTCCACTACGGGAGCGAGGACGCCCGAGTGGCTATTAAATCGGGGCACGGTATCGAATGTCTCTTTGCGCCCCGCCGCACGGTACTCGACCGTTTGCTGGTCGATGCTGCTCGGCAGGCCGGTGCTGAAGTTCGGCACGGCGTTCTTCTTTCCGAACTGCTGTTCGCGTCGGACGGCCGAGTTATCGGCGCTTCTCTGAAGGATACCGGCGGGTCCCGCGTGACGGTGCGCGCGGGCATCATCATCGGGGCTGACGGCCGTCAATCGACAGTTGCACAGCTCGTTAAGGCCAAAGGCTACGCTGAAGGCTCTAATGCGTCGGGCATCGTCTTTGGTTATTTTGAGAACCTGCCCCACGATGGCTTGCATTGGTACTTTGCAAAGAATGTCGCGGCGGGGTTGATCCCAACGAATGCCGGTCACTGCGTGTTTGCCGCGGTTCCGGCTCAGCGGTTCTCCGCTACGTTTCGCGGCGATATCAGGCGCGGCTTTCTTCAGGTGTTGGAGGCGAACAGCCCTGAGCTGCGTGCCAACGTCGAGCCGGGGACACCGATTGGCCGCCTGCGAGGTTTCGGTGGAGCGCCGGGCTATCTGCGACAATGCCACGGAGCGGGATGGGCACTAGTAGGTGACGCCGGCTATTTTAAGGACCCCCTGACGGCTCACGGCATCACCGACGCACTTCGCGACGCGGATCTGTTGTCCCGTGCCATTGTCGCTTGTTGCAGACGCGGACTTGCGGCGTACCAGAGCGAACGTGACGCGCTTTCCCTCCCTTTCCTGCGTATCACCGACGCGATCGCCTCTTTCTCGTGGGACCTCGATGAGCTTAAGCAGCATCATACGAACTTAAGTGCCGCGATGAATAGTGAAACCAATCACATGTCGGGCTTCTCTCAATGCCCACCGCTCGCAGCATAGGAGATCCTAAAATGTCGAAGAACTCCCCTTGGACAAAAACAATTGTAGGCCAGCCTGTGCTGGGCTCGCGCGCCGAGCGGAGCCGCACGACGAGCATGCGCGATATCGAAATGTTTAGCGAGATGACTGGGGACAGGAACCCGATTCATTACGATGCCGAATTGGCGGCAAACTCGCCCTTCGGCGGCCTCATCGTGCAAGGTGGGGTCACGACGGGTCTCTTGAATGCTGTCGTTGCGGAAGACCTTCCCGGGCCTGGCACGGTTTTTCTCGAGACGAACTGGCGGTTCGTTAAGGCCGTCCGGGTCGGAGAGACGATCACCGCTAGCGTAACAATCGAGCAGGTACGGGAGGACAAGCCTATCTGCAGACTGAAAACCATTATCCGCAATGCGGACGCGGAAACCTGCGTGGTCGGGACGGCAACGACCTACACAATGCCGCTCCTTCGAGAGATCCGCGACGCGAGGGATGCGGCTTAGATTAAGCTCGTTGGTCTCATTTCCGGCCAGGCTCCTCTTTCCACATCCGGAGCACCACCTGCAACCGGCGCAGCGCCGGTTGAGAGGCGATGATTCCGAATTCATCAGGTCAGTTCCGATGAGCGTACAAGACACATTCCGATTGAGCGCCGCGGCACTAATTACTGACGAACTTCATTGTTTGTTCGCGACGGGCCGCCGCCAGCGCGGAGTTCTGGTGGTGGTTGCGACCACCATCGCCATGGCCATGGGATTTGGCGGCTTGGGATTGGTCACCGTCTTCATGGGACCGATGGAGGCCGACCTCGGGTGGTCTCGATCGGACACAAGCTTGGGCTATGCGTTATCTGCCGCCGGGATGGCGCTTGGAGGTCTGTTCTGGGGTCGGCTCTCCGACCGCATGGACGTGCGGCTGCTGTTTGCTATCGGCACCAGCGGCATGGTGGCCTCGCTGCTCACCATGTCGATTCTTCGGTCATTGCCCGTATTCTACATCGCTCATGTGGTTTATGGCGGCTTCGGGTTCTCCGTGCTTTATGCGCCGCTCCTCTCGATGAGCGGCGAATGGTTCCCGCAACGGCGTGGGTTCGTGACCGGGCTCGTCACGGCGGGCGGAGCAGTAGGGCAAGGGCTACTACCGTTCTTCGCCAATTATCTGATCAATGCATTTGCTTGGCGCTGGGCTTTGGTCGGGATTGCGTGCACACTTCTGATGGCACTTGGGCTCACTTTGCCAGTATCCAGATGGCCGCAAGGCATCAGGGCACCTGTGGCCCCTTGTGCCAGTGCTCACGAGATGGCCCGGGCTGAACGAACAGCGGTATCCGTTCTCGCGCTCGCGGCCTTTCTCTGCTGCTTGTGCATGGGAATTCCGGTGCTGCACATGGCGAACTTCATAGGGACGATCTGCGACTCACGTAGCGTTGGCGTCAACAGCTTGGTCATAGCAATGACTGCGGGGGCAGTGGGCCGCGTGTGCTGCGGATTTATCGCTGATCGGATAAGGCCCCTTAACGCCTATGGTGCCGCCTCCTCAATCCAGACAGCTTGTGTAATGGCTTTTCCAGCCCTCGGCGACAGCATGTCCTTTATGGCGCTATCCGCGATCTTCGGCTTCGGTTTCGCTGGGAACATGACCTGCCTGTCGCTTTGTGTGCGTGAAGCCGTGCCGGCGAACCGTTTCGGCGGAGCCATAGGTGTCGTGATGATGCTCGCGTGGGCCGGAATGGCCTCTGGTGGCTACATAGGCGGCGTGCTTTTCGATTTCTCGCTGAGCTATACGCCATCGTTCTTGTTAGCTGGCATGGCTGGGCTTTTGAACCTAATGGTCATCGGCGCATTCGTAATGACAAAAAATGTTTCCCCGGCTCCAAGCTCCTGCAGGCCAGCCACCCTCCGCCCCGCAATATTACCAAAGCAATATAGCAGCCTGCCCCCCGGACCATAGATCGCAATCCGCTAAGAATCGCGCTGCCGCGGGTCTCAGACGTTCAGCGATTAATAGGCAGGACTAAGCGTCATCGAACAGTCGCAGAGGAGGGTCGAGAAGCTTTCTGCAGTTGCGATCATCGCAGCGCTAGGCTCAATCCGACGCGCAGGCGGGCTGTGTGATCCGCTATGGAGTGAATTCTTTAACGGCGTTTCGCCGAACGGCAGCCTTCGTGGGCAAGTTTTTCAAAGGCATCTGATATTCCGATCGAGCAGGCCGCAAATTTTGAGTTCATGTCAATGTCAAACCGCGAAGGCGATCGGGATCGAACTAGCAACAGCGGCACTGCTACGCGCCGACCACTGATCGAGTAGGGCTTAACCGCCGTAACGACTTGCTGCACCTGCTCAGGTCGAGAAGTGATGTGGTGGACGGCGCCCGCTCCCGGCGACGAATCGCCGTAAGGTGATCGTTGCTATGACTCACATCAGGGAGCCGTCCACATGCAGATTACCACAATCGGTTTGGATATCGCCAAGAACGTGTTTCAGGTCCACGGCATTGATGCGGCTGAAAAGTTCGTCATCAGGAAGCAGCTTCGCCGCGGTCAGGTGTTGAAGTTTTGTGCGTCGCTGCCGCCCTGCCTGGTTGGGATGGAGGCTTGTGCGACCGCGCACTACTGGGCGCGTGAGTTGACGAAGCTCGTTCGTCCGCTAAAAAACTCCGCGCGGATAACCATTTAAGAGTGCGTCAGGGTGTTTGTTGCGTTTTGTGGAGTATCCAATGCCTCCGAGACCACATTGGAAGGGATATCTCAAGCTTTCGCTCGTCTCGTGCCCAATTGCGCTCTACCCAGCGATTTCGCCAGTCGAACGACTATCGTTCAGGCAAGTCAATCGAGAAACTGGCCACCGGCTGCGCCAGCAGCTCGTCGATACAGTCACGGGCGAAGTGGTAGAGTGCCACAAGAAAGGTCGTGGCTACGAGGTCGGGGAGAACCAATTCCTGATCGTTCAGGATGAAGAGCTGGCAGCAGCGAGACAGGAAGCGCGTACCCGACCGTTCAGTGCAGCACCATCACCGGCTGCCCCACCTGCGGATACTAATGACGAGCCGCGCAAGCGAGAAGCGGCTCCTAAGCTCGTTGC
>JBKPOZ010000049.1:0-11328 GCA_046733355.1 Pseudomonadota bacterium | reverse complement strand
CGCCAGTCACGTGACCACCGGGGCGGTGTATGGCTTTAACAAGTCCAAACCGAACAGGATCACCGCCGATCGTGAACACGACAGGCACCGTGCTGCTCGCATTCTGGGCGGCCCTTGCAGAGGCGACATCGCCCGTGGCTGCAATTACGGTCACGCCGATGCCTATAAGCTCAGCCGCCAGAGCCGGCAGCGCGTCATAGTCTCCGTGCGCCCAACGCTCCTCGATCCGGACGTTCCGCCCCTCGACAAATCCGGCCTTTCCCAAGCCCTCCCGGAAGGAATCAGCATTGAAGCGATAGGCCTTTGGCGAGGCACTGTTCAAGAAGCCCACGAGCGGCGTAGCTTGTTGAGCCCTTGCACCACGTGGCCACACCGCAGTCGCTGCACCAAGCGCCGCAATAAACTGCCGTCGCTTCATGTCTATATCCCTGTCTCCCGGCCGGGTTTTATGGATCGTAGCGGCTAAACTTGTTATGCGGGAGGGGCTGCGCAGCCAACTCAGGCCCTGATGTGGTCGAGGTCTACTCCGGCTCATGTCCCGGGATTGTCACAGCCTAGCGGCAAAGACCGAACATCGGTCAGTGAGTATCCGAGCGCGCTGGCGCGCCTCACAGTCTCAGGCTCTGATGCGGCGCCGGTGTTCTTCTAAATTTAGCACGGCCCGCTGCGATTCGATGATGGCAATGAGTTCATCATCGGTGTAATCGCGCGCTGACTTGCTTGCCACATTGGCGTTGATGACTGCCTGGGCGGGCCTTCCATACCCTCGATCAAGGATGGAATCGGCGGCGCGCGGGCGCGGGCTGCCGGTGGCGCTTTCTCGTCCTGCATGATCGCGACCAATGTTTCGATTGCTTCGGTACTGTGTTGCCGGGCCAGATATTTGCACCTCGCCCGGAGCATGAGTCACCACGTGAATTCCGAGGCTAGATGCGCGGTGCGCTGACTATTTCAATAAGAACGGATACCAGCCAAGCCTGTAGTTTAATCCGACCTTCACAATGTGAACGCGGTCGGTGACATTAAAGATGTTGAAGGGTGGTGGGAATGCAAACGGGATCGCCGCCGAGCCAAAATCAATATAGTTGTACTCGAGCTTCGTCGTCCAATTGTAGCCGAGCGCATGCTCGACGCCGCCGCCAACGGTCCATCCTCTCCGTGTGTGACCGGTGTCAGCGATACCGAAGGCGAGACCGGTCGGCGGCGGTCCCCCGACCACGTTGAGATTGTAGGTTTCGTTCGCCGCCGCGCCACCGGCTTTGACATAGACAAGGGTGCGATCGATCGCAAAACCCAGTCGTCCGGCAACGGTGCTAATCGAGTGAATTCTGGCTCCGCAATTAAACCCGGTCCCGCCTGGGAACTCTTCTCCGACGAATCCGAATGTGAGCCCACCTGGCAATCCAGGGAAGCAGGTGTTAGTGCCCTGAATGTTGGCCGCCGCGGCATCGGCTTCCACGCCCCACACCGCCACCCCGATCTGGTGGTTGAACCCGACCTGTCCGCCGGCAATTACTCCGCCCATATCGACGCGGTCGCCCAGTGCTGAGGACGGCGGGAAGGGGTCGGACCAAGTGTTGCGCCCCCAACCCGCGCCCACATGGATTCCCGCATAAAGTCCGGTCCAACTCCATGCCGGCACGATCTGCTTCACCTTGTAAACCGACAAGGCACCGGCGGGTAACGCGCCGCCGTCGCCAAATTTGTAGGACGCCTGCAGGAACCCGCCATAGCGTTCCAGGTAGAATTTCATCGGCGACCGCAGGACCGTGTTGGGGAACTGCGTTTGCGCATCCGTGGTCGTAAAGTACCAATAGCGCCCACCCGCGCCGACGCTGAACCTGTCCGTGACGGCGTAAGACAGAATGGCCTCGAATTGCGCACCCCAGCCGTGACCCGACTCGGGTGCCGGGTTGATGTCCGGTCGAAGCCAATGATTGTCGAAGCCCTGGCGAGTCGCATACGGCAAATAGGCCGCATCAACGTCGAGCCGCACGCGCGGCCACAAAGATATTTGCGTGTTAAGGCCGATTGCCGCAGCCTGCCACGTTTCCGTTTCGCTCAGATCCAATGTCGGAAACCGCGATGGGGCAAACGGCGTGTCGCCGCAGATGAATGGGTCGGTTCCGACATTTATGCAGCCGAAGCCGTTCGCCCGCTGATAGACATAACGATAACCGCCAAACAGTCCGGCTTTGCCGTCGTCCCAATTGAGAAAATTGTAGCCAACGTCGGCGCTGCCATAGCGCAATCGACTGTTCTTGATCTTATGCTGCGAGTTTGAATAGGCGCCATTCTCCGGAGGAAAGTCCTCGTCGTTGAGCTGCCCGCGATGGATGTCTCCCATCCCGAAGTTGCCCTTCACAAAGACGCCGGACTTATGATCGAAGCGGGCAAACGCTTCGTTCGAATAGCCTTGTAGATTGTTGTAGATCAAACGCGAATTGAGCCTGGTCCATAATATGTTCGAATAAAGGTCTTTCTGCGAGCGGCCTGAGCTGAACCAGGCGCGAGCGCCCGCTTCCATGGTCCAATCGTTGCTCGCAATCAGGGGGGGGTGCTTTGTAGACCGGCCGCTTCCCGGTGTAGGCCACCGCGAGCGCATCAGTCGCGCCAAACCGATAATTCATCCCGAACCTGAGGAGATGAAGATGCTCTTCGATGCCGATCGGCACACGGTTGCCCAGGAGATCGGCGAAGGCAAGAGTTCGGCTTCCCAGCCCGAGATAGTTGTATTCGATCTTTGTCGACCAGCCGGCCGGGAGCGCGACTTCTACACCCGACCCGAGCACATATCCTGGTCGGGTTTCTTGCGCACTGAAGTGATTGGGAGCCGCGGCCGGGGCGATCATGTCGTATTTTTCACGCGCCCAGCCAACACCGGCCACTCCGTAGAGAAGCACGTTGCCGTAAGCTTGACCCAGGCGGCCCACGGCGGTCCAAACTGAATCGACTCGGGTGTTACAAGTGAAACTGTCGGGGCGATTGTTGACTGTAATGGTGGCGCACTTAGCGTTGCCGTCGAAGTCGGTCCAGGTTCCAGCGGCTTCGGCGCCGATCACCCAGCGCCCGATCTGATAATTGACACCGAGCTGACCGCCGAACGCCAAACCGTCAACGTCGCCGGTGCCGCCGAAGGGGAGTAAGCCGCTGAACAAGCCAGTCGGGTCGCTGTTCCAATTCTTGTAGCCCCAGCCGCCGCCGGCGTGTCCGCCGATATAGATGCCGGTCCAGTTCGCTCCTAGCGCGGGCGCGGCGAGCGCATATGGTCGCGCTGGTAAACCAGGCACGCTCAGGGGTGCTGCCGCGTCTAACCTATAATTGACACCCACCTTCACCACATGGATGTCCTGGCGAATGGCGATATTTGAGGTGTTACCGAGTTGATCTGTGAAGGTGGTGGCGTGGGTGCCGAGGCGGAGATACTCGTATTGCAGGAACGCGGACAAATCGGGCGCAAATGCGTATTCGACACCCGCGCCCAAAGTCCATCCCCAACGCAGGTCGGTCGCCGTGAAGATGTTGGGTGAAACAAGCGGGGCCGGGCCCCCGGTGAAAAGCGGCGGCGCATTCATGCGAAACCTGTCATGCGCCCACGCGGCACCTCCCTTGGCGTAGAGAAGGAGGCGGTCGATGCCGGTATAGCCGAGCCGGCCCGCGATTGTGCCTACAGAATCGACCCGCGCATTACAGACAAACGTGGAGAGGGCGCATCGGGCATTGCCGTCCAGGTCGCTCCAGCTTGCATCGACCTCAAGCCCAAACGCCCACGCATTGGCCTGAATGTTGTATCCGACTTGGCCGCCGGTGACGACGCCGCCACCCCCGCCACCCTCACTGAGGAACGGCGTGAATGCGCCAAAGGGTCCGCTTGGGCCAAATGCCCCATCGGCGGTCTGCCATTGGTTAAAGAAGCGAGCCCCGCCCAAGTGCGAGCCCAGATAAAATCCGCTCCAGCTCCATGGCGGTGGCGCATATGGACGAGCTTTAGAGGACCGAGATCAGCTGAACGCGCGGCATCAGGCGCCACGAGCGCCACGAGTGCAACTGTTGAAAGGAGGATTTTTTTCACGCGACCCAGACCCCACATTGATAGAGTTTTACTCCGCGAGGAGTTGTGGGGGTAGGCCGAACCGCAGGGCCGAAGCGCTTTCTCGGTCAGATGTTGCGCTCAAACCACGCGCACGTGCGCCTCAGATCTCCGGCCACTGTGCACTGATACAACAAATTGGCGGAACCTCGATGCCCCAGGGTGCGTATAACCCGGGACCTCGCGGCTTGCTTACGTTGCCGTATGATCACATTAGGCGGAATAAAAGGTTTCCTTGAGAGCTGGCCATACCCTAAGTAGTTTGTTGAGAAATCTCAAAATAGTCACATCTACCAGGGCTGACCCTGATGCATGCATGCATGAGTCCGCAGTCCCGGGGCAGCGGGCCTGACCACAGGCGGCAAATGTTTGTGGCTTGTCTACCTTTACCTGCTTTTGTTTGCGCCGGCGTTGCTAAGGGTGGGGCAATTCCCCCAGATTCTCAATCCTCTGCTGTGGGCGAACTCGAATGCTTCGACATAGGCTTGGTCGGTTACACCGAAAGGCAGCTCCCTTTTCACAACAGGCGGGAGCGAAACGGTCTCCTTCCAGAAGCGTTTGAAGTGGTCTGCAAAAGCAGCAGCCATCAGCTCACGGCCACTCACGGGGCGACGATCACCAGCAATAAGTCCGTGGACAATCCTCTGCTGCGCCCCTCACGCCGCCAGCCTGGCCGGTTGCGATGCCAGCCCCGGCTCAGTCCGGACCAGTTTCGGGACATTGAGCGGGTTTTATGAGAACGTGGGGCGCGTCGGAGCCGGGCGTTATTCGATTGGTGGGAGCGGAGGCGGAGGCGGAGGCGGAGTCAAAGGCGCAGCCAACCCTGGCAGGGACCTCATCGCGAGCGCCGGACAAACCTCTTAATCGCATGCGCTCGAAACGGTGATGCGTCTTCAGGCGCGCAAAGCGCCTCTCCACTTTCTTGGCGACGACGAGGTCCTGCTGCTGTTTGCTCCTCCTGGCTCGGCCAAGAGCACTTGGTTGTCGATTTCAAAAATGACTAAGCCAATCGACGCTTTTTGTCGGACGGCTCATGACCTTGACAACTTTTTTAGGACAACGTCTCGTAGCCGTTCTGGATCGGTTTCCCCCTGCTTTGCTGTCTCAACTACAGCCTCGGCAATCATCAAAGCCATGGGGTCGTCCCTGTTCGTGAGACGTAGAGTAGCAAGCACTCCCTCAAAACCCTGCACAATATCCTTGATTTCCTCTGGTTGGAAGGAGTGCTGGTCTTGGAGCAGTAGCGCATTAATGGGCATAACCTACCCCAACGCTTTAGGTGGGCGTATGTTGCCCACCCAGCACGGTCACCGTGTCATCGGGACTGCTGGAAGCCGACATACCGAACGAATGCGTATTCAGTTTCAGGAGAGTGTTTTGTTCTCTTCCTTGAATCGGCTTGGCTAACAACTCAACCATCTGCTCGTAATCATTCGCAATCCGCAACAAGGCCTCTCGGGACCTTGTGTGTAGCATTCTTTTGGCAATCACTCGGAGTTCGTTTGCCCGATACTTCCAATATTCAACGTCGTTTAGAAGGTGAACGCCTTTAGCTTTCGGTATCATGGCACAACAAAACGCTGCCAGATTCCCCGCCCGATTAATCTCACCCCTTGATGGTGTTTTTACCCGTTTTTTGCATTGCATCCAATAGCAATTGCGCTGCAACATAGCGGGTATATAATACCAGAGCCTGTGTAACTCACCGGAGCAGGGTGTGGCTTCCTCGTCCACAGCCACATGCTGCGGCACAGCTGCGGCGACAAGCTCGTCAATGAGGGCCAGGACACGCGGGCCATCCCAGCACTACCTGGGGCACCGCTCCATCGCATCCACGGTGCGCTATATCGCGCTGGCGCCTGATCGGTTCAAACGCTTCTGGAAAGACTGAAATCGCCCGCACGCTCACCTGCCCTCCGACACTCGCCAGGGGAAGGACGGCAGAGTGCGGAAAACGGCAGAGCGCCCATGATAGCAGCGTAGCCGCGGCCCACGGCTCGCGCTGTGACGGCCATCACATAATGTCGAATCCGATGACGCACGTGACGGCTATCACATGCCTTCTGCCCGCCGTACCCGTATACTCCAACCCCATGCAAGTAATCTGGGTGGCCGCCGAACAGACAACATGATGAAGAGTGTGGCATGAGCGCCGTGGAATCCTTTCGAAGCAAGGCAGAAGCGTATCTGGAAAAAGCACGCAAGGTCAGCGACCGTTCGCGCGCGCGGCTTCTTCTCGTGCAGGCGCACAATTATCTGAAGTGCGCCGAGGAGACCGAGGCCGAACAACTGAGCGCGCGCTAATCGGTCGCGAAGTGTCCATGAATGGCAGGTGGTGCTGATCCGAAACTGGGGGCAGCTTTTAGGATGGGTGTCTTTTGAATTTTCGCTTTCAGCTTGCGTATCTGCTTGGCCATACGCCATGGGACTGCTGGCATGCCAAACCATGGGAGCCAAACGCGGGCCGACTGACTGGCTGGCGCGCTCCGCCTGGTCGAGATCGGCGCGAGCGACGGAGACAGCGGATTGTCGGCCGCCTGCTGATTGCCGCTGACGGCGAATTCTTGGGAGATCTGATTCGTCCCGCATATTTATGATTAGGATGCCGGCGCGCCTGCCGCCATCTGCGATGAATAGGCAGCCTCAAGGGTTTTGTTCTTTGAGAATCTCTTGGACTACTTTGAAGCCTGGGTCGTCTTGGTAAAGATTTAGGAGCGCGATGGCTTCAGGGATGCTGATGCATTCCGCCATAACTCGGCGCGGTTAAATGCTAAGGGCCAGCAGCTCAACGATTCCGATGCCGACCAGCAACACTGGCAGCGCTATAGCATCGTAATCAAGCCAATGGCGATTGTAACTGGCCATGAGGTCCACCCTCGTGCCGAATTAAGTTAGGAGCGAGATGAGTAGCTCTCATTCAAATGAGTCGGCGACCAGCATTTATGTTGGAGCGAGCGCGGCCCTGTTCGCTGGGGAGTAGGTCCCGCCTCATTCATAGATCAGCGAATAATCGGCAAAGTGCTCGGCAGGCAAATTCACCGCAGTGGTCATCATTTGCATTGCGCTGATCTGGGCGACGCTAATGATCGGAGCCGCAACTCGTGCCTGACTGGTGGAAGCAATCCATCCTGCGAAGCCAGCCAGAACCAGAGCTGTGCCGGTGAAGAAACTGAATTTGCGCATTGGAGACCCCTTCCGTTCTGAGTTGAAGTGGCTTGAGGTTGCCACGGCTCGCTTCCGAAGGCTGTGACGGCCATCACAAAACGGCCTTCGGCAACTCGGATTCGACATTTATGTGATGGCCATCACAGCGCGGTACCGCGAGTGACACCTAGGCCGTCACTTTGCTCGGGCAAACTTGGAGACCCCCAGCCCGAGACGCCCCTTCTGGGCAAGTGCCGGAAAAGGCAGAGCCCCAGCCAGTCACTCGGCCGGGGATAACCTATACGCGTTCGGAGCCACGGGACAATTTGCCCCCGAAAGTGGAATGCTGCCGGGGCCCGCAGCGGGCCGCGGGCCTCGAAAGGGCGGCTGATCCGCTGCACCATACGCTACCGAAGTCACCTCAGCTGAATTACGATGCGTTGCGCGCCCACGAGCGGTTATCCGCCCGAAGGTGGGACCGATGCCATCTCACAAGTTCAAGATTGGAGACACTGTAGCTTTCAGGCCGGAACTCGGTCGGAATGCTCCTTGGGGCGTCTTCGAAGTCATCAAGGTGCTTCCTGGATCGGGTGAGCCCGAGTACCGGTCAAGAGCGCGCAGGAAGAGTACCAACGCGTCGCGCAGGAAAGCGAACTGACGAGGGCCTAATGCGATACAAGCCGAAAAACATTGCAGCGCTTCACATAGCGCTT
The DNA here is from genome assembly GCA_046733355.1 of Pseudomonadota bacterium. GTDB lineage: Bacteria > Pseudomonadota > Alphaproteobacteria > Rhizobiales > Xanthobacteraceae > VAZQ01. The sequence goes on along the minus strand of JBKPOZ010000049.1, from coordinate 3,381 downwards.
GGCGGTTTGCCAGACAGGATGCGGATCGAGACGGAACGCGGCGTCGGAGTATCCGCAAAGACGGTTGGCGACCTTCGGAAGTTGACGACGTGGCCCGAGAATTTAGTGATAACGACTCCGCAGGAACGTCATGTCGAAAGCGCGGTAAAAATCAGCAAGCCTGGCATTGCGACGCACTGGCCGACGAAACGCTAAGTTACGCGCGTGTCCTCAACTCGCACAGTTCGCGAGAATGAATTAGGTCCAGTGTCCACTTTTCCATCTGCGCCCCGCATAAGCCAGACCGGCAAGAATTTCCTGCTTTGCTTGCCTGATTGCACAGCCCCGTTGGCGTGGTCCTGAGCCTTGGGGAATCCTCGACGAGATATTTCCGAGCTCCAGCGCATCGGAGTTCTACTCAACCCGCTTGACCCCTCGAGGTTCGCATGAAGCGGCTGCTCATCTTCACGGCGCTCTATCCGCCGGTGGCTCTGGCTGTGTTCACGGCACCTGATGGCTTCAAGAAGTTCCTCGATTGGTTGGTTTATGCCTACCCAGCCGCAATTATCCCCGCGTGCTTGACGGCGGGGATGGACTGGAAGCTTTCCGAAAAGCCAACTTATCTTCGGATTGTGGGGACGACTTTTGCGGGAGCGGTGATAACCGGATCAATCGCTTTTTTCTTGTGGGATGGGTTCAGGGAGTTCTTTCCAGCCCTCATGGCTACGCTTGTTGGTGCAATTCCAGCCGCAGTGTGTTCGTGGCTGTCGAGTGAAAAACAAAACGAGAGGGCTCAATGAGTGGAACTGATTAATTGGATTTGGTTTGCGGGCGCGATTGCCAGCGCGGCGACGCTCGGCATAGCAGACGGTACAGCGCGCAACATTCAGCCTCTCGAATATGCTCACGAATCCAGTCGAAATCGACGCGGAGCGCCTCAACCTAATGGGCAGCCCGGTCGCGTGTGGATCGAACGGCGGTTACGTCCATCGCAGCCGTTGCTGGTCTGGAATTGATTCGGCCAGTTTATGCAGCTCCCACAACAATCTCTCCCGCAATCGCAAGGGCCAGTTCGGGCCGGCGTTGCGGTAATCGCCGCGGCCACCAACCTATGCAAGACTCGCAGGGCAAGCGCGACGCTGAACTGTTCCACGATCATGCTGGCGCAGGTCTAGCTTTAGCTCCAGCGTCCTCAAGGAGCCGTTAAAGCGCGGCCTCTGGCGTGACGCCCATTTCCCACTACGGCTGGCAGCCTTCGTCATTGCAAAGCAGGACGATGTTATCATTGGTGAACTGTGGGCCATCGAAGTTCTGGCCGAAGGTCCCAGTGCACGTCTGATTGATGTAGCCGTGCACCACGGAATCGACGTGATTGCCCGAGCCATAATCCCTGATCCAGGGACCGCCGCTCGAGCCGTACGTCATGGAGCAGGCCATGTTCAGCACCCCCGATCCGCAATTCGAAGGTTGAGCCGAGCTTTGCGCCGCGCAACTTTGCAGACTGTCGCCGCCCCCGATGTTGCCGGGATAGCCGAACGAGTGCATGGGTTGCGACGGTGGGTAATTCCACGAACGCCCGAGCCAGCCCGTGTAATAGGTCACCGGATGGCCGGCAGCGTCATTTTGCAGCCTGATCAGGCAGACGTCCGAATGGACGTCGCCGTTGTTGATCCAGGAGTTCGGGACTCTTGCATCCGCCCAGGTGAAAACGCCGTACGGCGCCCTGCCATTGTTATACGCTGGCGCGAATGACCAGCCTCCAATCCAGCTGTTGTTCGATCGGTTCCAACAGCAATGTGCAGCGGTGACGATGATGTTGTTGCCGCTGATGACGGATGCGGAGCAGTAGCCGCTATTCGAAAAGAGCTTGCCGATTGCCGCGGTCTGCGCGTGTGCCATACCTATGGAGGCTGTCCCTAAGATCACGGTCACCATGGTCAAAAGCGCTCGCCCGGAAAAACTACCGACCATTGCTGCCTCCCTCAGGATGTCATCACGGTACCGTCGCATCATTTCCAGTCATCCGGATGGAGCCTGCGGGCCTCTTCGTCGGCCCTTGGATCCGGCGCCCCTCCGGCAGATGTCTGCCCCTCGTTTACCCCTCTCTCCTCGGTGCGGGGTGTCCCTATGGTCGAGTTCCAGTCCAACGGCATCGCATTGAGCCGCTCCTCACGAGTCTGGAATGACGGTTCCCTCATTTGGCGCGCCTGGTCGGAGTCGCGTCGAATGGACGTGGTACTCCCAGGCGGCGTTTGTGCCAGACTCTGGCTGGAGGCCACGAACGCGGACAGGGCAACAATGGCCGCAGCTCTAAGAAAGGGGCTAAAGCCGCTGACACTGACTTTCGGCGACATGCTGCACTCCTCTCTGACCGAAACTTGCGGGCCGGCGTCGACCTCGCGAATAAACCCGGTCCAACTGAACACTCGGGGCGCTAGTCCATGACCGATGAGAGCTCGTAAACTCTACTCCCTTTTTCCAACTGGCAACAATTTATTTTAGACAGTAAAGGCGGCCTGATGCCGACGCTGTCCGAAAATTCCTCCTTCAGCAGGATCGCCACGGCATACTGACGAAGAATAGGCCCGTGCTTGGGTTGTGTACTGGGCCTGGGCCTGATCCATGGCGCATACTGCCTTGGCTGCTGATAAAGGTCATGACAAAGCTATCGAGTGTTTAGCCGTGTATCAGGATGGTTAGCGCGCGGCCTCGCATCGGTAATCATACGTTGGCCTTACAGAAGTAATTGAGAAATATGCTTTCTCGGATGGTATCGATACCCCTGTTGTATTGTCAAAGCACGGAGGAGTAAGAGGCGCTGCTTGGCTTTAGCCATGCCAGACTATTAATGTTTGCCAATGCGCTGACGGATCCACGGAAAGCTTTCGGTACCTTTGCTTCGAGCAGAGTTTTTCTCGAGTGCAACCAGGCTCCCCTAAGTTCGTATACGCGTTGCTCAACCCCGAGGACGCTGTATGCACTCCGTATTGCTGAAGACGAACGCAATAGGCAATTATAGGCCCTTCTAGCCGAGAAGTTGTTGTTACGCATGCCCTTACAATCGCTTGCGTTTGCCTCCATTGTCGCAGTCGCACTGACGACTGCTCCGGCCTGCGCGCAAGATCAATGGAAACTCGCATCGGCTTATCCTTCCGGCAATTTTCATACGAAGAATCTCAATGCTTTTGCCCAAGAAGTGGCGGACACTACTGGCGGCAATCTTTCGATTAAGATCTATCCGAACGGCTCATTATTCCCGGCGACAATGATCATGCACGCAGTGCGGGTCGGGCAAGCGGAAATTGGAGAGGTGCTCATCTCATTGCATGAGCGCGAGGAGCCGATTTTTGGCATCGACGCCGTTCCATTTCTTGCGACTAGCTATGACGACGCGCGTAGGCT
>JBKPOZ010000048.1:0-33383 GCA_046733355.1 Pseudomonadota bacterium | reverse complement strand
TGTTTGGGCCGTCATTCCGACGATTGTGATAAAACACTTGAAGGATGGAACATATATGGCTCTCGATGTTTTCGACACCCAAACGGAATTTCCCAAGATCCTGGAGCAAATCATCGCACAACTGAATGTTGCGCCCGCTGAACCGTTCTCTGAATTCCTGCTCTACACGTTGGGGCGGTTTAGCGAAGCCGTTAGGATCAATCCTGCATCGCCGATCCATACGGTTCTGGAGTACGCGTTGGCGCATTCAACGCTTCGACGGGTACTGTCAACGACTTTTCAGCGGATCGCCAGACCTGGCGACCGGGAATTACTTTTGTCCAGCGCCTTTCAAGTATCATATTTCCACGAAACCGGCGATATAATAGAACAACGCGGCCCTGATATTCAAACGCCTGACTACAAGGAGCCAACAACGGAAGAAAAGAATGCGCAACTTTCGAAAAAGAATTTTTTTGAAAGTCACGCATATGAGCATATTAAATGGTCGTCCGGCGATTACAGGGACGGCGAGCCGCTTTTGACGCAATACCTTAACTACCTGAACCAGTTTCCGGAGCGCTACAATTCCCGTCCGATACTTTTCAGTTTTCCCGAATTTGCGCCGCTCACAGAGGCAGTGTTGCCGCATTTGGAGGAAGTTCTGAAGGATCGGAAATCCCCGCATTTCCGACGACGCTGCCTATTTTCTGGGTTGGCTCGCATATCACCGCGGAAACACCTCTGATGCCCTGAATAAATTTGAGCTCGCGATCGCGCTCCTTCCAAAGGACGATGCACAAGATAGTGAGCACCTCGACTACCCCTATCTTGCTTTACATCAAACTGCGCGCATCTTGCGCACGTTATCGCCCGAAGATGCGATCAAGCGGGTACAGAACAGCGAAATTCTGTCGGCGCGGTCGAAGGTGTGGAAGACGGTACTGGCTTCATTCTATCGTTCCCATCAATATCAATCGGTGATGGCTGGCGCTCAAAAAGCGCTTGCTAAATTTGGCATCGCAATCGCAGGCCTGCCCGTAACGACTGATCCTAAGCGAATTCTGGCGGCCTTCACTAAGCTGAGGCTTGCCAGTGACTGGGATTTGCAAGAAATCGTGTACCTGTATCATGCTTCGCGCGAAATTGCCCAATTGGAACAAACATTATCAGATACAAAAAAACTGTTGCCTTCGTCGATCACAACACCAGTCAAGGCGGTAATAATCAAATATTCGCTGACAACTGACTCTGATTTGGAGCGCAAGGCGTTTAGTCCGGGGGCCCCCAGGCCGCAACATAAGGATCTACGACAGGCCGTATTCGTCATACAACGATCGCTCGAGGCTCTGCCGAAAACGGCCGGTTTTGCCACGTTGCGGAGATGGCTGCATTACAAGCGAATCAGGCTGCTTGCTCAATTTGATCCGGTTAAGGTCGCTGCCGCGAATGCTGAATTCCGCGACGAGTTTCCCGACTCCGCGCTCTTGGACGACGTTATGGCTGAGCAAGTTTTTGCGGAGGCCGTGACCATAGGAGACATGCGCAAGGCGGCGGCGACGTTCGATACCTTGAGGCAGCGATACCCGGATGGAAATGCGATTGATAACGCGTATAGCTGGATGGCAATCGGCTGGACTTGTGCTGGTCAGCCACTAAAGGCGCGCGAAATTGATCAGCAGATCGTCCACTTCTTTCCCTCAACTCGACATGCTCGTTTCGCACGCCAGCGGCTGGACAAGCCAGCAAGCTGTGGGGCTCTGTCTGAACTGTTCAACTGGGACTACCAGGCTATGCTTTGGCGTGAGCGAAACCGAATCAATCTTATTCAGCGCTCTCTCAAAGCAGGCGGTGTTCCGTCGGCACCTTCAAACTCCAGGTAAAGGCGGCGCTGCGGCGGGGGGAGCATCGTCCACGACGGCCCCGAGCGGCAGCAATCGGTGTAGACCTTCATCTTGCATCCGCGCGAATGTACCGGGCTGCGCGCTCAGGGCAGGTCAGCTTCCATTGCTCATTCAGCGCGGCTGCACGCGAGCTAGCGGGCGGACCATCGGAAATAATGCTTCGCCGCAGAAATAATTGAATCAGCGACGCACCAGTTTGGCCAAAAGAGGAAACGAGATTGTCCCGCGGCTCCGCCGGTTGGCAATCATAGCTAATGCTAACTATCGCTCTGCCGTGTTGGAGCTGCGCAAGTTCCATAGCACACTCGGGCTCGAAGTTATATCGCTCGAAATCCGGCGAGGGGAAGATATTGCTCCTGCTTTCGAGGCGCTCGGAACCCAAGCGGACGCTCTTTACGTCGCGCAAGATGCTCTGATTGTCGCCCACCACACTCGCATCATTACGCTTGCGCTGGGCGCGCGGCTGCGAAGCACAATTCCCAGCTGCCAGCAGTGCCTAGTTTTTCGAGTTTCTCTTGGAGCGGCGAGAGCTCGACTCCGAATCACAGACACCATCATTTGAGGGACGACCACCTGCGAGCAATCCGCGAGCGGAAGCGCGCCATCAATAGCGCCGTAGCGAGCGAGCGGCTTGCTCAGGCGGCGCCCGGCCCGTTACCCCACCTATAGCAGCGCAGTACGGCGAGCTAGCGGCGCATTCCGTCCAGCGCCGCCATCAGCGCTTGGGGATTTGTCACGGGCAGCGAGCAGGTCTCGCCGACACAGACGAAAGCCGCGCCTTCCGGCGACGCTTTGATCTTCTCCTGCGCGGGATGCGTCGCCGGAAGCGAGGCGGAAGCGCGCAGCACCACGCGATCGAGGAAAGGGAGCTTGCGCGCGGCGGCGAGAAGCTCGTTCGCTCGCGCGCCGCGCCCGGTGACCACGATCTCCGCAATGCGCAGCCGCAGGTCGAGCGCATTGAGCAGCGCCAGGTGCCCGAACAGGTTTTCCCCGGCGCGCGAGAGGATACCTTCAAAGAGACGGTCGGCCTTATCGCGCCAGTCGTGATGGCCCGTAAAGGTGGCGATGCGAACCAAATTGCGCGCGATGAGCGCGTTCGCATTCGGCGTCGCATCATCCGTGGTGGCGCTTGGGCGGACGACGAGATCGCGGGCATCGTCCGCGGTCAGATAATAGGCGCCGGTCTCCTGGTTCGCGTAATGGCGATCGAGCGTGGCCTGCCAGGTTTCCGCGCGCTCGAGATAGTCGGCCTCGCCCGTGGCTTCATGGAGCGCCAGCGCAGCGGCGGCCATTGCCGCGTGATCGGAAGCAAGGCCGGGGAAGAGAAGCTTTCCGGCGCGCCAGGAATGACCAAGCCGGTCGCCATGCGACATGTTCGCGGCAATGAACAGGAAAGCGCGCGCCGCCATTTCGATCCATTCAGAGCGCTCAAACAGAACGCCCGCGTGCACCAGGCCTTCGATCATCAGCCCGTTCCAGTCGGCGAGCACCTTGTCATCCAGTCCCGGACGCACGCGCGCCGCGCGCGCTTGCAGCAATCTTTCCCGCATCCCGGCAAGCCGCTGCTCCTCCTCCACGCTGCGTGGTGGGGCCTTGAGACGATTGAGAATGTTGTGTCCTTCGAAATTGCCCTGCGTGGTCACGTCATAGTGCCGGGCAAAAAACGCTCCGTCCTCCTTTCCTAAAATCTGCTCGATCTGCGCCAGGCTCCAGACGTAGAACTTGCCCTCCTCGCCTTCCGAGTCGGCGTCGAGCGAAGCGCAGAACGCGCCTTCGGGCGTCGTCATCTCGCGCGCGAGCCAGCCGACCGTCTCCTCGGCGCGTGTCTTGAACACGCCGTTGCCGGAATGCTGATGCGCGAGCGCCAGCAACGGCAGAAGCAGCGCGTTGTCGTAGAGCATCTTTTCGAAATGCGGCACGAGCCACCGCTCGTCGACGGAATAGCGCGCAAAGCCACCGCCGAGGTGGTCGTAGATGCCGCCCTCGCCCATGCGCGCGAGCGCAAGCTCGACCAAGCCGAAATAGCGCCGGTCGCCGGTGCGCCGGCCGGCCCGCCAAAGGAATTCGAGCATGATCGGCTGCGGAAATTTGGGCGCGCCGCGCATGCCGCCATGCACCGGATCCATGGCGCCAGCGATCTGCACCGCAATGCGATTGAGCTCGGGCGCGCCGACCACCGCCTTGTCGGCGGGCCGCGCATGCTCGGCAAGGCGCGCCATGAGCGCCGCGCGATTCTGCTCGATGCTTTGCGGCCGTTCCCGAAATACGCGCGCGATTTCGTGCAGCACATCGACGAAAGCCGCCTTCCCGTAGCGCGGAACATTCGGAAAATACGTACCGCCCCAGAACGGCTCGCCGGCCGGCGTGAGAAACATGGTGAGCGGCCAGCCCCCCTGCTCGCCCAGGAGGTGCAGCGCCGACATGTAGATCTGATCGATGTCGGGCCGCTCCTCGCGATCGACCTTGATGTTGACGAACAGGTCGTTCATCACGCGCGCGGTCGCTTCGTCCTCGAAGCTTTCGTGCGCCATGACGTGGCACCAGTGGCACGCGGCATAGCCGACCGAGAGCAGGATGGGCTTGTTCTCCCGCTGTGCATGCGCCAGCGCCTCGCTGCTCCACGGCCACCAATCGACCGGGTTGTGCTTGTGCTGCAGGAGATACGGGCTGGTCTCGCCGGCGAGGCGGTTTTCACGCGTGACGCTCGTTGCATCTTGCATAAGGATACGCTGCGTTCCGCTATCGATCAGTCAAGCGAAAGAAAAACCTTCAGGTGACGGTTCAGGCGCGCGACATCATGCGTGTCGAGGCGCCCAACCCGCCGGCCGAGCCGCGGTTTTGCAACGGTCACGATTTTGTCCACCATCACCCGAGAGGGGGACCGCAGGCCGTTGCCCGGACTTGGCCTGATGAGCAAACGTAGAAACGGCGCGTCCGTTGCATGGGTTGTCAGGCCGCACAGCGTAATGGACGCGGTTTCGCTGAACGCATCATTCTGGATGATGATCATGGGACGCGGCTTTCCGGTGTAAGCTGCGCCGCCGGCCACCGTCCAAATCTCTCCGCGTTTCACTTCCAGTCCCAATCGGCCACGGAGTCGATGAACTCTTGCTCGTCCTTCTCATGCGGGCTTGTGGCCAGTGCCCTTGCCTGGCGGGATGCCTCGCCGCGAAAATGGGGCGAGCCGGGATCCGGAACCCACAGCTGAACGAGCTTCATGCCACGGCTGCGCATACGCTCGCGGAAGGCGTTCACCTTCTCGCGCGAGGATTTGGGTTTCGCCCTGCGCGTCCTTGCGACGGGTTTGCGGGTTCGTGGCCTGGGCGGATTCGCGCTCTTCACGGTTTGGCCTCGATGGTTACATGTAACCTAGTGACTGCAGGTATCTGATGCAAGCGGCCGGCGCAAAACGCTGATCGGCATGGAAAGCGATCGCGACACGATCTTCGCTTTGTCGTCGGGACGTCCGCCGGCGGCCATCGCGGTCGTGCGCATTTCGGGCTCGCGCGCCGGGGCCGCGCTCGAGGCGTTGATCGGGCGCGTGCCGCAACCGCGCCATGCGAGACTCGCGCGCGTGCGCGATCCGCAAACGCGCGAGCTGATCGACGAGGCACTCGCACTTTGGTTTCCGGCTCCCAACAGCGAAACCGGCGAGGACGTGGCCGAGCTGCAGGTGCATGGGGGCAGGGCAGTCATCGCCGCGGTTCTCAGTGCGCTCGGCAAGCTCCCGGGCCTGCGCCCGGCCGAACGCGGCGAGTTCACACGGCGCGCGTTTGAGAACGGCCGTATCGATTTGACTGCTGCCGAAGGCCTCGCGGACCTGGTGGCGGCAGACACCCAGGCGCAGCGCCGACAGGGGTTTGCCCAGCTAAAGGGGCTCCTCGGCAGCCGTGCCGAATCATGGCGCGAGCGCCTCATCGAGGCGCTCGCCATGGTGGAGGCCGGCATCGACTTTTCCGATGAAGCGGATGTTTCGCCCAGAGTGACTGCGGAAGCGATGAGCATTGTCAAACCGCTCGCCACCGAGATCGAGGCCGCGTTGGCAGCAAAAGGCGAGCGGCTGCGCGAGGGCCTTCGCGTTGCCATTGCAGGGCCTCCCAATGCGGGCAAGTCCACGCTGTTCAACCGCATTGCCCGCCGGGAGGCGGCGATCGTCTCGCCGTATCCGGGCACCACGCGCGATGTGCTTGAGTTGCATATGGATCTGGAAGGATACCCCGTAACCATCCTGGACACGGCGGGCATTCGGCCGACGGATGATCCGATCGAGCAGGAGGGGGTGCGCCGGGCGACCGAGCAGGCCGGCAATGCGGACCTGGCACTCTGGGTCATGGACGCGACAAGCTCGGCGGGGGCGAGTGTGGACGGTATTTGTCAAGCAAACACAACCTTCTGGAGAGTGGTAAACAAGATGGACCTAGTGGCCGATCCGGCAGCCACGCGGGCCGACTACCGCGGGCACGATCCTGTCCACTTCGTCTCCAGCGTGACCGGATCGGGTGTGGAGGAGCTGCTTGCAGCGCTCGCCCGCTTTGCGGAAAACACGCTCTCGCTGGAGCCCGCAATCGTCACACGGCAACGCCACCGCGCGCATTTGCAGGACACTCTTTCCGCGCTGAAAGAAGCACAAGCCGTAGCCTGGACCCGCCGCGATGAACTCGTGGCTGAGCATCTGCGTCTCGGCACCCGTGCGCTGGGGCAGCTTCTCGGGCGCGTGGACGTCGAAGACGTCCTCGATGTCATCTTCCGCGATTTCTGTATCGGCAAGTAGCGCGCTTTATCCGCTCATTCCCGCGCAAGCGGGAATCCAGCTGGGTCCCCGCTTTCGCGGGGACGAGCGCATGAGCCTGGGTTTCACGTGAAACGTTGAGGGGGTATTCACTCCGTATTCGTCATTGCCGGGCTTGCCCCGGCAATCCATCTTCTTGCGAAGCAAATGGTCAAGCCCGCGGGTGACGGTGCTGAATAGCGCGGCAGGAGAATCGGACGTGCAACAGCCATTCGATGTGATTGTCATTGGGGGCGGCCACGCGGGCTGCGAGGCCGCGGCCGCGGCCGCGCGCATGGGGGCGCGCGCGGCGCTCGTCACGCACAGCTTTGGCACCATAGGCGCCATGTCCTGCAACCCGGCAATCGGAGGACTCGGCAAGGGTCACCTCGTGCGGGAAGTCGATGCCCTGGACGGCTTGATGGGACGGGTCGCCGACCTGGGCGGCATTCAGTTCCGCGTCCTCAACCGCCGCAAGGGCCCCGCCGTGCGCGGGCCGCGCGCGCAGGCGGACCGCAAGCTTTATGCCGCCGCCATGCAGGCGGCCATTCGGCAAACTGCGCAACTGAGCGTGATCGAGGGGGAGGCCAGCGATCTCGTTATCCGGAAGGGCAGGGCGGCCGGAATTTTCCTGGCCGACCGGCGCATGCTCTCAGCAAGCGCGGTCGTCATCACCACCGGCACGTTTCTGCGCGGCCTCATCCATATAGGCGAGCGCCAGATCCCGGCCGGACGGGTCGGGGAGGCTCCAGCCATTGCGCTCGCTTCGACACTGGAACGGCTGGGCTTTGCCCTGGGCCGGCTGAAGACCGGAACGCCGCCCCGCCTCGACGGCCGCACCATTGACTGGGGCGCAGTCGAGATGCAGCCGGGCGATGATCCGCCGGAGCCTTTCTCGGCTTTGACCGACACAATTCCCAATCGCCAGATCGAGTGCGGAATCACGCGCACCACGCCGGCCACGCACGAGCTCGTAAGGCAAAATGTGCACCGCTCGCCCATGTATTCGGGGCAGATTGCCAGCCGCGGCCCCCGCTACTGTCCCTCCATCGAGGACAAGATCGTCCGCTTCGGCGAGCGCGATGGCCATCAGATATTTCTCGAGCCCGAGGGCCTCGAGGATCATACCGTCTATCCGAACGGCATCTCGACCTCGCTGCCCGAGGAGGTGCAGCGCGCGCTGCTCGCCACCATTCCGGGGCTCGATCGTGCCCGCATGATCCGGCCCGGCTACGCCATCGAGTACGATCACGTCGATCCGCGCGAGCTTGAGCCGACCTTGGAGACAAAGCGCCTGCCGGGCCTTTTTCTCGCCGGCCAGATCAACGGCACAACCGGCTACGAGGAAGCGGCGGGGCAGGGCCTGGTTGCGGGTCTCAATGCGGCTGCGCGCGCAGGTGGCGGGGGCCCGATCACCTTCGATCGGGCCGAGGCTTATCTGGGCGTAATGATCGACGACCTCGTCACCCGCGGGATCACCGAGCCATACCGCATGTTCACCTCGCGGGCGGAATACCGGCTCACCCTGCGCGCCGACAACGCCGACCAGCGGCTGACCGACAAGGGTATCGCGCTGGGATGCGTCGGGGAGGGAAGGCGCCGCCGCCATGGACGCAAGATGGCGGCCCTCAAGCAGGCGCGAACGCTCGCCGATTCGCTTTCGCTCACCCCCAGCGAAGCCGGCCGGCATGGCCTCGACCTCAACCGCGATGGCCGCCGCCGCACCGCGTTCGAGCTTCTGTCCCGGTCCGAGGTCGATCTGGAGCAGCTCGTACGCATCTGGCCTGCGCTAGGCGCGATCCCCCCGGACATTGCCCGGCAACTCGAGATCGACGCCAAGTACCACGTCTACCTCTCGCGCCAGGCCGCGGACATCGCCGCGTACCGGCGCGACGAAAATCTGGAGTTGCCCGCAGACCTTGATTACGGCGCCATGCGTGGCCTTTCCGCCGAGGTGGCGCAAAAGCTTGCGGCATTGCGGCCACGGACCATCGGCCAGGCGTCGCGGATCGACGGCGTCACACCCGCTGCGTTGACGCTCTTGCTTGCGCATCTCCATCGCAGGCGCGCTGCAGCAGCAAGGATGCAGGCTGGCTAAGGGGGGAGAGAGTCGGCGGGACTTCGGGGCCCTCGCTGACGATCGGGCAAGGGCTTTCACCCTCACGCCTGTTTCACGTGAAACAGCGGAAAGACTCGACCGGTTCGTGGCGCTTCTTCTCGCCTGGCAGGAGCGCACCCATCTGATCGCGCCGTCGACCGTTCCGCACCTCTGGACACGCCACATCGCCGATTCGCTCCAGCTCATCGATTTGGCGTCCGAGGCCCGCATCTGGATCGATGTCGGCTCCGGCGGCGGCTTCCCCGGACTCGTCATCGCATGCGCGCTTGCGGGCCATGCCGGGGCCCAGGTCCATCTCATCGACAGCAACGTGAAAAAGGCCGCATTCCTGCGCGAGGCTCAACGCGTGACGGGGGCGCCCGCCGTGATCCATTGCGCGCGCATGGAAGCCGCGACCGCAATGCTGGAGCGGGCGGACGTCGTGTGTGCGCGTGCCGTCGCGCCCCTGAATCCGATCCTGCATTTGTGCTTTCCGCTCATCGAGAAGACGAAGGCTCTGGGCCTGTTTCCGAAGGGGGAGAATGCCCAAGCCGAAGTGGAAGAAGCGGCGCTTTCCTGGACGATGCAACTGAAGCTGGTGAAAAGTCGCACGAATCCGAGGGGAAGCATCGTCGTCGTTCGTGATTTGCGGGCGCGACCGCAATAACATCGCGCGTGATTCGCAGCAGCCGTGCGGTTAGAACCAAACGTGAACGAGAGCGAAACATCCGGCCCCCAAGCAGCTTTTGCAACTCGGATTCCCAATCCGGCCCCGCCGCGCGTCATCGCCGTGGCCAATCAGAAGGGCGGCGTCGGCAAGACCACCACGGCCATCAATCTCGGCACCGCGCTTGCCGCCGTTGGCGAGCAGGTCCTCATCATCGATCTCGACCCGCAAGGCAACGCATCGACCGGTCTCGGCATCGATCGGCGCAGCCGCAGCCGTTCCATGTACGACGTGCTGGCGACCGATCTGCCGCTCGACCAGGCCGTGCTGCCCACAGCGGTGCCGCGCCTGGCGCTTGCGCCCTCCACCATTGATCTTTCGGGGCTTGAGCTCGAAGCGAGCCAGGATCGTGAGCGTGCGCTGCGGTTGCGCAAGGCGCTCGCTCCCTTGCGCGGCGCGACTCCCGGCCCGGATGCGCTCAGTTACGTGCTCATCGATTGTCCGCCGTCGCTCAATCTCCTCACCATCAACGCCATGGCCGCCGCCGATGCGGTGCTCGTTCCCTTGCAATGCGAGTTCTTTGCGCTCGAGGGATTGTCGCAGCTGTTGCAGACCGTGGAGAGCGTGCGGTCTGCGCTCAATCCCGATCTCGCCATGCATGGCGTCGTGCTCACAATGCATGACGCGCGCAATAATCTCTCCAATCAGGTGATCAGTGACGTGCGTCAGAACAGCGGACAGAAAGTTTACGACACCGTCATTCCGCGCAACGTGCGCATCTCGGAAGCGCCATCCTATGGCAAGCCGGTGCTGGTCTATGATCTCAAATGCGTGGGCAGCGAAGCCTACTTGCGGCTTGCGACGGAGGTCATTCAACGGGAGAAAGAGCTGATCGCCAGGAGAGCATCGGTGGAGGGCGGCGAGATCCGCCAGCGCGCAGGTTAGCACATGTTTGAACGGGGCCGATCATGACGGAAGAGAATCGATCGCGACTGGGGCGTGGACTTGCCGCGCTCATGGGAGATGCCGTCGAAAACCGCACGCCGGAGCGCACGCGCCATCAGCGGCGCGTGCCGATCGAATTTTTACGTCCGAATCCGCGCAATCCGCGCCGCAACTTCTCGGATATCGAACTCGATGAGCTTGCGGTGTCCATCAAGGAGCGGGGCATTATCCAACCGGTTGTCGTGCGCGCGCTCGGCGCTGCGAAAGACGTGTATGAGATCATCGCGGGCGAGAGGCGCTGGCGCGCCGCCCAACGCGCGGGCTTGCACGAGATTCCGATTATCCTGATCGAAGCGACGGACGCCGAGGCGCTCGAGCTCGCCATCATCGAAAACGTGCAGCGCGCAGACCTCAATCCGCTGGAGGAGGCGAGCGGATATGAAAAGCTTGCGAGCGAATACCGGCGCACCCATGAAGACATCGCTCGCATGGTTGGCAAGAGTCGCACCCACGTCACCAATACGCTGCGGCTTTTGAAGCTGCCGGAGCCGGTGCGGGCCTACATCGTCGCGGGCAAGATTTCGGCGGGTGCCGCGCGCATGCTGGTTTCAGCTGCCGATCCGGAGGAGATGGCGCGCGAGATCGTCGACCGGGGGCTCAACGTTCGCGAAGTGGAGGCGCTCGCAAAGGACCGGGCGCATCCTGGCGGGAAGCGGTCAAAGAAACGCGGTCTGAAAGATCCGGACACCTTGGCGCTCGAGCGGCGCATGTCGGATCTGCTCGGGCTCGCTGTCACGGTCGATGCGCGTGGCAGGGGAGGCGTGCTGCAGATCCGTTATCGCACTCTTGAGCAACTCGACGACGTGCTGCGCCGCCTCGAATCCTGATCACGCGCGCTTCTTCGCCTGTAGAGCAAGTTCTAGCAGCGCGCGCTCGCTGGTCACGCCCGCGATTGCGGGTTGTTGCCGCGTCTGCAAAGCCGCTTGCGCAAGCCGTATCATGGCGCGCTCGAGCCGCGCCGAGGTCCAGGAGGAGAGCGCCTTTTCCACGGCCGCACGCCGGCTGAAATGCAGGAATGGCTGCATGGCGCTTGCGGCGTTACTCACCGAAATTCCTTCTTCGATTGCAAGTCGCGCTCTGTGCAATTGGGAAACTTGCCGCAGCGCCGCCGCCATGATCGTGCTCACTGACGTGCCTGCGGTGCGCGCCTTCGTCAAGTGAATTTCGAGCTCATTTGTCTCGCCGGCAAAAGCCGCATCGAGCAGCGCGTCGAGCGCAGCCGTGGAGGCGTCGGCGACGATTTCGATCACATCGTCCACTTCGACACGGTCCTTGCCGCGGGCGAACAGGGCGAGCTTTTCAATCTCGTGGCGAGAGGCGAGGCGATCGCCGCCGAGGAGAGGTAACAGTGCCGCGCGCGCTTGCGGCGAGATGGAAAGACCCGCTTTGTGCATCTCCGCGTCGATCAGCCGGAAAAGCTCGCGCTCGGCATCTGGATAGCACGGTACCGCGACGGCCCCTTTTGCCCTTTCGCAAACCGTGCGCAAAGGCGCATTACGCCGGAGGTCCCCGGCCTGGATCACCACACGCGTGCTCTCGGGAGGCGCAGCGAGCAAGGCTTCAATGGCGGGAGCAAAGTTTTGCGCCCCGGCCTTCACCCATACTGCACGTCGGCCGCCGAACAGCGGGATTGTATTTGCCTCTTCACTCAGGCGGCCGGGATCACGCGCGAGCACGTCGCCCTCGAGCCGAGCGAGCTGAAACGGATCGGCCGGATCATCGACCGATTTTGCAACAAGCGCTTCCACGCGTTCAGCCACCAGCCCGGCATCGCCCCCAAACACCAGGACGACGGGCTTTGCGGGATCAGGGCGAGCAATAAACCTCTCGGCCTCAGCCGGCTTCAGCGCGACCATAGCGGTGCGCTATGTCCCGGCAATGAAATAGGAGGCAAGGCGGTTGCGGATATTGTCGGCGATTACCTTGGCGGCGCGCGATTCGGCGTCGCGCAATCCGCGCAGCCGCGCATATCGCTGCTGCTGTCCGGGGATGTCATAGGAAACGCGGGAGAATGTCTGACCGGTCACGACTATTCTGCCGGTCGCAATCTCGGTCATGGTGTAGGTTGCGGTCAGACCATAGTTTTCGATATCCGGCCGGGACGTGTTGATGTCGACGATGACCGATGTGCGTGTAGAGCTGATCGCGATCTTGAGCTTGTGCGTCGGGGGCGCCGCAGCTTCGCCGCCGGTGAAATCGAACAGCAGTGCGTTCCGCACTTCGACCGCGAGCCGTGACTCGTCGGTGCCCTTCGGCGCCTGGATCTGCTCAACGTCTACGGCGCTGAGCTGCTCGCGCAGCATCGGCTGATTGGTCATCGAGCGCTCGCCGTAGAGCGGCATGAAACACGCGTTCGTGAGCAGCGCGAGTGCGAGCGCGACCCACAGGCGCAGCCAACGCTCAAGCGACCACATTCACGATCCTCTGCGGCACCACGATCACCTTTTTCGGCGGCCTGCCCCCGAGTGCGCGCTTAACTGCTTCGAGCGCCAGGACGGCACTCTCGATCTCGCTGGTCCCGGCATTCCGGCCGACGGTCACATCCCCGCGTTTCTTGCCATTGATTTGGACCGGAAGTGTGATGCTGTCCTCGATTAACAGATCTGGCTCGAGTGTCGGCCAAGCCTCTGTGGCGACGAGGCTTTTGTGGCCCAGCACGGCCCAGCACTCCTCGGCCAGGTGAGGCATCATGGGGTGGAACAAGCGCACCAGGATGTCCGCTGCTTCGGCCGCTGCCCACCGATAATCAGCATCGGGCTCGCTTTCCAAGTCGCCGAGCGAAGCCTGGAAGCTGTTGGCGAGCTCGTAGATCTGCGCGATAGCAACATTGAAGCGCAGCCGCTCGAGATCCTCGGTGACGCGCGCCAGCGCCCGGTGCGCAGCCTTGCGCAGCGCGAGCGCCGCCGCGCCAAACATTCCGGGACGCTGCGCAGGTGCGCCTTCGGCCGTTTGCGCCGCTTCGTGCACCAGACGCCAGATGCGTTGCACGAATCGGCCGGCGCCTTGCACGCCTTCCTCCGTCCAAATCACGTCGCGGTCCGGTGGCGAATCCGACAGCATGAACCAGCGCGCTGTGTCTGCCCCATAGCTCGCGATGATGTCGTCGGGATCGACGGTGTTGCGCTTCGACTTCGACATTTTCTCGATCGAGCCGATCTCCACGGGCTCGCCGGTCGAGACGAGGCGCGCCCGGCGATCGTGGCCGGTGCCTTCGATCTTCACTTCCGCGGGTTCGACCCATTCGCCGCTTCCCGCCCTGTAGGTCTCGTGCACCACCATGCCTTGCGTGAACAGTCCGTCGAACGGCTCGTCGAGACCGGCGTGTCCCGTCATCCGCATGGCGCGAGTGAAGAACCGGCTGTACAGCAAATGCAGGATCGCGTGCTCGATGCCGCCGATATACTGATCCACCGGCAGCCAGTGATCCACCTGCGCGCGGTCGGTGGGTGCAGTCTCGGTCCACGGATCGGTGAATCGCGCGAAATACCACGAAGAGTCCACAAAGGTATCCATGGTATCCGTCTCGCGCCGCGCCGGCCCACCGCATTTCGGGCAGGCGACGTGCTTCCAGGTGGGGTGACGCTCGAGTGGATTGCCGGGCCTGTCGAAATCCACATCCTGCGGCAGCTCGACTGGCAACTGCCCGAATGGAACGGGCAGGATGCCGCAGGTCTCACAATGAATAACTGGAATCGGGCAGCCCCAGTAACGCTGCCGCGAGATGCCCCAGTCGCGCAGGCGAAAATTGACCTGACGCCGCGCGACCGGACCCTTGCTGCCCCGTGACTGGCTTTCGAGCAGCGCCGCCACTTCTTCCTGGGCGCGCTGGACCGTCATCCCGTCGAGAAAACGCGAATTGATCATCCGGCCCTCCCCGTCGTACGCCGTGTCGCTGATCACGAAGTTCTTCGGATCCTGATCCGGCGGGCAGACCACGGGCGTAACGCCCAGCCGATATTTGTTCGCGAATTCCAGATCACGCTGGTCGTGCGCCGGACAGCCGAAGATTGCGCCGGTGCCGTATTCCATCACGACGAAGTTCGCCACGTAGACCGGGAGCTTCCAATCGGGATCGAACGGATGCACAGCGAGCATGCCGGTCTCGAATCCCTGCTTCTCTGCCGTGTCGATCACCTCCTGCGCGGTGCCATGCCGCTTGCATTTGGCAACGAAGGTGGCGAGCGCGGGGTCCCTCGCCGCCGCCGCAGCGGCGAGCGGATGATCCGGCGAGAGCGCCATGAATTTGGCGCCAAACAGCGTGTCGTGCCGTGTGGTGAACACTTCGAGCTCGTCCTCTCCGTTCAGTGTGGTCGCAGGATCGAGCGCGAAGCGAACCAGCAGGCCCTCGGAACGGCCGATCCAGTTGCGCTGCATGATGCGCACCTTCTCGGGCCAGCGGTCGAGGCGATGCAGTGAGGTAAGCAGGTCGTCGGAGAATTTGCTGATCGCGAAATACCATTGCATCATCTCGCGCTGCTCGACCACAGCGCCGGAACGCCACCCGCGCCCATCAATGACCTGCTCATTGGCGAGCACTGTCTGGTCCACCGGATCCCAGTTCACCTTGCCGAGCTTGCGTTCAACTAGGCCGGCGCGCAGAAAATCCAGAAACATCCTTTGCTGGTGCTTGTAGTAGTTCGGCTCGCAGGTCGCGATCTCCCGCCGCCAATCAATGGAAAGTCCTATCGACCTGAGCTGCGCGCGCATGGCCGCGATGTTCTGGTGCGTCCATGCGGAGGGATGCACCTTGCGCTCCATCGCGGCATTTTCCGCCGGCATGCCGAAGGCATCCCAGCCCATAGGGTGCAGCACGTTGAGCCCTGTGGCGCGCTTGAAGCGCGCAATCACGTCGCCCATAGCATAGTTGCGCACGTGCCCCATGTGGATGCGTCCCGAAGGGTAAGGGAACATCTCCAGCACGTAGTACTTTGGCCGCGCGTCATCGTTCGGCGTCGCGAAGATGCCGCGCTCTTCCCATGCTTTTTGCCAACGGGGCTCCGCCTCGCGGGCGTTGTAGCGCTCGACAGCCATCGATTCTTTATGCCCGGCAAATGTTTACGAAGCGCTGTAGGGCAGGGAACCGGCCATGGTCAACCGCATCGAATTTCAGAGCAAGGAGCGGAGTGTCCATCCCCGAGCGCGTGTTTAAATTGCCAATCAGTGACCGGCATTCGGTTGCATACTGACGGAGCATGACGATGTTATCTTCGACGATGACCAGAACGCACGCATTCACCCCTTTCCACACCGAGCAGGATTGCTGGGATGCGCTGCGCCGGCGCGACCCTGCCGCCGATGGTGCGTTCTACTACGCGGTGCGCACCACGGGCGTATACTGCCGGCCTTCCTGCCCGGCGCGGCTGCCGCGACGAGAGAACGTCGCTTTTTACCCCAGCTGTGCAGAGGCCGAGCGTGAGGGCTTTCGCCCATGCCGACGCTGCCGTCCCGATGAGGCCTCACTGGGTGAGCGGCATGCAGCCGCCGTGCGCGAGGCCTGCCGCCACATCGAAGGGGCCGAGGAGGTCCCGCTTCTGAAGGTTCTGGCACAATCCGTCGGGATGAGCCCTTACCACTTCCACCGCGTGTTCAAGGCACTCTGCGGGGTGACACCGAAGCGCTATGCGGAAGCATGTCGCGCGCGTCGGCTGCGCGGCGAGCTCGCGCAGCGCGGCACGGTCACCGAGGCGATTTATGGGGCAGGGTTCAATTCCAACGGCCGTTTCTATGCCGCTTCGTCGGAGCTTCTCGGCATGACCGCGACGCAATTCCGCGCCGGCGGCAAGGGCACGGACATCCGTTTTGCGGTGGGTGAGTGCTGGCTGGGGACGATTCTGGTTGCCGCCACTCCGAAAGGTGTCTGCGCTATCGAGTTTGGTGACAATCCGGAAAAAGTGGTGCGCGCATTCCAGGATCGCTTTCCATTGGCCACACTCATCGGCGGTGACAAGGAATTCGAGAGCCAGGTTGCCAAGGTGATTGCTTTGGTGGAAGCGCCGGCGCGCACACTTGATCTTCCCCTCGATATCCGCGGCACGGCATTTCAGCAGCAGGTATGGGACGCGATCTCTGCGATTCCTGCAGGCTCAACCGCGACTTACGCGGCGCTTGCAAAGCGGATTGGTGCACCGAAGTCGGTGCGTGCCGTTGCGCGGGCGTGCGCCTCGAATGCAATCGCCGTGGCCATCCCATGTCATCGCGTAGTGCGCACCGATGGCTCGCTTTCCGGCTATCGTTGGGGTGTCGAGCGCAAGCGCGCTTTGATCGCGCGGGAGAAAGCGCCGTGAACGCGCGAACTGCTGCGCGCCAGCAGCTCGATGTCGCGCCGCAAAGCCTCGCCGAGCGCGTCACAGCCATGGACTGGGCGCGCATCGCGGCCGAGCTGGACGCACATGGTTATGCCACGACGGGTGTTCTGCTCACGCCCCCCGAATGCTTGTCCTTAATCGCATCTTATAATTCAGATGCGCTATTCCGCAGCCGCGTCGTCATGGCACGACACGGATTCGGCCGCGGCGAGTACAAATATTTTGCCTACCCGCTACCGAAACCCGTTGCGGTCTTGCGCGAGTCTCTATTTCCGCCGCTTGCGCAAATTGCCAACATTTGGAGCGGCGCGCAGGGACATCGCCTGCGCTATCCGCGCGAGCACCAGGTGTATCTCGCGCGTTGCCACAAGGCGGGACAATACAAGCCCACGCCGCTCCTGCTTTCTTATGGACCGGGCGATTACAATTGCCTGCATCAGGATCTCTACGGCGAACTGGTCTTTCCGCTGCAGGTCGCGTTTCTGCTCTCGCGGCAGGGGCAGGACTTCACTGGCGGCGAATTCGTGCTGACCGAGCAGCGCCCGCGCATGCAGTCGCGCGCCGAAGTAGTTCCGCTTCGTCAAGGGGAGGGCGTCGTTTTTCCGGTTCATCATCGGCCGGTGCGCGGTGCTCGCGGGACATATCAGGTCAACATGCGCCATGGGGTAAGCCGGCTCCATTCGGGGCGCCGGCATACGGTGGGCATCATCTTTCATGATGCGGAATGATCCTGCGATCGAAACGCCACTCGCAAGTGTGCGTCGACAGATTGCAGAGGCGTGTAGAGCGGCGCGACGCGATCCTGCGACCGTGACCTTGGTTGCAATCTCGAAGACATTCGGCGCAAACGCGATCGAGCCGTTGATGGCCGAAGGACAGCGCGTATTTGGAGAAAACCGCGTACAGGAGGCGAAGGCGAAATGGCCGGAATTACGTGCGCGCCATGCGGGCATCGAACTGCACCTCGTTGGACCCCTGCAATCGAACAAGGCCAGAGATGCGGTTGCTCTGTTCGACGCGATCCACTCGCTTGATCGGGCAAGCCTTGCCGTTGCGCTCGCCAAGGAAATCGCGCGCCAAGGGCGGACGCCGGCGCTATTCATCGAACTCAATACCGGCGCCGAGCCGCAGAAGTCAGGGGTGCTCCCGGAGGAGGCCGATGCATTCATCGCGTCCTGCCGTAACCTTCATGGTCTTCGGGTCGGCGGCCTCATGTGCATTCCGCCGCTGATCGAGGCACCCGCCCCGCATTTCGCCCTTGCCGCCAAGATTGCTCGTCGGAATGGCCTTTCGCTCCTCTCCATGGGAATGAGCGCTGATTTTCCGTTGGCGATTGAGTTCGGCGCCACACATGTGCGTGTCGGCACAGCAATCTTTGGTTCGCGGGAATTCTAAAACTGGATCAGGAGCCGACTTTTGCAGGATAGACGCTCCAACAGGCGATGGAGGTCTCGAGCGGCCATTGCCACACAACCCGCAGTAGTCGATCGGTTCGCCCGCGCCACGTGCAGGAACACGGCACTCCCGCGGTGGGTGACGCGGGGCCGCATATTGTGGTCGATTTCAACCACCAAATCATAAAGATGGTCATCGCGGCGAAGCCGGTCGCCCACCTCGCTCGCCGAACGCCGGAACGGGCGGTTGTAGCGGCGGTCGCGCGGATCCTCGCACCAAGCGAGATCGGGGGTGATGCGGCGGACAGGCAGCAGGGTGCGCGGGCGGGGATATCGATCCGCCCGCCACCATAGACGTACCGGACGAAAACTTCCCCGCGGGGTCGCGCCGTCCCCCTCGCGCTTGTCGGCCCTGATACCACTGCTGCCAAGTACAACCGGGAAGCAGCGCGAACCAAACACGAGGATGCCCAAGCTGCGCTGGGCCGGGCGTCGCCGGATCCGGATGAATGAAATAGACCGGTGTCGCATGGGTTAAAGATACCAATGCCCGCGGGGTGTCCCCAATCCGCGCTTGCCCTTCTGCGTCACAATGCTCTACTTCGCGCAAACAGTGCGGAATCGCGCCTCAACAATGCCCAATACGCGCAAAATTCTGATTGTGGACGACGATCCGGAGCTTCGGGAGGCTCTGGTCGAACAGCTTGCACTGCATGAGGA
This sequence comes from Pseudomonadota bacterium, assembly GCA_046733355.1. Taxonomy (GTDB): domain Bacteria; phylum Pseudomonadota; class Alphaproteobacteria; order Rhizobiales; family Xanthobacteraceae; genus VAZQ01. The sequence goes on along the minus strand of JBKPOZ010000048.1, from coordinate 14,543 downwards.
ATTCGAGGCCGAAGCGGTGGATACGGGAGCCAAGGGAGTGCAAGCCGCCAAAGCCGGGCAGATCGATCTGGTGATAATGGACGTAGGCCTGCCTGATGTTGACGGCCGGGAGGCTGTGCGCATCCTGCGCAAGAATGGGTTCAAAGCGCCGGTCATCATGTTGACGGGCCACAACACCGATTCGGACACCATCCTAGGGCTTGAATCCGGCGCCAACGATTACGTGGCGAAGCCGTTTCGCTTTGCCGTCCTGCTCGCACGCATCCGCGCGCAATTGCGCCAGCACGAGGCGAGCGAAGATGCAGTATTCAGCATCGGACCCTATACTTTTCGCCCGAGCTCGAAAATTCTGCTCAACCCGAAGGGCAACAAGGTGCGCCTGACCGAAAAGGAAACCGCCATCCTGCGCTACCTCTACCGTGCGGGCCAGAAGCCGGTCTCGCGCGAGACGCTTCTGCAGGAGGTTTGGGGCTATAATTCGGGCGTGACAACGCACACCCTCGAAACCCATATCTACCGGCTGCGCCAGAAGGTCGAGAAGGACGCAGGCAGTCCGGCGATCCTGATCACAGAGGCCGGCGGCTATAAGCTCGTTCCCTGACCTCGGCGATGAGCATTGAGGACGACATCGGGTTTTTCCAGCGCGTACCGACCCTGGGCCTGCTGAGTCGTCAGGCATTGCGCGTTCTGGCGATCGGCGCGCAATCCCGTTACGTGCATGGCGGCGAGATCTTATTCAAGGCCGGCGATCGTGCCGAAGGGGCATTCGTAATTCAGGAAGGTCGTTTTCTTCTCAGCCCCGCGCGCGCCGGAGATGGCGAGGATGCCCAGGTGGGGCCCGGGACGCTTTTGGGCGAATTGGCCCTCGTAACCGAGACCAGCCGCCCGGCCACCGCCACCGCCATAGAGCCCGCGACCGTCGTGTTCATTTCACGATCGCTTTTCCTGAAGATGCTCGACAGTTTTCCCGAGACCGCGCGCAAGCTGCGCGACGTTTTCGTCGGACGTATGCAGCAGATCACGGGAGAGTTGGGCAATGTCCGCGCGGTGCTCGACTCGTATGCGCCGGAAGCGTAACCATCTCGTTATGCGTCCAGCGTCACCATGACCGGCACATGATCCGAGGGCCGCATCCAGCCGCGCAGCCGCTTTAGCACGGACATGTCGCTTATGCGGTCCGCAAGGGCCGGTGCCACCCAGACATGATCGAGACGGCGGCCTTTGTCCGCCGTTTTCCAATCGGGCGAGCGATAACTCCACCATGTGTACAGCTTTGCCGGCTCGGGCACCCGCATGCGCATCGCATCGATCCAGCCTCCTTGCTGCTGGAATGCGAGGAGCTTCTCGCATTCGGCGGGCGTATGCGAGACGACCCGCAGCATTTGCTTATGGCTCCATACGTCATGTTCGAGCGGAGCCACATTTAGGTCGCCAACCAGAATCATGCGCTTGCTTCCGTTGCAACGAAGCTCTGCGCAGGCGTGCATCTCATCAAGAAATGAAAGTTTGTGAGCGAATTTCGGATTGCTCTCGGCATCCGGCATATCGCCGCCTGCGGGCACGTACAGATTGTGCAGCGTAATCGGATCACGCAGGCCTGCGCGCTCGGCGAGGATTACCGAGACGTGACGGCAATCGTGCTTGCCGCAGAATGCGTGCACCTTGATCTCGTCTAGCGGCAGGCGCGAGAGGACGACGACGCCGTGATATCCTTTCTGGCCATTCAGCGCGGAATACTCGTATCCCGCGCTTTTGAAACGCCTCGCCGGAAACTTGTCATCCGGGCACTTCGTCTCCTGCAGGCAGAGCACATCGGGCCGCGCAGCGCGCAGAAATTTCAGCACGCTATTGATGCGCAAGCGCACCGAATTGATGTTCCACGTAGCAACCGTCAGCCGCATTCCCGACAATATAGGCCATAGCAAAGCGTCGCGCATGCGGTCGCGCAACGAAATCCCCAGCGTCCGCCGCCGCGCAGGCGAAACGATCCAGGATTCGCGGGGATAATGATACGAGCGGAGTGCAGGAGAATGCGCTACTGCGCGTAGCGGGTGTAGTCGATCCGGAACAGCGCGGGATCGGGCCGCTTGCTGGTGTCCAGGTTGGAAACGGCCACGGTCGTGTCGTAGCCTTGCGGATCCGTCACCGTCCACTGCTTGAGCTGATAATCCTTGGCGCCCAGCATCATCATCAGGCGGCTCGTGCCCACGAGCACCTGCCGCTCCTCGATAATGACGGTCAGGTACATGTCGTCCGAGCGCACCCCGATCACGTTGGTATCGCGCAGAAGGTCGATGCGGTCGGCGAGCAAATAGCGTAGGGGGGTCTGCGAGAGCGGATACGAATCCTGTGTTCCTAATCTGCGGTCGCGCACCACCACCGATTGTCCATCCGCCACAATCTGGATCGGGCTCGGCGGGTCGTATTCGAAGCGAACCTTGCCCGGCTTCTGCATGTAAAGCTCGCCTTTTACACGACTACCGTCCGGTCCCACCTGCACAAAATTTCCAACCAGCTGCTGCACGCTCGAAAGGTACGCACTCACCTTGTCGACCTGCGCGCGCTGGGTCGGAGTGAATCCAGACAGATTGGTTGTGGCTGCCGGAGGTTCCGGATCCCGGTCCAGATGGAATAAGGACTTCAATGTCGAGGTAAGCGCTTCCGCGGGGTTCTGCGGCTGCTGCGGAGCCGGCCTTGCGGCTGCTTGCGGCGGTGCGCCCTCCTTTTTGAGCGGCGCCGGCATGGGGAGGGGGACGGTCTGCGCCATGGATGGAGCCGAAACCGCAGCCGCACATGCCAGCACTGCGACAGCCATCAGCCCCCGATTTCTGTGGCGCATTATCCCCTCATGCGTTCCCATTTACCCTGCTTTAGCCATGGGTTGTGGCGAGATGACGACTGAAAGCCGGCCACGGGGCAGACGTGGGAATCTCAATAGCTCTCCGCGTCCTCGTCGCCCACGAGGATTTCACGCTTGCCGGCGTGATTCGCCTGGCCGACCACGCCCTCCTTTTCCATGCGTTCCATGAGCGAGGCGGCGCGGTTGTACCCGATCTGCAGGCGTCGCTGGATGTAGCTTGTCGATGCCTTGCGGTCGCGGAGCACGACCTGCACCGCCTGCTGGTAAAGATCGGCGCCCCCGTCCGCCAGCCCCATTCCGGTCGCATCGAAGATCGGGTTGCCGTCCTCGTCCTCATCCTCTGCCGCGGTGACCGCCTCGAGATATTGCGGCGTGCCCTGGGCCTTGAGATGGCGCACCACCTTTTCGACTTCCTCGTCAGAGACAAATGGGCCATGCACGCGGCTGATGCGGCCGCCGCCCGCCATGTAGAGCATGTCGCCTTGGCCCAGCAGCTGCTCCGCCCCCTGCTCCCCCAGAATGGTGCGGCTGTCGATCTTCGATGTGACCTGGAACGAGATGCGGGTCGGAAAATTCGCCTTGATGGTGCCGGTAATGACGTCGACCGATGGTCGTTGCGTCGCAAGAATCACGTGAATGCCTGCGGCGCGCGCCATTTGTGCGAGTCGCTGCACGGCGCCTTCGATGTCCTTGCCGGCGACCATCATCAGATCAGCCATCTCATCCACGATGACCACGATAAACGGCAGCGGCTCGAGATCGAGTTCCTCGTGCTCGTAGATTGCCTCGCCGGTTTCCTTGTCGTAGCCGGTATGCACCGTGCGCGTGAGCTTCTCGTTCTTCCCTTTCGCTTCTGCAAGTCGCGCATTGTAGCTCTCGACATTGCGCACGCCGAGCTTCGACATTTTTTTGTAGCGCTCCTCCATCTCGCGCACGGCCCATTTGAGCGCGACCACGGCTTTTTTCGGGTCCGTGACCACGGGTGTAAGGAGGTGCGGTATTCCGTCATAGACCGAGAGTTCGAGCATTTTCGGATCGACCATAATCAGCCGGCACTGTTCGGGACGCAGCCGATAAACGAGGCTCAGGATCATGGTATTGATGGCGACCGATTTGCCCGATCCGGTGGTGCCCGCAATGAGCAGATGCGGCATGCGGGCGAGATCGACAATGACTGCTTCGCCACCGATGGTCTTGCCAAGACAAAGCGGCAGCTTGGCCACCGTATCAATGTAGTCGCTGCTCGCCAGCAACTCGCGCAGGAAGACTTTCTCTCGCGTCGGATTGGGGAGTTCGATGCCGATGGCATTGCGGCCCGCGACCACGGCCACACGCGCGGACAGCGCGCTCATCGAGCGCGCGATATCGTCGGCGAGCCCGATCACGCGGGATGACTTTATGCCCGGAGCAGGTTCGAGCTCGTATAGCGTGACCACCGGGCCCGGACGCGCATTGATGATCTCGCCGCGAACGCCGAAATCCGCAAGCACGCCTTCGAGTGCGGTGGCATTGGCTTCAAGCGCATCCGCGCTGAGCACCGCGCGCGCGACCAATCTCGGTGTGGCCAGAAGTTCGATAGGTGGAAGGATGTAGCCGCCTGGGGCGCGCCGAGCTGCGCGAGGTACAGCACGTTGTTTGCGCGGGCGTACGGCAGCCTCTGTATCCTCCTCATTCTCGTCCGGTTCCGGCGCCAGCGGGACGTTCTCCTCCAAGCGGGGATCCAGGCGAACGGCAGGTGACAGACCATTGGACGTGCGTTGGGTGGGCGGTCGGCGCAACAGGCGCCACAGCCGCGCTTTCAGGCTGAGCAGCGCATGGGTCGCCCAGCCAAGTGAAATCCAGCCGGCTCTTTCTTCTTCTTGTTCGCTTTGCTCTGCCGGCTGCGAGAGTTTCCGTCGCTCCGACGGTTTGCCGGTCCTTCCCTCCGGTGCATGGAAGCCGGCGCCCCCCACGATCGAAAGGCAAAAAAGGGCAGTGGTGCCGAAGCCCACGACGGCAGCCGTCTTGAGTACGGCCGAGAGCGGCGCGCCGACGACGTAACTGCACAGGTGCAATATCCAATCGCCGAGCACGCCTCCTAGTCCGGCAGGCAGCGGCCACGCCGCGGTTCGCGGCAAGGCGGCCGCGCCTGCGGCAGCCAGCGGGATGGCCAAAGGCCACAGCGCCAGGCGAATGCGCTCCCGCGCGAGCGTGCGGTGGGTGGCGATACGCCAGCCCCAGAATGCAATCGGAAGGACAAGCGCGAGAGAGGCTGTGCCAAAGATCTGCATCAACAGATCGGCGACAATGGCCCCTGGATAGCCGAGCTTATTGCGCACGCGCGCATCGGTGGCGTGGCTTAGACTAGGATCCTGAATGCTCCAGGTCGCGAGTGAAAAGGCCAAGGCAATAGCAAGGCCAATGAGCGCGAGCCCGATCAGCTCGCGCGCGCGCCGGCGCAGCGCGTCGCGCAGGCTGTCCGAAAGAAAATTCAGGCGATCCATGCGGCCCATATCAGTGCAGTACCCATATAAGACGATGCAGCGCCTCGGCCGTGGCTTCATGGTCTTGGACCATGGCGACGCGGATATATCCTGCGCCCGGATTGCTGCCGTCACTCTGATCGCGCGCAAGATAGCGGCCGGGCACCACGCGCAATCCTGCTTCCCGCCACAGACGCACCGTTACCGCTTCGTCGCCGCCGTACGGTGACACATTGAGCCAAAGAAAGAATCCACCCGGGGGACGGCGATAAGCGAAACGATCGAAGATGATCTGATCGGCCAGCTCGAATTTCTGGGTGTAGAGGAGGCGATTCGCTGCCACATGCTCTTCATCGCCATAGGCCGCAATAGCAACGCGCTGCGCCGGCATCGGCACCTGTGGGGCCGCCACATTGCGCAGCTCCAGAAAACGCGCGAGGAAATTCTTGTCGCCGGCGGCGAAGCCGATCCGCAGCCCCGGCAGATTGGAGCGCTTGGACAACGACTGAAATTCGATCACGTTGGAAAAGTCAGGGCCCGCCGCTTCCAGCATTCCGTGCGGCGCATCGCGCGTATAGATCTCGGAGTAGCATTCGTCGCTGAACACCAGAAAACCGAAGCGGCGGGCGAGCGCCACGACGCGCCGCAGATATCGCATGTCGGCGACAGCGCCTTGCGGGTTTGCGGGTGATGCGATGAAGAACACCGCGGTGCGCGAGAGCAATTCTTCCGAGAGAGTGTCGAGATCGGGCAAGAAACCTGTTGCAGCGGTCGCGGGCAGATAGACCGGCTCGCAATGGGCGGCCGCGGCCCCTGCCGCATAGGCCGCATAAAACGGATTGGGGATCAGCATTGCGGGCCTGCCGCGGCGGCCAGTGACATAACGCGCGGCCGCAATGGCAGCGAGGAAAAGCCCCTCGCGGGAGCCGTTGAGAACCAGCACTTCGGTTGCTGGATCGAGCGGCCGCGGCAGGACGAAACGTCGCCCGAGCCAGGCAGCAGCCGCTTCGCAGAGCTCATCGAGCCCCTTGTTCATGGGATAGCGGCCGAATTCGGCGACGTGGCGAGCAAGCACCGGAGCAACGAAGTCGGGCACCCCGTGCTGCGGCTCGCCCACCGCAAGGCTGATCGGCGGTTTGCCGGGCGGTGTGTCGCCCAGCAGCTCACGGAGGCGCACGAAGGGGGAACGCCCCGCATCGGTGCGAACAACGTCGGTTGGCGCGGCAGCAGGCTCGCGTGAGGCGGCGGTCATGAACATCGACGGAAGCGGCGCCAATACCCGCCGCACCAGGCTCGTCCTAGCATAGGACGGGCGTGGTAAAGGCCCGATTAACCATCGCGCCTACCCTGTTCCCGCCGAAAGAAGCCGAGACAGAGGGTACTACTGCAGCGCCTCGCCGTGTTGGGTGAGATCGAGCCCCTCAATCTCGTGCTGCTGGCTCACGCGCAGGGGCACGAGGAACCCCACCACCTTCAGCAAGACGAAAGTGGTGATTCCGGACCAGAGCAAGGTGGCGATCACCGCGTAGAGCTGGATGAGAAACTGGCGCGGATTGCCTTCAATGAGACCCGGCGATCCCCCGGGCGTATCAGGACTGGCTGAGAGCGCGGCAACAGCGAAGATGCCGGTGAGCAGCGTGCCGGTCGCACCTCCGATGCCGTGTACCCCAAACACGTCGAGGGAATCATCGTATCCCAGGCGCAATTTCAGCCAGGTGCACGCCCAAAAACAGAACATGCCGGCAATGAGGCCGATGATGATGCCGTGCCAAGGCAGCACGAATCCGGATGCCGGCGTGATGGTACCGAGCCCCGCCACCGCGCCGGAGATCATCCCAAGAACCGACGGCTTGCCGCGCGTCCACCATTCGAGAAACATCCAGGTGAGCGCTCCGGTGGAGGCCGCGAGGTGCGTGGCCACGATGGCGAAAGCCGCTCGGGAGCCGGCGCTTAGCGCCGAGCCGCCGTTGAAGCCGAACCAGCCGACCCAGAGCAGGCCCGTGCCGATCACCGCCATGGACAGGTCATAGGGCGCAAAATTCTCGTGGCCATAGCCATAGCGCTTTCCAATCACGAGGGCGGCCACAAGGCCCGCCACGCCAGCATTGAGATGCACGACTGTGCCGCCGGCGAAATCCAGCACGCCGGCCTTTGCCAAAAAACCGCCGCCCCACACCCAATGCGCAATCGGTACGTAGACAAAGATGAGCCAGCCCGCGGCAAACCAGAAGAAGGCAGAAAAACGCATGCGGTCTGCTACCGAGCCTGCCACCAGCGCTACAGTGATGATGGCAAAGGTCATCTGATAGAACATGAACAGCACTTCGGGAATGGTCGGCGCAAACGAGCTCGTGCTCTCCATGGTCGTGCCGCGCATGAAAGAATGCGCAAAATTGCCGAGAAAAGGCGCGTCGCCCACGAAGCTCAGGCTATAGCCGAACGCAAACCACAGGATCGAGCAAAGCCCCGTGCACATGACGCTCTGCGCCATGGTGGCAAGCACGTTTTTTTTGCGCACCATGCCGCAATAAAACAGCGCAAGTCCCGGAATGGTCATCAGCAGCACGAGGCCACTCGCGGCCATCATCCACGCCGTATCTGCCGGATCGATCTTGGACGCGGTCGCCTGCGCGAAGGCCAAAGTCGGTGCACACACTAGTACGAGCCCGCAACCGATGCGGCCGAGCGTGCTGTATCTCGTCATGATCTCCCCACCTGATCGCGCACCCGTGCGTGCGCTTCGCGTTCGTTTCTTCTGCTCTCTGCTTGCCTAAAGGGCGTCCACGTCGGTCTCGCCCGTTCTGATGCGTACCGCCTGCTCGATGGGCAGGACAAAAATCTTTCCGTCGCCGATCTGCCCGGTCTTTGCTGCCGTGGTGATGGCCTCGATTACTTTATCCACGCGGTCGGAAGCGACTGCCACCTCGATGCGGATTTTTGGGAGAAAATTCACCGCGTATTCGGCACCGCGGTAGATCTCTGTGTGTCCCTTTTGGCGGCCGTAGCCCTTGACCTCGCTTGCCGTCATGCCGTGCACGCCGACGGCAACGAGCGCATCGCGGACCTCGTCGAGCTTGAAAGGCTTGATGACGGCGATAACGAGCTTCATGCACACTCCCCGAAACTGGAAGGCGAGGGCTGCCTTCTCGATAGAAGCTCACATTATCGGCCTTGTGCCCAAAAATTAAGCGCCCGCTTATTTGTGCTTCAGGGTTTTGCCCGGATCTTTTGTGCTTGTGCCCATAATCTTCTCCCAGGCTCTCCGTTACGTTTGCCTTTCGCGGAGCAAGCCCTCCTGGCAGACCGAGGCCACCAGCGTACCGTCGTTAGCAAAAATCAGACCACGGGAAAAACCGCGTGAGCCCGAAAGGTTTGGGCTGTCCTGCGCATACAGCAGCCACTCATCGGCGCGAAACGGCCGGTGAAACCACAGCGCGTGGTCGAGACTTGCCGCCATGATTGTCGGCTCGAACAGGGTGCGCCCGAACGGAATGAGTGCCGAATCGAGCAGCGTCATGTCCGACGCATAGGCGAGCACGCATTGATGGATGGCGGGCTCATCGGGGAGCTTTTCGGTGGCGCGGATCCACACGTGGAAGCGGCCCCCCGCGATCTTCTTGCCCAGATAGCGATCGAACTCGACGGGCCGCAGCTCGATGGGCCGCTCGCGCTCATAATATTGTCGGACGGGATCGGGCATGATGGGCAGGATGCGCGCCCTGATGTTCTCCTCGTTGGGCAGCTCCTCGGGGCTGGGCACGGACGGCATGGGTGCCTGGTGGCTCAGGCTCGACTCGTCGCGGTGAAACGAGACCGCCATAGTGAAGATTGCACGGCCGTGCTGGATGGCAACCACGCGCCGGGTAGTGAAGCTCTTGCCGTCGCGGATGCGATCGACTTCATAGATGATCGGAACGGACGGATCGCCGCCGAGGAGGAAATAGGCATGCAGCGAGTGTGGCGGCCGGCCGATTACATCGACAGTCCGGCAGGCGGCGACGAGCGCTTGACCGATCACCTGACCGCCATACACGCGCTGCCAGCCCACCTGCGGCGAGCGGCCGCGAAAAAGATTGACCTCGATCTGCTCGAGATCGAGGACGCGCAAAAGATCCGCAACCGCAGAAGACATCGAAGGCTCCCAACCCGGCGCCCTTTATCGCGCCCAGCGGCACCGGCACAATGCTGTAGTTTGTGTAGGAGTACGCATGACTGACTTGTCCCCCAGTCGCCACGGCGTGGACGTGATGATCGGCGGCGGCGGCATCGTCGGGCTGACGCTCGCGGTCGCGCTGCGCGAGGCGCTGGGAGAAACTTTCCGCGTGGTAGTTGCCGATCCGACGCTCGCGCGTCCTCCTGCCGAGGGGCGTGCGACCGCGATCGTGGCCGGTGCGCGCCGCCTTCTCGGGAAACTCGGGGCTTGGGAGAAGATTGAAGCGCAGCCCATTCTCGACATGGTGGTGACCGACAGCCGGCTCACCGATGTGATGCGCCCCACGTTCCTGACCTTTGCGGGCGAGATCGCGCCGGGGGAGGCCTTCGGACACATGGTCGAGAACGCGCGACTTATCTCTGCCCTCCTCGATCGCGCACGCGAAAGCGGTGTTCTGCTCCGCTCCGCCGCAATAACTGAGTTGTCCTTGAACGGATTTTGTTCTCCGAATGAACCCGGCGCGTTCCCCTCGTCATTGGAGGTGCGACCCCCCTCTTCGACCCTCTCCCACAAGGAAGGAGGGACGACGCAGAGAATGCGGAGAGAAGATTCGAAGCATGTCGAGGTTCGGTTATCAGATGGAGCCGTGGTTCGAGCCGGCGTGCTCGTCGCGGCGGACGGCGCAAACTCGCGCATCCGCGAGCGAGCTGGGATAGCCGTGCACGGCTGGTCATATGGACAAAGCGCCATCGTCACCACAGTGCAACACGAGCGGGACCACCATGGGCGTGCGGAAGAGCACTTCCTGCCCGCGGGCCCGTTTGCGATTCTGCCGCTGACCGGCCGCCGCTCCTCGATCGTATGGACTGAAACGACGAAGGAAGCCGAGCGCATGCTTGCACTGTCTGACGCGGACTTTCATGGCCAGCTCGAGCGGCGCTTTGGGCTACGGCTGGGCGAAATCGTCACCGTCCGGCCACGCCACATGCATCCGCTCGGGCTCTGGGTGGCGCGCTCCTTTGTGGGAGATCGGCTCGCGCTCGTCGGAGACGCTGCGCACGTGATTCATCCGATTGCCGGCCAAGGGCTCAATATGGGGCTTAAGGATGTTGCAGCCCTTGCCGAAGTGATCGCAGATGCAGCGCGCGTCGGGCTTGATCCCGGCTCTTCCACCACGCTCGAACGCTATGAGCGCTGGCGGCGCTTCGATACAATGTCCATGGGGCTCACGACTGACGTGCTCAACCGGCTGTTCTCAAACCGCTCCGACGTTTTGCGCCTGATGCGCGATGTGGGCCTCGGGCTCGTGGACCGCACGCCCGTACTTAAGCAGTTTTTCATTCGCGAGGCTGCCGGTCTCGTCGGCAATGTGCCCAAGCTCCTTCGCGGTGAGGCGCTGTAGATGGGTTAAGCCGCAGCGAAACCCATCGATCGTTCGCGCCACAATGATGGGCTACGGCGCTGCGCGCTTAACCATCCTCCTGCGATCCCAAATCACACAAACGGGATCGCGAGGACGTGCTGCTTGAATGCCGGGCGCTGCTCAATGGCCACATACCAGCGCTCGAGATTGTTGAACTTGGGATGTTCAGGTGCCAAGCGGCGGAACCGATACGTAACGAGCGCCACCGGAATATCGCCGATCGAAAACTTGTCTCCGGCAACAAACGCCGTCTTCCCGAGCTGCGCATCGAGAATCTTCATGGCCCCGGCGGTCTTCTCGTGCGAGGCAGCAATCGCGGCGTGATCGCGTTTTTGCGGCGGCGTGCGGATCAGGCCCCAGAAGAGGCCGTGAATGGCGGGAGAGGCAGTGGAGAGCTGCCAATCCATCCAGCTGCTTGCGCGTGCTCGCTCGCGCAGGTCCGCGGGCTCAAGCTTTCCCGACCCATATTTGCCAGCGAGGTAACGGACGATGGAATTTGATTCCCACAGAATGAACCCATCCTCGTCGAGCGTGGGAACGAGGCCATTCGGATTCATCGCCAAATACGCCGGTTCGTTGTTCTTGCCGAACGTGCCCCCCGCATCAATGCGCTCGTGTCCCAGGTCAAGCTCGCCGATCGTCCACATCACCTTCTGCACGTTGATGGACGTGGTGCGCCCCCAGACCTTGATCATTGCCGTGCCCTCGATGAGCTAATCGATCTTGCGCGCCTCTTCCGGCAGCATGATGGGGATGCCACCGCGGATGGGATAGGCGAGCTTGGCTTGTCGCGAGATCAGCTCCTGCTTTTCGGCATCGTATTCAAGCGGTCCCTTGGTGAGCGGACATACCAAGATTTCCAGAAGTTTTGGATCGACGCTGCCGGGAGGCCGTTCAGGCTCAGGGGTGGTATTCATAGGCACCTCCGTATCTGGCGCAAACGCTTATTTCACCCGTCATCCTGAAGCGCGAGCGACGCAGCAGCGCGTTGCGCCGAGCACCTCAGCATGGCGGATAAAGATAGTGCGCTTCGCATTTTAGCATATCGTCTGCTACTGCGGTGTCTCTCCGCCTGTCGTGGTTTTTTTCGCCAGCTCGAACTGCGTCACGGCGACCAGAATGTCAGCGCGCGTCTTCAGGTCGGGCGCTTCCAGCATGGCCTGCTTCTCCGCGGGTCCGTAGGGCGACATCATCGCGAGCGCATTGACGAGCGCCTCGTTCGGCGCCTTTTCGATACCTTCCCAATCGGCCTTGAGATCATTCGCCTTGAGGAAACCCGAGAGCGCTTGCAGCAAGCTCTCGCGGTCAACGGTGTCCTCACCCTTGCGCGGGATGAAATCGTCGAGAAATGGCGCGTAGCTGACGCGGCACTGGCGATACGGTGTTGCCACTGTGAGCTCCTCCTGGGCGCGAAACCGCGCAATGCCGGTGAGCTGAATGAGGTACCGACCGTCGCCTGTTTCCGCGAGCCGCGTGATACGACCGACGCAGCCGGTCTTGTACAGATTCGGCCGCGTCTCGGGCCCGGGATGCGCCGCGTCCGGCTGGATCATGCCAATCAGCCGATGTTCCGAGCGCATCGCATCGTCCACCATCTCCAGATAGCGCGGCTCAAAAATGTTGAGCGGCATCTGGCCGCGCGGGAGCAGAAGCGCGCCGGGCAAAGGAAAGAGCGCAATCACCTCCACAAGGTCCTCGGGCCCGGCATAGACCTTGTTCATGGGCATGGCGGTTACATGCGCTGTTTACGCGCGCTCGGCAGGGTTCATGCGAACAGGATGGACGAGAGCCGCTTGCGCCCGTTTACCGTCGCCTCATCGACCGGGCCCCACGCCTCGAACAGCTGTACAAGCTGCTTGCGCGCCCCGTCGTCGTTCCACTTGCGGTCGCGTTTCACGATCTCAAGGAGATGATCGACGGCCTCCTGCCTTTTTCCCTTGGCATTGAGCGCGACGGCGAGATCGAAGCGGGCCTGGTGGTCCAGAGGGTTGGCGGCGAGCTTTTTTTCCAGATCGGCTGTGGGCCCTACCGATTTCGCCTGCTCGGCGAGATCGAGCGCCGAGCGGGCAGCGGCAACAGCCGGATCGTTGCGCTTGGCATCCGGGACCAGCGCGAGCGTCTGCTTCGCCTGATCGATAGCGCCGGTGCGCACATAACTGCGCGCAAGCCCGGCAAGCGCCGCAACATTGCTGCTGTCCTGCGCTAGCACGCGCGCGTAAAGCTCAGCGGCGCCGGCGCTGTCGCCCTTGGCGAGCGCCTCGTCGGCGGACTTGAGGAGATCCTTTTCCTCGCCGCCAACGCGATCCTTGGTGAGGCGCTCGACGAAGGCCGTGATCTGGTTTTCCGGCAGCGCGCCCAGAAAGCCGTCGACCGGCTGGCCGTTGACGAAAGCGAACACGGCCGGAATCGACTGGATGCCGAGCTGGCCTGGGATGGATGGGTGCTTGTCGATATCCATTTTGACGAGCTTCAACTTGCCCTTGGCCGCGCGCACGACCTTTTCGAGCACCGGGCCGAGCTGCTTGCAGGGGCCGCACCATTCTGCCCAGAAGTCGACGAGCACCGGTTGGCGTTTCGACTCCTCGATGACGTCTTTCATGAAAGTCTGAGTGGTCGTGTCCTTGACCACGGGGGGTGGAGCTGGCGCATCGCCGCCGTGCAGCAAAGTCATTGTGTTCCTCGTCGCCGTCGGATGCGGATTAGATGGGGTTTTGCGGGCGCTTTGCAATCAAGGAGTGTGCTGCGCGACCGCTTGCGGGGGCTGCGCCAGGCATTGGATGCGTGGTCGATGGCCGGTCACTTCAAGAAAGCGGAGCAGATCGGCAGCGGCCATTGAGAGCGTCATCGTGTTCACGAGCGGATGACAGTTGATTATCTCGTGGCGCATCAGCTCGGCGTCCAGCGCGATGCTCACTCGGCCGGCGCGATCATTCATGACCGCGAGCGGTGTCACCGCGCCCGGCTCAACGCCCAGGGTTGCGCGCAACAGTTCTGGAGAGCCGAACGAGAAGCGCCCGCTGGCGCCGAGGAGACGATGGAGTGACTTGAGCTCTATAGCGGCATCTTCCAGCGCGGTCAGGAGAAACAGCGCCCCCTTTTTGTCCTTGACAAAGAGGTTCTTGGTGTGGCCGCCCATAATCTTGCCGCGCAGCGCCTGTGACTGCTCCACCGTGAACAGGGGCGGATGCTCGATGGTGCGGTAGGCGATTCCCAGCTTGTCCAGAAAAGCGAACAATTCCTGGGGCTCGGTGGCCATGGGGGATAGTACGCTGATCGGGTGATTTTTGGCTCCGCCGACGCCACATCAGCAGGAGTCGGATCGTTCGCCCGGGACGAGCGGCCGCGCAAGCCGGGCCGTTGCAAACCGCTAACCCTTTTGGCATAGGTTCGTCCGGGCGGCAAAGCCGCTGCGGACTTTTGGATGCGGGTGTAGCTCAGGGGTAGAGCACAACCTTGCCAAGGTTGGGGTCGAGGGTTCGAATCCCTTCGCCCGCTCCAAAATCATCGGGTCCGACCCGGACACATAGGTGACAAAACGTACCTAAGACATGGGTGACAACCTTGGGCCGAAGGGGTTGTCCACGGGTTGCAACGTCTTCTGCTCCAGATCGAAGTAACCGAGATCGTAGTGCATGAAGCTCACAA
>JBKPOZ010000047.1:0-7646 GCA_046733355.1 Pseudomonadota bacterium | reverse complement strand
TCTTGGCGGCAACGTGACCGGCAAGGTCGAGTACCTGCACATGGATTTCGGCAGATATTCCGCACTCGCGACGAATATCGGCAATCTCACTCCCGTAAATGTGAGCTTCAACTCGCATATTTCCGAGGATCTGGTGCGCTTTGGGCTCAACTACAAATTCGACCCCGTTGCGGTTTATGCAACCGCGTATGCGCCCGAGCGCGGCTTGACGGCGAAGCTCGACAAGCCGCGCTTCGTCACAAAGACGGCGCCGGGCGCTTTATGGACCTGGACCGGATTCTATTTCGGAGCCAATGCCGGGTACGCCGTCAGCAGGTTGAACAACGACACCTTCGCAAATGATGGGAACCTCGGCACGCCGCTGTTCGCGACGAGCTCTGCCTCGGCCGTGAAAGGCGCGCTGGGAGGCATCCAGACCGGCTACAACTGGCAAGTGGGGATTTGGGTCGCGGGGCTCGAAACTGACGTGCAAATGTCCATGCAGCGCGTCCATTCGACGGCGGATTGTCCTGCGGCGATGTGCAGCCCGACGATCACCACTTTCGAAGCGCCGGTGCGGCTCGATCACACTTACAGTCTGGATTGGTTCGGCACGGTGCGGGCGCGGCTCGGTGCGGCCGTGACGCCGGATGTAATGCCGTACGTCACCGGCGGTTTCGCTGCCGGCGGCATTGCGCATTTCGGCAACATCGCGGGTTTTGCCTTCGGCGGCTTCGACGTGAACGGCAACCCGATCTTCAATCCTGCCGGGCAGGATTTCGCGGCCCGAGAGGTCAAGCCGGGCTGGGCGCTGGGCGGCGGCATCGAGACGCGGCTCTTCGGCAATGTGACCGGCAAGGTCGAATACCTGCACATGGATTTTGGCAACCAAACCACCTTTGTGGCCAATCCAAACAATACGGTCCCGATCGCCGTCACGTTCAATTCGCGGCTCAAGGATGACATCGTGCGGCTCGGGCTCAACTATAAGTTCGATCCGAATTTGGTGCAGGTGCCGACAACCGATGTGAGCAAAATTTCGAAAGGGCTGGCAGATGCGCACGTGCTCAAGCGAGTTGCCGCGAGGATGCCGTGGAGCTGGACCGGTTACTATTTGGGGCTGAATGCCGGCTACAGCTGGGGCAACACAAAGACCGACACCTTCTTTTCCGACGAAACCCTGGGCGGGCTGCTGTACACGACGTCCTCGAGCTCGCGCATCGGCGGCAAGCTCGGCGGCGCGCAGACCGGCTATAATTGGCAGCTAGGACCCTGGGTGTGGGGCGTCGAAGCCGATGCGCAGCTCGCGGATCAGCGCGGCACACCGATCATCCGTTGCCCCGATATGGTCTGCAATCCGACCGGACCGACAATTGTCCAGTTCGACCAATATCAAAAGATCGAATGGTTTTCGACATTGCGCGGCAGGTTTGGCGCGGCGCTCACACCGAATGCGCTTCTCTACGTCACGGGCGGAGCGGCCATCGGCGAGATCCAGGTATCGGGAAACGTCAATGGCATTGGCATTGACCAGAACGGCAACGCTTTCATCATTCCCAATCAGTTCAGCGCCATTACTCTGAACCGCGGCTGGACGGTCGGGGGCGGCCTCGAAGCGCGCCTTTGCGGAAACCTGACTGGAAAGATCGAATATTTGTATCTTGATCTCGGAAGGACCGATGCTCTGGCGAACAACCAGCAGGTCATGACGCTGGCCGCTCAATTCAATTCGCGCATCGCCGACCACGTCGTGCGCGCCGGCCTGAACTACAAGTTCGACTGGGATCCCGGATCGTGATCAGCAGCCGCTGGTAGTTTTCCGCGCTGGCCAAGAAGACGACCTGAGAGCGAGACATAGATATGCGCCCGAGTTCCGACGGCACGATGCAAGCGCGGCGGAAGATTGTCGAGGAGCACATTGCTCTCGAAAACGAGCACAATCTCGACGGCATACTGGCGACCTTTGGGCGCGCACCGCGTTACGATGATGAGCCCTGGGACGCCCACTACGTGGGGCTGCAAGAGATTCGCGCATTCTACGAGCAACTGCTGCGCGCCCTGCCCGATCTGCACATCGACGTGAGAAGGCGGCATGTGGCTGAGGACGCCGTCATCGTCGAGGTGATCATTCGCGGGCGTCATCTGGGCGCCTGGCGCGGCCTTCCTGCGACGGGGCGTCGGATCGAGTGTCCGCTCTGCGGAATCTACAGCTTCGATGAAACGAACCGGCTGGCTGGCGAGAAGATCTACTACGATCGGGCCACGCTGCTGCGGCAGCTCGGCATATTCAGCGAGCCCGAGAGCATGCATGGGCGCGTCACCACCGCCCTGACCCATCCGTTCACCATGGGGCGCATACTCGTGCACAAGATCGCGAGGTTTTGCACAGGACGTTGATCACTCGGTCGCCTGCGCGGCCTCATGCTTCGACCCTGCTCTCCGCCACCACCCATCGCCCGCTGCCCGGCATCGCTGCGCCGCTCGGGTCGTAGGCATTGGCGTAACGCGCCGTGATGATCAGGCGCTTGTTACCGGACCAGACCGACACGTTGTTTGAATGGACCTCGATGCGATCGATTAGCTCCATGAACTCGTGCGCTGCGTGCTGTATGCACATGCACAACATGCTTGCTTGCTCGAATTGGGGAGCCATCATCGGGATTGCCTCCGGGCTGTGGATAGCTTTTTTGTTGGTCGTTTAGAAAATGGCAAAAACCAGCCCGCCAGCGATCATGGACAAACTTAATTCAGTGCGTGCACACGCGATTGTCTCTCCTACGATTTGGTGTAGTGCCGCAATACGCTTGCGCTATTGCGCCCTACCATGGTGCTGGCCCCTGACCTCGGTGAACTTGGCCAGCGCGCGCTCGAATTTGTCGTTGAAGAGCCACATCGCATCAAGAATCTCACGAAAAGATGCGGATGTCCTTGCCCGGTCCGCGTGTCCAAAGGTGAACACGCTGTTGTTGCGCAAATATCCCATGATGGTCGGGTCGGAAATCCTGTAGTCGACCAGATGGCCCGAGCTCAGTGCGGCCTTGGTCGGACTGGGAATGATCTGGATGAGCTCGAAAACCTTCATCTGATCGACCGGATCGGGCAATGCCTTCATGATCGCGGGTATTTGCCGGAAAAGATCGGCATGGGCGTTCATCAGCCCGTTGCGCACTGCGATCCAGTGATTGAAGCGGTGATCAAGATTACCGGCCCGGGCCTCTTCCCTGTCGTCGCGCGCGATCAGCGCCGAGTCAAAGCCCGCAATCGATTGCCTGATCGCCGCCCATTTCCTCTGACCGTTCTGATCTTCGGACACTCCGGTCTGCAGGCTTCCCTTGTATTTGTTGGAGCGCGCATTGCCGATGTTCTGGTTACCGTTGGTTTCGGCAAAAAAGAGTCCCAGGCTGATACGCCCTGCCGCTTCAGCCATTGCCGGATCGAGGCCCTTGGCGCGGGCGATCGCGGTACCCAGGTCGACCACATCCTTGAACGGAGTTTCCGAGTTCTGCGCGTTTGCGGGAGGCGCCTGCATGATTTTGAACAGGTTCAGATACTCGTCGAGAAGCGGCTCGTTCTCGGCGTCGAAATACGCCGGCGGGATGCCGAACTTGTTCGGCCTGCCGATCCTGGACGGCAGGACGTCGGTGAGGTCCTTGTACGCGCTGATCACGGCGTTGCGCGCCAGATAAAGCGCCTGGCCGGGCAGGTTGGGCAGCGGCTGTTTCGCGTCGATCTGGGCGCGGCGCTCTCTCAGGACAGCCCGAAATTCGTCGCGCGCATGGTTGTAGGCAGCGAGCGCATCAGCCTGCGACCTCGCAGGGCCGGACGGCTGCGCCTGTGCGGGGCACGCAAGTAGAATCGCGAAGACCGCGATCCAATTAATCATGCTGTTCATCAATTTGCTTTTCCCGAAATCCGCGATTGGCTCGGAAGTACGAATCGCATCCCGCACAAGCTAAGTGCGAAAAGTGATGAAACAATGCAGACCTTCGGGTGCGAAGGTCGGCACGATCGACCCGGAGACCGACCGCAAGCTCTGGGTGACGATCCTGCTGCCAAACCCGTGCTCTTTCGGCGGGCTAACCGGCGGGCCGTCTTCTTCCCTCCAGTCGAGGCTCACCGCTCCATCGTCCTTTTTCCACGAGATCAGCACGCGCCCATCCGGATTCGACAAAGCGCCGTATTTGGCCGCATTGGTCACGAGCTCGTGGAACACCAGCGCGAGATGACGTGCCGTATCGGGAGCGAGCTCCACGTCCGCTCCTCTCGCTTGGAAACGCGCCTCTCCGTACGGAACGAATTCATGCCGCAGCAATGTTTTCAGAAGGATGGTGTGCGTGTCGGTCTGGCTGAGAAGATCGTTTGCAAACTTGATGGCCCTAATTCTTCCGGAAATGACGTTGGCCCGCTCGGGTTGGTCCTCGAGCGTCTTTTGCACGATGGCATCGATGACCGCGTAGGTATTCCGTCCTCTGTGCTCCAGCTCTTTCAGGATGAGCTGACGCTCGCGCTCGTGCCTGCGAAGCCGCGCGAGGGATGCTCGATAGGAGTGCGTGACGAGGAGAACGCACCCGCTCGAGAGCAGAAAAACAAACAAATCCAAGGCTTGCGTACGCTCGAGCGGAAAAAACGAGAAATAAGGCGGAATGAAAGACCACCCGGTGAACAACGCAGCAAAGGCGACCAACAGCCCGCCGGGAAGGCCTGCGATGAGACCCGCCACCAGCACAGCGGGGTAATAGGTGGCGAACAGCACGGAAGACCCGGCCCACCGGAACAGGAGCTGCGCGTCAAGAGCGGCGAGCAGGCAGACAAAGGAGATGAAGAATGCGCGCCCTGAAAACGGTGGCACATCCCGCACGAGGCGCGCCAACGCTCGCGTGAGGAAGGACTCCGCCTCGCGGTGTCCCGAAGACGGCGAGTTCTTCGGTTCTGCCGCACGAGCATCATTAGTGGTCGGTGCCATGTCCGGAGCACGCAAGCCCAAATGCAACATTCCCTATTCGACGACGTCGTCGGCGACCAGCAGGAAGTCGCGGGAGATAGTCAGCCCCAGCTCTTTGGCGGCTTTGAGGTTGATCACAAGCTCGAATTTCGTCGGCTGCTCGACCGGCAAGTCCGCCGGCTTCGCCCCTTTGAGAATCTTGTCGAGGTAAGGAGCGGTCTGCCGGGCCAGCTCGGGCAGGTTCACGCCGTAGGAGACGAGCCCGCCAACATCGACGAACTCGCGTGCCGCCCCCATTCCGGGCAGCCGGTTTTCCGCGGCGATGCGCACGATGCGCTTGTATTCGCCGAACAACATCGGGCTCGGCAACAGGATGAGCGCATCGGCTTTGTGCTTTCTTATTTCGACAAAAGCGCCGGCGATGTCCTCAGGCGCCGCGGCTGGCACAAGCTGCAGTTGCAAACCCAAGGTGCGCGCTGCCGCCTCGGTCTCATTCACCAGAGCATGCATCGTGCGCTCGCTGTAGGCGTTCGGATGCCAGAGCGCCGCGACGCGTGAGACCGCCGGCACCACCTCGCGCAGGAGCTGCAGTCGTCTCGCCACCAGCTCGGGGCCGAGAAAGCTCGTGCCGGTCAGGTTGCCGCCGGGGCGTCCCAGGGTATCAACCAGCCCATCTGTCACAGGATCCGCCATGCCCATCGCAACAATCGGCAGCGTGGCCGTTGCCTGCCTGGCTGCAAGCGCCGCGGTTGTGCTGAACGCGACTAGTACGTCGACTTTGCGTGCCAGGCTAGCAGCCAATGCGCGAAGGCGATCCGGATTCCATTCCGCGAAAGCGCGCTCGACGAGAATGCTCTGCCCCTCCGCATAGCCAAGCTCGTATAGGCCTTCCAGAAAGGCGTTGACCATCTTGAAGGTGGAATCGCCAATGTCGGGTTGGCCGGGCGAGAGAATACCGATACGAGGCGTCTTTGCCGCCTGCTGTCCATACGCGCGAAGCGGCCACGCAATCGCGGCGGCGCCGAGCATGGTTGCGAACGTGCGGCGTTTCAGGTCATCGGGCGGCATTCGAACATTGTACCTCGTCTCAGTCGGACGAGCGGGAAAATTCGGTTACGCAGCGCGCAAGATCGATGAAATGCTGGTGCAGCTGCTCAAGGGTAAAGCCGAGCGCGAACAGCCGCTCGACGACATCCGTCTGCAGGTTGCGCGTCAAGCCTTCGTGGCGTACGGCGCCGATTTCCGCCGCAAAAGCATTAAGCGCGGCTTCGAAACCATCGAGCTTCGCCGGAGCTGCCCGCGACAGAAGCGCCGCGCCGTTTGCGCGCAAATAGCTCGCTGCGCTCTCGGCACAAGCCGCAATCAGGCGAGCCAGCCGAAGCTGAAGCTCGTGCGGCAGCGGCACCATGGCGGCGCGACCGATCATGATGAGATCATGCCGCAGCCGCAGCAGTGTACGTAAAAGCGGGCTTGGATCGGGAACATCCGCGAGCCGGGCAATCTGCTCGTGTTTCACTTCCTGAAAGGCTGTGTTGAGGCGTGCAAGCGCCGCGCCGACCGTATCCTGGACCTTCCGGATCGCGCTAATGTCCAGCTCGTGCGCAAAGCCGGCGAACAGCTGCGGCAGATTGTCTGCGATCAGATCGAGCATGCGCGCGGCTGATTCGATGGCCAGTTCATGCGCGCGCGCGGGCAGCACAAAAAAGGAGACAGCAAGCCCGACAATACCGCCAACCGCAACTTCGGTCAGGCGCTCGAAAGCGGACGCGATCGGGCCACTGTGCGTGATAGTCGGCGCCATGAACACCATGGCGGCGGTGACCGGCGCGGCACGAAAGCGGGGATTTGTGGCTGCGACGAGTGCTACCGGAGCGACGGCGAGTCCCAGTGCAAGCATCATGGTGATTTCATTGCCATGCGGAATGAGCGCGCCCACGGCGCCCGCATAGAGCGCCCCGCCGAGCGTGCTCGCGAGATAATCCATCGTCGCCTTGAGCGACTGGCCGATGCTGACCTGAGTGAGCAGGACGGCGGTCAATATGGCCCATAGGGCGAAGTGCAGATTCAACAGGTGCGATATCGCCAGGCTTAGCACGGCGGACACTGCGACTCTGAAAGCGAGGCGCAACTCCACTGGATGGGTGGCGACCCAATCCCGCAGCCACACCCACGGTTTTTCCATGCGGCTCATTGTGACAGCGGCGGCGCCCAACGTGAATGGCTTTCGAGAGCCGTAGGTTGGGCTAGCGCGCTCCCTGTCTTGCGGTCGTGATCGACGCGGATCGAGACGGGTGATCAAAGGAGAGTTGCGGGCCGCGCTAACCCACCCTTACTGCTCGGCGGCTGAAGATGCGCGCAGGGTCCATGTCGAGGTCGCGTGTGCAACGAGCACTCCATCGTCCCTCCACGCCTGCGACTGCAGAAAGAAGAACCTGCGCCCCTTGCGCAGAAAACTTCCTTCGCAGCGCACCCGCCCTCCCGTCACCGGCGCGAGATACTGCACCTTCATTTCCAGCGTGGTGCCTGCGCCTGCCACATGGTGCAGCAGGTGTCCCATGGAAATATCCATGGCGGTGGCAAGCATGCCCCCGTGCAGCGTGCCCTGCGGGTTGGACATGCTCTCCAGCGCCTCGAAGGTGACGATGCAGCTTTCGCCCGCATAGCTCACCTCGATTCCGAGCAAACGCGACAGAAAGAACGAGCCGAATTCCTAACGCTCCTCGCG